>NZ_JBHYGF010000070.1:0-12268 GCF_051859145.1 Dyadobacter sp.
CCGTCGGGCGGCAACCACGCGAAGGTAGCGTCGTTCAGATTCCGGATCTGCGGCGATGAGGCACTGAGCTGAAAAGGAACATTGTATTCGATGGTCGCATCGGGCGTGACGCTCACCTGAATGTTCGGCAGCACCTCCACGCGCACTGTGTCCGAGACTGTACAAAAACCTTTGGTGGCAGTTACGATGTACTGCGTGCTGCCTGCCGGGCTTGCTGTTGGCGCATTGGATAGCGGATTATCCAGCCCATCAGCGGGAGACCAGGAGAAACGCTCGCCATTTCCGGTTGCTGATAATGCCACCGACTCGCCTGCGCAAACAACTGTATCCGCATTTACACTCAGGTTGATATCACTTTTGAAATCCACCGCGACGGTTTTGGCAACGGTGCATTCGTTCTGGTCTTTTACAAACACGCGGTAACTTCCTGTTGGAACTACAAACACGGGATCCGTCTGGTAGTTGACCGAATCGAGCGAATATTGGTAGGGTTCAACACCTTTGCTTCCGTTCAATGTGATTTTGCCGCCACTCCCGGTTTCGCAGGTGCCCGACAAGGAAGTAGCTTCCAGGTCCAGCGTACTGATCACAGCTTGTTTTCGGTTGTAAAGGAAGTTCCCGCAGGCATTGTTGACCACTGTCAGGGCAACATCCTTTGAACCGCCGCTATCCCAGCTAACCACGTAAGGTCCCATTCCTGATCCTGAGATAACTTTGGCGCCACCCCATTCCCAGTTGAAAGTGTAACCTGTTCCCGGTGCGGGAATAATTCCAGTGTAGGTAACCACGATGTTCTTGGGAAAGCCACAGCTTGGATTTGGTGAAATAGAAAAGTCGGCGTAGGTATTTACATTGGCCACAAAACAAATATCCTTGTAAGCCGCGTCTACGTCGCTTTGGGAAAAATATTTATTGCTAAAAGACAGGTAAGCAAAGTTAGCGGAGCCCGATTCACAGGATTTCAGCCTGTCGTCACGGAATATGTAAATAGGAGAGCCAGCCTTGCCTACATACCTCTTTTGTGCATCATTATAGGAAGTAAAAAGTGTGTTATTGACATACACATCCATGATTCCCGTTTGTCCGTTCCGCGTAAATGTGAGCAGGTAATAGGTGGATTTGTTGAAAAACGGACAAGCCCCGGCAATGCCCGACGGATAAAAGTCAATACAGCGGTCTTCGGATCCCGGTGTACTTTTGAAATAAATCCCTTCATCCAGTGCGCCGTTTGAGAAGTCGATAATGCGCGCCCAGGTAGTACCCCAATCCGTCACCTTGATGTACATCTGAATGGAATAGTTATCGGTAATCGCGCCTTCGTCATTGGGGTAGGAGAGCCCCCAGTTGAGCGTGTTGTGGTACACTGTCCTTTGTACGCCGCAGGGGAGCCGGTCATCGGGATAAGTACCGCCGGTGGTACCGGTTGCACAGGAACCCAGAGCCTGCACGGGCGTCAGTGCCGGTCCGCATTCAGGCTGGGCTACAAGCAGGTCTTTGTAAAAACGGTATGTGTGCCTCACAGACTGTCCAGCCGCAGTATCTATGAAGTAAAGAAAAAAGAGAAGAACAGGTAGAAATTTGAATCTCATAGAACAGCCACAACCAGAAACGATGAACGTGAGCGAACAGTAACAAAATTACTTCAAATGGAGGCAAATCAGTGAGGTGCCTGCATTTTTGTTTTATTCAAAATAAAGGGAAGTCTGATAACCAGACCTCCCTTCCCGATATCTTATCAACTTTAAGGCTCATTAATTGAGCAATGCAGGCTTTTCAGTGCGGATCATCAGGTTACGCGGAGCTTGCAGATCGTCGCGCAGCGATTTACGGAATGAGCTCACCGTTTTGGTTGCACCAACGCGCATGTTACTGCTCGCGGGAATGCCCATTACGTCCATTGCCTTCCGTAGCAAAGTTTCATTTTCATCGCCGAATGCAAGATAAGGTACTTTCGAATCCTCAGTCAGATAATCCGGCGTCATACCATTTACTGTTCCGTAATCTGATTTGTCATTCGCATTCACAGTCTGGCCGAGCATCAGGTATACACCCCAGTTCCATCTTTTCTGATCGTCGTTAATCAGCGAACCGAAGAGGTTTTTACCGGCCGTATTTTCACCAATTGTGATCACTTCCATATAAGGTTCAAGTCCGTTGATCACGAGCTCGCTTGCCGACGCAGTACCATTTGAGGTAAGTACAAAAACGCGGTTGAGGTTATTTCCGATATTGTTAGCCTCGCTTTGAAATTTGTAGTTGAGTGCATCAGCACCTTTCGTGCGCTGCCAGTATGTATTGTATTTGTCATTCCAAACCTCTTTATAAAAGACCTTGGAGGCAGATATGTTTTTGCCGATCAACGAAGCGAGCGTTTTGGCAGAGCTGATATACCCGCCTGAATTTAGGCGCAGATCGAGCACGAGTTCATTCACCCCTTTACTTTTGAAATCCGCAAATATCTGACGTAGCTCGTTGTCATACTTCTCTTCATCTGCGGCAGTTCCCGGCACAAACTGGGTGTAAACCAGGTACCCGATCGTTTTACCGTAGGCCGGTTTTGAAATTATGGAAGAGAATGCAACCGGATCCTCGGTAACCTCTGCTTTCGTGATGGAAACGGTATTGGTCGTGGCTGTAATCGAGTTACCCTGTAATTGTCCCAATGTAAGTGTAATGGTTTCACCATTAAGCAGCGTCGCGTAATTGCTGGCTGTGAGCTGGGTACCATTCACTTTGAGAAGAATATCGCCCCGTTTCAGACCAGCCGCAGCAGCCGGACTGCCTTTTACCACATAATTCAGGAACACACCAATGTTCGAGTTTCCATTATCAATGTAAGAGAGCGAGTAGCTGATCCCGAAGATCTTGCTGATTCCATTGAACTCATTTTGTAATGAGGCAATATCATTGGTTACACCCGAAAACCGGTCCACTGTGGCGCGTTGGTATACGAGCTTTTCAAAGTACTTGTAAGGGTCAGTACTCGCATCCAGATTGGCTTTGGCGGGCATTTCTTTATACCAGAAGTAGGCATCGTCCATGATCTCGTACAGCCAGTTGTTGACTGCAACATAGTCGGTACCCGCAGTAGAATCAGCAGCAGTCTCAATATCCGGCGCCACTTCCTTCCCCTTGCATCCTGCGGCGAGCAGCGCGGGCAGGAGTATGTAGAGCAAATTCAATCTTTTAACATTCAGCATATTAGTAGGTTTATATTTTAGGTAAACTACCAGTCATAAGCACGATCAGATTTAGCGTTACATTAACGAACCTGATCGGTATTACGTATGCATTCTGTTAAATGTGGCGATACGGCCACTAAAATCCTTCGCGTAGGCGCGGCGGAAAGCTGGGTTGTAACAAACTAGATCCCAGTCAAGCCTCTGAAAAAGTTTCGTGCGATGATGGCGTATTCCAGTGGGTTTGCTTTTGCGGGGTCTTGTTCGGCTTCGAGTACGATCCAGCCCTTGTAGTCGCTTTCTTTGATAATCGCGAAAAGAGAAGGGAAGTCAATGCAACCCTCCGGATCGCCCGGAACAGTGAAGACACCGTTTTTGACAGCCGTTAAAAAGCTCAGCCGCTCATCGTGTACCCGCTGCAACACATTAGGCCGAACATCTTTGAGGTGAATGTGGGCAGTTCTTCCAATGTACTTGGCCAGCGCCTCTACCGGATTTTCACCAGCAAAATGGAAGTGGCCGCAATCATAATTCAGGAATACATTTTCAGGATCTGTTTCGTTAAGCAGTCTGTCTGTTTCCTCGATAGTCTGAATGCACGTTCCCATATGGTGGTGAAAAGCAAGCTTCATCCCGCGGTCGCGCGCGATTTTCCCAAGTTCATTCAGCCCGAAAGTGAAGCTGTCCCATTCATCCTTGGTTTTCAGCATCCCTTTTCCTTCCAGCACAGGTACATCCATTCTTCCCTGACAGCTGTTGCCAGTCTCACCTCCGCCGATCACCTTCGCACCCATTGCTTCCAGGAAGTCAAGGAGCTCAGTAAAGTTCTTCCTGTTTTCTGCAAATGATTTGGTGGTCAGTTCGTAACTGTTCCATTGGTTGCAGATTTGCAAGCCCCGAAGTTCCAGCGCTTTTCTGAGTACATTAATGTCGCGCGGGAATTTGTTGCCGACTTCACAGCCCGTAAAGCCGGCCAGCGCCATTTCACTTACGCATTGCTCAAAAGTATTTTCACCGCCGAGCTCCGGCATATCGTCATTGGTCCAGTTAATCGGCGCAACGCCCAGTTTGATGTTCTCGAAGTTCATTTTTTTCATATGGAGGAAAGGGAGGAAGGAGGAAGGGGAGGAAGTACTTTCCGCCCGTTCGCCTTCAATCCAATCCTATAATTAATTGTTGTTAATAAAAACTTTTTTACTTCCTCCTTCGTCCCTTTCCTCCCTCCTCCCTTTAATCCCCTTTCAAAGAAAAATTCGCTGCGTCTTCTTGTTCTCCTGATAAGTCTCAAAAGCTTGCTGCACCTTTTCAGAAGTCGATACTTCTGCTATCGGGACTTCCCACCACGCGTGGTAGCCTTTTACGGTCCGGTACAAACTTGTTTCAATGTAAATAACGGTAACCCTGTCGCTCGTCTTCGAGGCGGCCAATGCAGCTTCCAGGGAATCCTTGTCAGTCGCTTTGATCACGTTTGCGCCCAGACTCTCTGCATTTTTAGCCAAATCAACCGGCAGGAAACCACCGGATAGCTGCCCGGAATTCTCTTCCCTGTACTGATACATGGTTCCAAAGCGCTCACTGCCAATGCTTTCCGAAAGTCCACCGATGCTGGCAAAACCGTTGTTGTTCAAAAGCAGGATCGTAAACCGCACACCCTCCTGGATTGCTGTAACAATCTCATTATTGTTCATCAGATAGCCACCATCGCCGCAAATCACGTACACTTCCCGCGTCGGATCAGCCATTTTTGCACCCAAACCAGCCGCGATTTCATAGCCCATGCAAGAGTATCCGTATTCGAGGTGGAAGTTCTTGGGATCGGTGGCGCGCCACAGTTTATGCAGGTCGCCCGGAGCGCTGCCAGACGCATTGATCATCACGTCGCGATCGTCCATAAAGCTGTTGAGCGTTCCGATTACAATTGCCTGATCGATCGGCGGCGTGGTACTGTTGCCGTCGAGGTAAATTTGCGTGACTTCATCGTCCCAGGCTTTGTTCATATCAGCAACACGCTGGCGGTATTCTGCCGACACCTCATAGTCGCCGATCAGCTCCGAGATCTCTTCCAGAACAACCTTCGCGTCACCCGTAACTGGTAACCCCGCATGTTTGAATGCGTCAAATTCGCAGATATTGATATTGATAAACTTAACCTCGGGGTTTTTGAAAATAGACTTGGAAGCCGTTGTAAAATCACTGTATCGCGTACCGATACCAATCACCAGATCGGCTTCATTGGCGATTTCAATCGCGTACTTGGTACCCGTCGCGCCCAGCCCGCCAATGCTGTATGGCGCGTCGTAGCGCACTGCGCCTTTACCCGCGAAAGTCTCCCCAACGGGAATGCCGGTTTTGCTGGCAAACTCGTGTAATGTATCAGTTGCGCCACTGTAAATGGTACCACCACCTGCCACAATCACGGGATTTTTGCTCGCTCTGATCCATTCAGCGGCTTTTTGCACAGTTGTAACATCGGGTCGTGGCCGACCTACGTGCCACACTTTCTTTTGAAAAAGGGACTCAGGAAAATCATAAGCGTGCGTTTGCACATCCTGCGGCATCGACAATGTCACCGCGCCCATTTCGGCTTGGGAAGTAAGCACGCGCATTACCTCGGGTAGAGAATAAATCAGCTGCTCCGGGCGATTAATGCGGTCCCAGTATTTTGAAACGGGTTTAAAACAATCATTAACTGAAATATCCTGCGTAGAAGCACTTTCCAATTGTTGTAAAACCGGGTTAGGCTCCCGCGTCGCGAAGATATCGCCAGGTAACAACAGCACAGGCAGCCGGTTGATCGTCGCGAGCGCCGCGCCGGTGAGCATATTGGTTGCGCCCGGTCCAATTGAAGTGGTGCAAACAAATGCGCCCAGCCTGTTTTTTACTTTGGCATAAGCAACAGCGGTATGTACCATGGATTGTTCATTCCTGCATTGGTAATACCGGAAGTCCGGATTTTCCTGCAAAGCCTGCCCCAGACCGGCCACGTTCCCGTGACCAAAAATGCCGAAGCAGCCTCCAAAATAGGGAACCTCCACGCCGTCGCGCTCGATATATTGATTTTTCAGGAATGTAATCGTAGCCTGGGCTACTGTAAGTCTTCTGGTCATAATCCTAAAATTTTCTGAATCTGGTTCAGGAGTTGATGTTCTTAAATTCTCCGGCCTTGTCTGTGCAGCCGAAAAGCGCAAATTTTTTCAGCATAAACTGCTTGTATTCTTCCATAAACTGCTTTCCTGGTGTGGTTGGGGCAAATTCGTCGGGACGGTCCCGGAAAAACTCGCGGTTTACCATGGTCCAGAGCAGCCGCGTATCCGTAGCAATGTTGATCTTGCAGATACCCAGCGGAATAGCTTTTTTTACCTCTTCTTCCTGGACTCCCTTTGCATCGGTTTTGAGCTTGCCGCCTGCCGCATTGATCCGCGTAATTACCTCCGGGATCACATTGGAGCCTCCGTGCAAAACGAGCGGAAAGCCGGGCAGTCTTTTCTGGATTTCTTCCAGAATGTGAAACTGCAAACCTTGTCCGCCCGAGAATTTGTAGGCCCCGTGGCTGGTACCTACTGCAATAGCCAGACTGTCACAATCCGTCGCATTTACAAAATCAACTACTTCTTGCGGATTTGTGTAAAAAGAATGCGCCGCATCGACTGTCAGATCATCTTCGACGCCTGCTAAAACGCCTAATTCGGCTTCCACACTGATATTTTTCGCGTGCGCTTTTTCCACCACGGTTCTGGTTCTCGCTACATTCTTGTCGAAACTATCATGCGAAGCGTCGATCATCACGGAAGTGTAGCCGCCTTTTTCAATGGCATCGAAGATATGTTTTTCATACCCATGGTCCATGTGAATGGCGTAGGTTACATCCGGGTAGATCCGTGCGGCGGCGCCAATCATTGAGAGTAGCATTTCGGGGTGCGCATAATCTCTTGCAAAAGGCGTCGTCTGAACAATAAACGGTGCCTGAGCTTCCTGCGCCGCCGCAAACAGACCGTGGATTTCCTCCATGAAAAACACATTCACCGCAGGGATAGCATAGCGGGAGTAGCATTGGGCGAAGAGTTGTTTTGTGGTTAGGAGCATTTTTTTTCTGGCTGTCGGCTTTCGGTTTTCGGCCTTCGGCCTTCGGCCTTTTTTGATCAGATTATTAATTTAGTATTGAGCCTAGCCGATAGCCGACGGCCAACCGCCGAAGTCTACCAAAACACCGCATACAACGCCGCTATAACCCCACAAATCAATATCGAACCAATTACAAAGCTTTGGCCGGGCATGAACATGGATTTTTCTATTTTCAGGCCTTTCGGATTGTTCCGGCTTTTGGGATCGGCGAGTGTAACTGCAACAATAATTGCGCAGAGTATCAGGAATATGTAGCCCATTCTATCGAGAAAAGGTACTTCCGGTGCCAGGAACTTCCCGGCGGTCGATAGCGGAATAGTGAGCAATGCGGCTGTTAGCGCGGCTGCGGAAGTTGTTCTTTTCCAGAACATTCCAAGAATAAAAATCGCGAAAACGCCCGGGGTAATGAAGCTGCTGTATTCCTGGATAAACTGGTAAGCCTGGTCAAGCACGCGCAGCTGAGGGGCGATCAGTACCCCGATCGCCATTGCCACGTAAATGGTATAGCGACCAACCCGAACCAACTGTTTTTCAGAAGCATTTGGTGCAATGTATTGTTTGTAAATGTCGAGCGTAAATATGGTCGAGATACTGTTTGCTTTTCCTGCCAGTGAAGCTACAATCGCCGCGGTAAGTGCCGCAAATGCCATTCCTTTCAAGCCAGCCATAGGTTGAGCAAAACAGGATATGCATGGTCGGGCTTTACAACACCGGCGCCATCCAGCATTTCCTGCTGGAACATGCCATTTTGATATAAAACAAAAGCAGCGATGCCCGGGATAACTACAATGATCGGGATCAATAATTTAAGTAAGGCAGCAAACAGGATACCCTTGCGCGCGGTAAGTAAATCAGCCCCAAGGCTTCGTTGAATGATGTATTGATTACAACCAAAGTAAGCCAGGTTATTGATCCACATTGCACCGATAATAACCGTCAAGCCTGGTAAGTCTTTGTAAAAGGGGTTTTCCTTTGGCAAAATCATGTGAAAATGCGAATCGGCCTGCTCGCGTAATAATCCGAGTGCATTAAAAATCCCTGGCTTGTTGAAATGCGTTGAAACAAGGTCCAATGCAAGATAAGTAGTGGCAAGCCCGCCCAGTACAAGTACAACCACCTGAACTACATCGGTATACCCAATCACTTTCATCCCTCCGATGGTGATGATTACAGCGAAAATCCCCAGTCCGATGATAGCGTAATTGAAATCCAGTCCGGCAGTAACTTCCAGCGCCAGCGCCCCGAGGTACAGGATCGAAGTCAGGTTTACAAAAACATATAACAACAGCCAGAAAACCGCCATAATCGTCGCGACGGTAGGATTATACCGCTCGCGAAGAAACTGCGGCATCGTGTAAATCTTGTTTTTGAGATAAACCGGCAGGATAAAAACCGCAACCACAATCAGCGAAGCCGCCGCCATCCATTCATAGGAGGAAATAGCCAATCCGATCGCGAACCCCGAACCTGACATACCGATAAAGTGCTCGGCAGAGATATTGGAAGCGATAATGGACGCGCCAATTGCCCAGAATGTGAGAGAACCTTCGGCAAGGAAATAATCTGTTGAACTGACTTCTTTTGCGGTTTTCTTCTTGTATATCCAATATCCGTAAGCTGAAACGCCTATCAGATAAATAAAGAATACAACATAATCCAGCGCTTGCAATCCGGTAGTGGACATTCGGGTATCAAGGGTTAGGGTAAAATATGGGTCATTGGTGGTCAATTGTTAGCATTTGTTGTTCGTGAGTCTTTGTTGATCTACGAAAATGACTGCTTACAATATATGACCACATGTGACCATAAATGACAAAAGAATGTCAAACTGCTCTTGCCTCTGCCATCTCCAACACCTCACTCATTTTTACACTTCTGCCTTCTGTAAGTGACCGCATTGCTGCAATGCCAATCGCAGTTGCCATCAGTCCATCGTGCGCATCGACAGGGGAGGGTTTGTCATTCAGCACGCAATCTATGAAAGATTTAAGGCAAACGCGGTAAGCAGTTTCATACCTTTCGAGGAAGAAATGCAGCGGTAATGAACTGTGGCCGCCATTGCTATCGAAGTGGATCAATGTGTCTGTCGTGTTGTTTTCCGCTTTGGCCATTCCCTTTGAGCCGAAAATTTCCAGTCGCTGGTCGTACCCGTAAACTGCCTTTCGGCTATTGTCGATCACGCCAATTGCGCCGTTTTCAAATGTCAGAACGATGACAGCAGTATCGATATCACCAAACTCACGGATCTCCGGATGGATTAACGCATCTCCTTTTACAAAAACCTCTTTTACCTCGCTGCCCACGATGTACCGCGCCATATCAAAGTCGTGGATTGACATATCCAGGAATATACCGCCCGATATTTTCAGGTATTCAACAGGAGGAGGCGCAGGGTCGCGACTGGTAATGCGAAGTATGTGCGGGTCTCCAATTTTGTTAGCCTCAACCAGCGTTCTTACATTGTTGAAGTTGGCATCAAAACGGCGATTGAACCCCAGCATCAGCTTTACCCCATTCTCATTCACCGCTTTCTCCGCGGCCTGAATCGCTTCCAGAGTTACATCCAGGGGCTTTTCACAAAAAATATGCTTTTTCTGTTGCGCTGCCGCCACGGTATATGGAACGTGGAACGGAGTAGGGGAGCAAACGATTACAGCTTCCACATCCGGGTGGTTGATCACATCGTAAGCGTCGGTCGTTACTTCTCTTACACCCAGGTTTCTCGCAAAATCATGCGACGCCTCCGATACATCCGAGGCAATAATCACTTCCGCATCTGGCATATGGTGCACCAGGTTACTTAGGTGGATCTGGCCAATCCGGCCCAATCCAATCACACCAGTCTTAAGTTTTTTTGTCATTTGAATATAACCTTGCCGTCGACTTAAGTCGACGGGTATGGATTGATGAATGATTTTTGTTTTTTAGAATTTCCTGTTCCATTCTTTCAGCCAGCGCTCTATCACCACTTTGGTTTGGGTGAAGAATTCGACAGCGTGTTTCCCCTGACCGTGGAGGTCGCCGTAGAAGCTCTCTTTCCAGCCTGAAAATGGGAATTGGGCAACCGGAGCAGCTACGCCGATGTTGATCCCGATGTTACCAGCCTCTGCTTCGTGACGGAACTTGCGTGCGCTGGAACCGCTGCTTGTGAAGATGCACGCCATATTTCCATATTTGCCGGAATTGATAAAGCGGATCGCTTCGTCGATTGTATTAATATGTACCAAACTGAGGACCGGCCCGAAAATTTCAGTAGAAGCAAGCTCGCCGTCGAGCGGGATATCTTCGATAATAGTCGGATTGATAAAGTTACCCTGCTCGAATCCATTCACTTTTGCATTCCGTCCGTCAACCAGTAAACGTCCCCCTTCATGTACCCCTTTCTCAATGAGCTGCTGGACGCGATTTTTGCTTTCACTGGTTATTACCGGCCCCATTAGTACATCTGTATCGAGACCAAAACCTGTCTTCCGGCTTCTCGCAGATTCCACCAGGCTTTCGGTAATGTCTTTGTGCTCACCTACTGTGATAATGGTGGAAGCCGCCAGACAACGCTGTCCTGCACAGCCATAAACGCTGTCGATCACGATTTGCGATGTCATTTCAATATCTGCATCTGGCAGTACGATGACTGGATTTTTGGCGCCGCCTTGTGCCTGGACGCGTTTTCCATTGGCCGCACCTTTGGAATATACATACCTGGCAACATTCGAAGAGCCTACAAAGCTGATCCCTTTAATAACCGGATGTTCCAGGATTGCATCCACCGTTTCCCTTGCTCCCTGCACCAGGTTCAGCACACCTTTCGGCAGGTCGAGTTGCTCCATCAGTCCCACGATCTTTGTCATCGTAAGTGGTACCTTTTCAGAAGGTTTGATGATATAGCTGTTGCCGCAAGCCAGTGCGTAGGGCAGGAACCAGAACGTGATCATTCCGGGAAAGTTAAATGGCGCAATGCACGCGCAAACACCCAGAGGCTGCCTGATCATGTACTCGTCAATCCCTTTTGCGATATCCTCCGAAAATTCTCCTTGGATCAGGGTAGGTGTACCGCAGGCATTCTCCACGTTTTCAATCGCGCGCACCATTTCGGCTCGTGCTTCCACGAAGGTTTTGCCGGATTCCAGTACGATCGTCCTGGCAATATCGTCCAGGTTGTCTTCCAGCAATGTTTTGAGCTTAAAAAGATATTGTACCCGTTTAGAAACCGGTGTACTTCTCCATTCCTGAAATCCTGCCTGCGCAGCTTCGGCAGCGTCCGCCACGTCCTGGTGATTACCATAAGGCACCTGAGCCAGCACTTCCTGTGTTGCCGGGTTCAGCACATTTTCGAACTGAGCCGAGTGACTGTTGACCCACTGTCCATTGATATAGTTCTGTAGTCTTTCCATGTTACCGATGTGGTGTCCCTACGGGACTTTTTTTGTTACCGATGTTTTGTCCCTACGGGACTGTCTTTTGTGTTACCGATTTTTTTGTACCTGCGTGACTGTGTTTATTTCCCTGTCTTGTCCTGAAAAAAGTGGACACGTTTGTGAAATGTTTACTTCTTCATCTAAGCTGCCTTCATTCGGTGTACTTCTTCCGGTGTTTTTAGGTTTAGTGACCAATGTGGCCTTTTTTCATTGTAAAGCTGGATCGCCTCTTTCACAGATAGCAGACACGTTCTTTTGCTGTTGAAGGTGGCATCCAGTAAAAACTCCTGTTTCAAGATCCCGTTTACCCTTTCAGCTAATGCATTCTCATAGCAATGGTTTTCTTCTGTCATGCTGATACAGATTTTGTTTTTACGTAATAGATTCACATAACCTTTACTGCAATATTGAATGCCTCTATCAGAGTGGTGGATCAGTGGCAGGCGCTTGTCGCGTTGCTTTAAGGCCATTTTCATTGCAACCAAACCGCCTTCGATCCCCAGACTGTCATTGAGCGACCAACCCACTATTTTGCGTGAGTAAGCGTCGGTC
>NZ_JBHYGF010000071.1:0-12236 GCF_051859145.1 Dyadobacter sp.
TCCCGATGTTCCAGTCTACAAACACGGGCATTAAGTCAAAACCGCTGACATTCAGGCGCTGGATATTTTTCATAAATATATCGCATTGCCTTTTCAAGATATTGATATAACCCCGGTGCTCGTACTGGCCGGTATCTGTTTCCAGAATGTCCAGCAAATGCTGAATGTCCGTGCGCAGGTTTTTGGAAGATTTAGGAATGGACTTCCCGGCGCGGAAACAAGCCTGATGAAATTTGGCAGCCTCGGCACCCAGCTTTCTGATCTGGTCTTCATTCAGGCGACGCGGCAGGCGGTTTGCAGCGCGGATCGGATTGTAAAAAACAACCCAGGTATCCACAAAATCCTCCTGGTACCGGTAGGTATAAACCTGATTATTTTTGAAAAGCGATTTGGCAAGTACGTTTTCAAACGGATAAAGCAGGTTGTTTGAAAGTGCCTGAATAATGCGGTGATCTTCCTTAAAATGCTCGTATTTACCAAAATAAGACAACTTGGCGATTACCTTATCTTCGTTATCCAGCGTTACCCTGAACACGTGATTGGTAGATACCCGCGCGCTGATATCCTCTACAAATTTGACCCCGATCGAATTATCAAAACCGGCCCAGGCCTGACGGATAATTGCCGGATAATCTTTTAAACGCATTGCTTTATATGTTACAATTTAGCCTGTCGATGTTCTTATAGCCAGTTATAAGCAGTTTCAAAGTTAGCAACTTCAATGCGCCGATTAAGGTTAGCCGACTGGATAAATAAAAAAATAATCCCATAATTTTGTAAAAACTTACCGCCCGAATTTTGTTTTACTACTTCTCCCGTTTCCTCGTTCGTCTGGCATTGCCAATTTATCTGAGAAAGCTTTGCGTTTCCAATTTCGACAGACTGCCCAAGGGAAAGCCGCTGCTGCTGGCCTCTAACCACCCCGATTCGTTTTTCGATGCGGTTGTAATTGGTTCAGTGCTCAGCCAGCCCATTCATACCTTAACCCGTGGCGATGTTTTCAGGAAAAAATCAGCTGCATTCTGGTTACGTCAAATTAACCTGATTCCTGTATTCCGGGGTTCGGAAGGCAGGCAATATGTTAAAAATCATGATGTTACCGAACAGGAAAGTCACGACGCATTGAAGAAAAACGATGCGGTAGTCGTGTTTTCGGAAGGTATTTGTGTCAACGAATGGCGGTTGCGGCCGCTTGGAAAAGGTACTGCACGAATGGCCTACAAAATCTGGTTTGGAGAAGATGCATTGCCTGAAATGAAAGTAATCCCGACCGGGCTCAACTATGAAAATTTTCACGGCCCTCATAAACGCGTCGCATTGAAATTTGGCGAGCCGATAAGTCAGGCGGAGATTTTAACCAGTCCGCAGGAATACGAAAAGTGGCTTCGGGAGTTTAATGAGATTTTGGAAAGAAGAATGAATGAGGTAATCCTGACTATCCCTGCCGAAGTAACAATTCAGGATCGCACAAGCATACTGAATGCATTTTTCAGTGACTGCACAGTTCCGCCGCGTACTAATCCAATCGGAAAAGCATTAGGCGCGTTGGGCAGGCTGATCCACTCGCCGCTTTATTCCTTTTTCACAAAAAAGACCGCCCAGTTAATCGGCCGGTCTGTATTCTATGATTCTGTACTTTTCGGAATGCTGCTGTACCTGTATCCCGTGATCGTTACACTGCTTGCATTGATCATTGGCGCATTTGCAGGCTGGCCTGCGGCACTCATTGTATTTTTCGGCTTGCCGCTACTTGCATTGGTTGGGAGCCGGTACAAAGTACTGAAACGTTAATCTTTCACACGACCAAAGCCCATTGTTTTGAGCATCCAGTCTGGCAGCGGCTTCTGGGTTTTTCTTTTTTGTAAATCCATAAACCAGCCAATTTTCTTCAAAATCGGCACTTTGTGCGTTTCTACCAGCTCGATCAAAGTTCCGTCGGGATCTTCCAGATAGGCAAAACGGCCCGCCGCGGCTTCCATTCCGAAAGAGCTTTCGCTATCGATCGTAAATGGGTAACCCTGCGTCTGCAGTTTGCTTTTCAATGTGTTCATGTCGAGCGTATCGAAGCACAAATGGATGTAGCCGCAATCTCCCCAAAACCGGTTTTCAAATATCTTTTTAGGAGTCCGGTCGAGCGCCTGAACCAGCTCGATCTGAACGTCGCCTAACAACTTGCTAAATGCGCCTTCGGGCGTGAATTTCTTGCGGAGCAGCATTCTGCGGAACTGCTGGTTGGGCAGTGAAGACGGGATATCCGAAAAAACACCTGTTTCGTCATAAACCACTTCCAATGGCTGCAACAAGCTTTTATAAAACTTCAAAGATTGATCAATATCCGAAACGCCGACTACCACACCGGCAACGCCGCCAACAGGTGAACCCGTTTTTTGAAACCAGGTATTATCGGTTGTAATCTGAAAAATATTGCCATAAGGATCAGTTCCCCAAAAACCTTCGCCCTCTGGCAGCTTCACAATCGGACCTACTTTTCCGTTCGATTGGCTTTTTATCCACGCATGCGCCTTATGCACATCGGGCGCTTTGAAGCGGATTGCATTAATTCCTAAATCACCCGGTTCAATCTTAAAGCTGGCCGGTTGTGACTGGCGGCTTGTAAACGACCAGATTTCCAGTCCACCGCCACCTGCCATATTAATGGCGAGCACGGCATGCCGCTGCTGCACTTTTCCGCCTGTATAAGGAATCATCAACGGAGCTTCTGCCTTTTCGTCAAAAACCGGAACGTCAAACCCCAATACCTGCCGGTACCATTTCCATGCGTCGGGCACGTTTTGAACACCTATTCCTACTTGTTGGATTCCTGAGATCAGTGCAGCACTCATTCGTTGAGAGAAAAATTAGATCAGTCGCTAAAAATTTGAATGGCAATTTTACGAAATAAAATGCAAACGAGCGGCTGTGGGACAACGTTGACGGAAAATTGTGAAGTGGGGAAAATTTTTCTGATTGACAATATGAAAAGCGATTTTTGATAAACATTATAATTCCTATCTTTAAATGAGATTTTCCGAATTTTATTCCAAAAAACGTGAAATCTACGCATCCATTTGGATGCGCTCATCGTATCTGTGATGAGCTTGTCTCAATTCAACCTGGAATGAATCAGTCAGTTACCATTGCACCGATAAGCGAAAGTTTACCGGAGTTTTTAAGTGCCACCAATTATTCGAAAGTCGTAGTAATTGCCGATAGTAATACCAGAAAGTATTGCTACCCGACTTTGAAAGACATTTTACCAAAACATACCGTCGTAACCGTGCCAAGCGGGGAGGCAAATAAAACCTTATCGACCTGCGAAAAGATCTGGCAGGCGATGACGAAAGAAGAGCTGGACCGGCACGCGCTGGTGATCAATATAGGCGGCGGGGTGATCGGGGATATGGGCGGATTTTGCGCTGCTGTTTACAAACGTGGAATAGATTTTATACAGGTGCCGACGACCTTGCTTTCACAGGTTGATGCCAGTGTTGGAGGGAAATTGGGAATTGATTTTCAGGGATTTAAAAATCACTTAGGTGTTTTTAACATTCCAAAAAGTGTCTTAATCGACCCTGCATTTCTTGGAAGTTTGCCTGAAAGGGAAATACGGTCGGGTTTTGCCGAAATCATCAAACACTGCCTGATTGCAGATGCGGCGAAATGGGAGGAAATCAGACAAAGGGATTTTGAAGCGCAAAAATGGCCTGACCTGATCGCACATTCGGTACAGATCAAGCAGCGCGTAGTAGATGAAGACCCGACAGAAAAAGGCTTGCGTAAGATTCTGAATTTCGGACACACACTTGGACACGCGGTTGAAACCTGCTTTTTAAACAAACCGGCAAACAAAAGGCTCTACCACGGCGAAGCAATTGCAATCGGGATGATCATGGAAAGCTACCTTTCGTTTGAGCGAAAAATGATCACGCAGGATTTGCTGACAGAGATCGAGGAGTTCATTTTTGCCACTTACGGAAAGGTAAAAATCAGCGCGGAAGACGTGGAAGAGATCATCACATTGACAAAGCAGGATAAGAAAAACAGAGGAAAAGAAGTGCGGTTTTCATTGCTGAAAGGAGCAGGGCAATGCGCATATGATATCGTAGTTACAGCTCCTGAAATGCGTAAATCAATAGCTTATTATTTGGGATAGTTTTACCAGGAGTCAGTTATAAGTTATTGGTTAGAATGTTTTGTATCAAACGTTTACAGATATATTTTATTCAACCTGACAAATTAAATGCTTATGCTGAGGTCTATTTCTATCTATTTTGCATTGCTGCTTGTAATTATAATTGCCGGCTGTTCCAGTGGCCGGAAAGTGTTCGTGGAGCACGATTACAGTTACGAAACCAACTTCAAAGACTATTCTTCCTATACATTCCTGGAATGCGAGCGGGATACCAATAACCTTTGTACCGAAATCTACGAAGCAATCCGCCGGCAAATGCAGGTACGCGGCTACAAATTGACCGCAGACAAACCTACGCTGCTGGTTAACTACGGTATTTTCTACGATAACTTGCGCTACCAGGGCTATATGCAACCCGTAATCAAAAACTGGGTAGATACAGAAAATGACGGTTTCCGTTACGAACCTATCAAATACGCATTGGACAAAGGCACATTGATCGTTTCATTGATCGATGCAGAAAGTGACCAGGTGGTTTGGAGAGGCTATGCTTCCGGAATATTCAAAGGCGTAGAAGGCTCCAATAACCACTACCGAAGTGTTGTAAGAAGGATTTTTGATCAATATCCATTGTTCGCAAAGGGGTATGATCCTAGGAGGTATAGTGAGGAGGTGGGGCGGTAGGCTTGTCACCCCCAACCCCCTGAGAGGGGGCTTATGAAAGGTTAGCCCCCCTCAAAGGGGGGTTGGGGGGTTACCGAAGCTTCAAAGTAGCCAGCGTCAAAATCGCCAGGATAATCCCTACGATCCAGAACCTGGTCACGATTTTTGATTCGTGAATACCTCTTTTCTGATAATGATGGTGCAGCGGTGACATTAGGAAAATGCGCCTGCCTTCGCCGTATTTTCGTTTCGTGAATTTGAAATAGCTGACTTGCATAATTACCGAGAGGTTTTCAGCAATAAAAATCCCGCACATAATGGGGATCAGCCATTCTTTCCGGATTGCCAATGCAACTACCGCGATTACTCCGCCCAGCATTAAACTTCCCGTGTCGCCCATAAATACCTGAGCAGGGTACGCATTGTACCATAAAAACCCGACACAGGCGCCGATGAATGCGGCGCAGAAAATTACCAGCTCTCCCGAGTTCGGAATGTACATGATGTTCAGGTACTGCGAGAATTTGGTATTTCCCGAAAGGTAAGCCAGCACGCCCAGTGTCAATGCAATAATGCCCGAAACTCCGGCTGCAAGTCCGTCGATCCCGTCGGTGATATTGGCTCCGTTTGAAATGGCAGTGATAATAAAAATGGCGATGATTGTGTAAATCACCCAGGTATATTCCTCTGGTAACCAGCCGAAAAGCAAGGTTTTGTAATCAAATTCATTGTTCTTGAAAAACGGGATCGTGGTAACTGTCGGGTGAATAATATCGCGGTACCGCTGAACCTCGCCTAAACTTGAACTGAGTAACGGTTGGTCATATATCCTGATACGCACACTGTCGTTAAAAGAAAGCGTAACTCCCACAATCACGCCCAAACCAACCTGACCCACGATTTTAAAGCGGCCGTGCAGCCCGTCTTTATTGTTCTTGAATTTTTTCAGATAATCATCGATAAACCCGATCAATCCTGTCCAGAGGGCAGTTATGATCAGCAATACGATGTACACGTTGGTGAGTTTTGCAAAAAGAATTACGGGAATCAGCAGTGAGGCCAGGATGATGAAACCGCCCATTGTTGGAGTACCTGCCTTTTCCATTTGTCCGGCCAGTCCAAGGTCACGGATCGACTCGCCCATTTGCTTTCTCCTCAAAAAATTGATTATCGACTTACCATAAGTGGCAGCAATAAAAAGCGACAGAACAGTTGCTCCCAGCGCACGAAAAGAAATGTACTGGAATACCCCCGCGCCGGGTATGTTGAAGTGCCTGTCCAGATAATCAAATAGGTAATAGAGCATGAAAAAAGCTTAATGGGGGTGACGGCTGCAAAGTTGGGGCTTTTCCAAGACTACGCAAAAACCAGCTGTATTTTTAATTGGCATAGCGTTTTTCGAATACTTCAAGCAAAATTTCCTTGTCGTCAAAATGGTGTTTCACGCCTTTGACATCCTGGTAATTCTCGTGGCCTTTTCCTGCAATCAGAATAATATCCCCCGGATTTGCCGAAAGTCCGGCTTTGAAAATGGCTTCTTTCCGGTCCGGGATTGTAGTGGTTTTTTTATAATCCAATGGCGGAACTCCTTTTTGCATTTGTTCCAGAATGTCCATCGGATCTTCAAACCTCGGGTTATCCGAAGTTAATATCACCTTATTGCTGAACTTACACGCAATAGCAGCCATTTTCGGCCGTTTTTCAGCGTCCCTGTTCCCGCCGCAACCTACAATTGTAATTACCTGCTCATTTCCATTGCGTAAATGCGTGATCGTTTCAAGCACATTTTCGAGCGCGTCGGGTGTATGTGCGTAATCTACAATCCCGACGATCTCATCGGCGGAATGGAACTGTTCAAATCTGCCGGGAGGACTTTTCAGGTTTGATAGTTCTGTCAGTACCAGATCTTCCTTTTCACCCAACAAAACCGCCGCTCCGTATACAGATAGCAGGTTATAAGCATTAAACCTGCCGATCACCCTGAACCAGACTTCCTGGTTATTGACGTCCATGTGCATGCCCGCCAGCGTATCCGAAATGATCTTTCCTTTGAATGTCGCCAAAGTCTGCAGCGAGTAAGTCTCGATTCTCGCCTTCGTGTTCTGTACCATTACAGAACCTCTGCGGTCGTCGATATTCACCAATGCAAATGCACTTTTCGGCAACTGATCAAAAAAGCCTTTTTTAGCTGCAATGTAATTGTCAAAGGTTTTGTGAAAATCGAGGTGATCGTGGGTAATGTTGGTAAAGATACCTCCCGCAAAGTGCAGGCCTGTAATCCTGTGCTGCGCCACTGAATGCGAGCTTACTTCCATAAACACGTGCGTGCAGTTCTTCGCCACCATTTGAGCAAGCAAATGGTTTAATGCAATGGAGTCCGGCGTGGTGTGCGTGGAAGCGATTACCTCATCTTCAATCTGGTTCTGAACCGTAGAAAGCAGCCCGCAGCGGTAGCCCAGTGCGCGGAACAATTGGAACAGGAAAGTAGCAACGGAGGTTTTTCCATTCGTTCCCGTAACCCCAACCAGCTTTACTTTCCTGGAAGGATGTCCGTAAAAAGCAGCGGCGATCAGGCCCATTGCAGCAGCTGAATCTTCCACCTGAATGTAGGTCACATTTTCGCTGATCTCTGCCGGAAGTTCCTCACACAGAATCGCGCTGGCGCCCAGTTCTGTGGCTTTCCCGATGTACTCGTGCCCGTCCGTCTGCGTCCCCCGGAGTGCTACAAAAAGACTTCCCGGCAGAATCTTCCGCGAATCGAGTACCAGTGCATTAATGATTATATCGTCAGAACCCGTCACGCGGGCACCTTTCAGGTCTGTCAGAAGTGTACTTAATTTCTTATCCTGATTGCTGTCCATCAAGGCGTTATTGTAAAGTTAATAGTATCGTTTTAATCCCCTCCTTATTGGCTCCCGGCGGCAGCGATTGCTCCACCACTTTTCCGGAACCTTTGAAAGTCACCTTATATCCCTTGTTTTCGAGCAGGTACAGCGCGTCCCGCATGGACATTCCCTGCAAATCGGGAACCTCCTTTGACAAAACATCGGCCGATCGCCAGTTTGTTTTTCCTTTTTTATAAAGTGACGCCGCGGCATATTCTGCATCTTCCGGCGCTGGGGTAAGCTTCAATTCTTTGCTGATCACTTTCAGGTCCGAAGTTCTGCCTGCCCATTTGATCGGCTTCGACTCTTCCGGAATGGAATCTTTCACAGGTTTTTGGATACCCACTTCGGATGCATAAATGCGGTCGGCTACTTCCTTGAAAACCGGCGCAGCCACACTTCCTGCATACCGGGTATAGTCTGCACCCGAGCTTTTCGGATTATCGATCACTACTATGCAGCTGTATTTGGGTTTATCGGCAGGAAAGTAACCTGCAAACGAAGTATAATTTTTTCCCTCAGTATAAATCCCGTTGATCAGCTTCCGGGCAGTTCCAGTTTTTCCTGCAATCTGGTACAAGTCGCTTTTAATGTGTTTTGCCAAACCGTTATTCACAACTCCTTCAAGCATTTTCTTCACTTTGCGGACTGTCTCCGGCGAGCAGATCGGCTTTTCTGTTACATAAGGTTCCATTTTATCTTCAATCTCCTCTGCATTTCTGATCTCCTTCACGATCATCGGCCGCACCCAGTAACCGTCATTCGCCACTGCATTATAGAAAGCCAGAGTTTGGAGTGGCGTCATTTGCATTTCGTAACCATGCGCCATGTAGTACATAGAATAGGAGCTCCATTGCTTTGAAGCAGGTGTACGTATCAGCGGCGGCTTTTCTCCTTTCATCTGAATGTCCGTCGGCTCGGTCAGGTGAAATTGTTTGAGGTAAGACAGGTACTTATCCGGTTTGTTGGCAAAATACCGCATCATCAGCTGCACGATCCCGATATTGGATGATTTTTCCAAAACCTGCGAGGCTGTAATTGTCCCAAAACCACCGCGGTGTGCATCGCGGATGATATTGGCCCGAAACCGCATTGCGCCATTTCCGGTATTTACCATAATCTTGTCAGGATCCATGTGGGTTTCTTCCAGCAGCGCCATCATCGTAGCCAGCTTGAAAGTCGAGCCGGGATAGTTGAAAACTTCCTCGTACTTGTTGTCGCCCCGTTTGGTCAGGTTTGCCATCGCGCGGATTTCGCCTGTTTTTACTTCCATGATTACCACAGAACCAAAGTCCGCATCCATTTCCGTCAGCTTCCGGCGCAATGCAATCTCGGCCATATCCTGGATCTTCATATCGAGCGTGGTGTAAACGTCGCGGCCGGCCTGTGGTTGTACATTCAATGCATCTCCCACCGGGATTTTCATTCCGCCTTCGACCATTTCAACCCAACCGATCCCCGATTTTCCTTCCAGTATTTTGTCAAAACTGGCTTCCAGACCAATGTAGCCCCGCCCGGTTTTCGGATCAATGCCGCCGATTGTCCGGTCGGCCATGGGGCTGTAAGGTTTATAGCGTTTATATATTGTCTCAAATTTCCCGCCGCCGCCTTTTCTGTTTTTGGCAAAAAACGGCCATTCTTTGATTGTCTCGCGTTCGAGGTAGCTGATCTCCCGACTTTTCAGGCGCAGGTACCTTTTCGATTTGCTTACACGATACCTCAGGATCTTACTGCGGTAACCCGCCGCTGTATTTTCCTTAAAGCTTTTTGCGAGCAGGGAAGCGAGCTCATCCAGGTGATCGTAGAAGTAGGTAGAGTCGGCCACTTTCGTGTCAAGACCAACAAAATAGTACGGCAGCGAAGTAGCCAGCAAGCTTTCATCATTTGAATAGATATTCCCGCGCATCGCAGGAATCGTATCCAGTTTCAGGTCATTCTTAACAGAATACTCAGCCCAGGTTTTGCCTTTGAACTCATCATAATACTGTACACGGATCAGCTTTACGAAAACAAGTATAGCCAGCACGAACAACAGCCAGCCGACAGTCCGCGCCCTGTTGATAAGTGCCTTCTTGTTGTTTTGACCACTTTCGATTTCGTTCTTCATACCGGGAAGAAAAAATTACTATTGACGATTTTCAGAGTTGAATGCGGATTAATATTCGTCTGCCTTGACAAAGATCTTTTTGGGAGGGGTCAGGTTCTCTTCCAGGCCGGTCGCCTTCACTTTTTCGATAATAACCGACTGTTTTTTGCTTTTCTGATATTCGGAATGGACAGAGTGGTACTCGGCCCGCAAATCATCCACTTCTTTTTTCAGCTTAATGCTGTTCCGCACATATTGCTCAGACTGGAAGCCAATGCGTTCATAGGCAACCAGCAAAATCACAACCCAGCCAAAATAATAGAAATATTTAACAGGAAGCCGCTCTTCACGGCCCGGCGTTTTATCTCCGAAAACCTTGTCGAGCGGTAAAAATTTGTTGAGCCAGTTAAACAGGTGATATTCCCGCTTACGCTTGGGTGGCTTAGGCGGTTTGGGCGCAATCGGTTTCGGTTTTCTCTTGTTCTCTGCCATTCTAATTCCTCCAAATTATCGTTCACTCAGCAAAAACCTGCTCTTTTTCGGCGATCCGCAACTTCGCACTTCTGGCACGCGGATTCCTCGCTACTTCCTCCTCAGTTGCCTCCACAGGCTTTCTGGTAACGCTGTTTAAAGGTTTTAAAACATTTCCGTAAAAGTCTTTTTCAACTTCTCCGTCAAACTTTCCCTTTTGTATAAAATTTTTGACAAGCCTGTCTTCCAGCGAATGGTACGACATCACGACCAGTCTGCCACCGGGAGCAAGTACCTCCGGAACCTGCGAGAGAAACTCTTCAAGCACCAGCAGCTCGTCGTTTACTTCAATGCGCAATGCCTGGAAAACCTGCGCGAAATACTTGTTTTCACGATGCTTTGGCGCAAATCGAAGCAACACATCCTTTAAATCGTTGACTGTTTCAATGGGTGCATTGTGGCGTGCCGCAAAGATTGCGTCGGCCGCGGTTTTTGCATTGGTAACCTCCCCGTACATCCCGAGAATGCGCTGCAATTCGCGCGCAGATCTCGAATTTAAAACTTCGCGCGCTGTTTTGTCGACGCTCGGGTTCATCCGCATATCCAGATCAGCCTGAAATCGTGTGGAAAACCCTCTTTCGGGTGTATTGATCTGATGTGAAGAAACACCCAGGTCGGCCAGGATTCCATTTACTTTCTCTGCTTTATGCAGTTTCAGGTAACGTTTTAAATGCCTGAAATTGGCTGCGACCAATGTGAAGCGGTTATCTTCCTTGAAGGCGCGCGCATTGACTGCTGCGTCGGGATCCTGATCGAATGAAAACAGGTGGCCGGTTGTAAGCTGGTCGAGTATGGCCCGGGAATGCCCGCCTCCGCCGAAAGTAACATCGACGTAAATACCAGCCGGATCAATTTGCAATCCCTCAAGACATTCCTGTAACATAACAGGTTCGTGATAGGTACTTGGTTGATCCATTGTGAAAAGAAACGTTTTTAGGAACTAATTTTCGCCAGGCGGCAGTTACAAACTTAGCAATTTTAGATCGTAGGAATTGCGCCTTACATCGGATTTAATTTTCTTGCTGCACTCCTATTTATACTATAACAAACTGTTTATGAGAGCAATCATTTCAGCAGCCTCCCTTTTATTTTTAGTGTTTCAAATCGGCTGCAAATCCACCTCCGAGGCTAATCTGAAAAACGGCATCTGGCGGGCGACGCTCAGCCGTGACAATCAGGAACTTCCGTTTTTACTCGATATATCCAAAAATGCAGACGGGAAGACCTACAACGTTTACGCATTGAACGGAGAGGAAAAACTCAGCATGGATACTGCATATTTCGAAAACGATTCACTCGTGATTACAATGCAGCTTTTTGATGCTAAAATCGTGGCAAAAGCAGACGAGGAGCACTTAAGGGGTACTTACTACCGCCTGGCGAACGGAGCAGTTTCGGGCTCGCTGCCATTTGAGGCGAAATTCGGGGAGAAACATACATTCTTTAAAGAGGGACAAGCAAAGAGCACGCAGAATGTTTCCGGTAAATGGGCCACGGTTTTTATCAATGACGAAACCGGCGACTCTACCCAGGCGCTTGGAACTTTGACGCAGAAAGGAACAGAAGTATCAGGCTCATTTTTGACAACAACCGGTGATTACCGTTACCTGACAGGAAGTGTGAATGGCGACAGTTTGTACTTATCCACATTCGACGGGTCCAATGCAAAACTTTTCAAAGCCGCGGTAAAAGATGGAAAAATGAGCGGGACTTTATGGTCGGGCATTAAAGGATTGAGAAGCTGGAATGCAACTTTGGACCCGAATGCTACCTTGCCTGATCCCGTGAAGCTGACTTTCATGAAACCCGGTTTCGAAACAGTCGACTTCAAATTTGCCGACCCAAGTGGAAAAGAATGGACCATGAAAGATCCGAAATTTGCCGGTAAGCCGGTGATTATACAGATTATGGGCTCCTGGTGCCCCAACTGTATGGACGA
>NZ_JBHYGF010000072.1:0-12189 GCF_051859145.1 Dyadobacter sp.
GTCAATCAATATCACAAAGGTTTGATCTATGGCAATGAAGTTTTCCGCGACTTACAGGTAGGTGACAGTCTGAAAGGCTATGTTAAGAAGATCCGCGAAGAGAATAAGCTGGATATCAGTCTGCAAAAGAGTGTGACCGAGATCATCGAGCCCACAGGAAAAGTAATATTCGACCTTCTGCAAAAAGAAGGCGGTTTTCTGAATTTATCAGACAACAGTTCGCCCGAGGATATCTATAAAAGATTACAGATCAGCAAAAAAGTCTTCAAAAAAGCAATCGGCGGTCTCTACAAGCAAGGCCTGATCAAGATCGCCGATGACGGTATTTATATGATTAGTGTCGATTGATTATGTTTTGTACGGGATGAATCACTTCTTCCCGTACTTCGTTTTATACTTCTCGTAAAGCCGCTTTTGCTTGTCATCGAGATTTACTTTGCCGCCTTTCACGAACACCATTCCTACAACATTACCGCGCATATCCAGGATATCACCATCGGAAACGATCAGGGAAGCGTGTTTTCCTTTTTCCAGCGTGCCTACTTCCCGCTCAGCGCCGATGATTTCGGCAGCGTTTTTGGTGACAAATTGAAGTGCTTCTTCTGAGGTAATATCACCAAACCCGGAAGAAGTACCTGCCAGAAATGCCAGGTTTCGGGTTCTCCACCATTCATCGGCGTAGGTGATCGCTACTTTTACACCGGCTTTATGAAGCAAACCGGGCAGCTCGTAAGGCATATATACATCCTCATCAACGCGGCCGGGAAGTCTGTGAGTTGGATTCAAGACCACAGATACCTGGTTCTCTTTCAGGAAAGCAGCCACTTTGTAGGCTTCATCTCCGCCAACTATAACTATTCTTTTTATATCAAATTCCTTCGCCAGCTTCACTGCTTCGATAATATCTTTTGCATACTCCGCCCGGATGTACAAATTCGCGGTACCTGCGAGAACAGGCTTCAATGCAGCCATTCTCAGGTTTACGGAAGCAGGTTCAGCAATTGCATTGTATCCCTTCGCCTCTGAGAAAGTAGCCCTGATCAGGTCAATTACTTCCTGGCGTTTGTCATTTCTTTTGGTGGATACAGAAAAATCGTCGTAGTTGAAGCTGCTTGCCAGAAAAGGCGGCCAGCTTAGCCAGATACCATCGTCTTTCTTCAAAACAGCATCTTCCCAGTTCCATCCATCGCTGTAAAAAACCGATGAAGAGCCAGATATAACCCCGCCTTGCGGTACCGCTTGCGAAACAAGAATCCCATTTCCGCGTAATGTTGGAATTACCTCTGAGTCCGTATTATAGGCAACCAGTGCACGCACATGCGGGTTAATCTCTCCCACCTCAGCAAAATCCAGGGTGGCACGCACAGTTGCAATTTCCTGCAAACCAACCGTAGTATTAAGCGAAATAACGCCCGGGAAAATGTGTTTGCCTTTTACCTCGACCGTTTCCGCACCTGCTGCTGCCGGGTTGGAGCCTGCGGCACCTACGTAAGTGATAATGCCCTGATCAAATGCGATCACGCCGTTTTGTATCACCTGTCCATTGCCGATGTGGATCGTCGCGCCCGTGAGAACCATTGGTTTGGTTTGGGGCAATGCGGGTGCAGGATTCTGGCTGAATGCGGGTGAAATCGCTGCCAATGTGAGCAGCGTGTTGATTGTTCCTGCTATAATTTTTTGTTTCATGATTTCAATGATTTACGGAGTGATTACCTGGTTCCTTCGTGCTCTGTGTGCACACCTACTATGTCTTCACAATGCCACATTTTAGGTTGCGTGACCTGCGGCTTCTGCGTAGGTTTTCCTTCCGATTTATCACTCAGCATCTTCTGAATCAGCTTTTCTCTTTCCAGCTGCATTGATTTTTGCTTTTCCTCATCTTTTTTACGGTCAAAATACACAGTACCCTCGATCATGGTAAACTCGGGGCGTGCGTACACTGAAAGCGGGTGCGCATTCCAGAGCACCAGGTCAGCATCCTTTCCGGCTTTAATACTGCCCATTCGATTTTCAACATGCAACAATTTGGCAGGGTTAAGTGTGACCATTTTCCAGGCTTCTTCTTCCGGAACTCCGCCGTATTCTACTGTTTTGGCAGCTTCCTGGTTGAGGCGGCGGGCCATTTCTGCATCGTCGGAATTAATCGCAACCGTGACACCTTCATGGTACATCAATGCCGCATTGTACGGAATTGCTTCTTTTACTTCCATTTTGTACGCCCACCAGTCCGCGAAAGTTGAACCGCCGATTCCACGTTTCGCCATTCCGTCGGCGAGTTTATAGCCTTCCAGGATATGCGTAAATGTGTTGATTTTAAATTTCAATGAATCCGCCACATGCATCAGCATATTGATCTCCGACTGTACGTAGGAATGGCAGGTTATAAACCGCTGACTATCCAGGATTTCGGCTAATGCATCCAGCTCAATGTCCCTTCTTGGCGCATTGGCAGCTACTTTCTTGGAGGTACCATTGAATGATTTCCAGTTTTTCGCATATTCTTTTGCCCTCAGAAAATGGTCAAAGTAAACCTGCTCCACGCCCATTCTGGTTTGCGGAAAACGAACGCGCGCTACATCGCCCCAGTTAGATTGCTTCACATTTTCCCCCAATGCAAACTTGATCGTTTTTACATCCGGCAAAAGCATTTCTGACTGGGTTGTGCCCCATTTCAGCTTGATCATCGCACTTTGTCCGCCAATGGAATTCGCAGAACCGTGCAGCAGATGTGAAGCAGTTACCCCGCCTGCAAGCTGGCGGTAAATGTTGATATCGTCAGGATTGATCACGTCGCTCATCCTCACTTCCGCCGAACTAGTTTGTCCGCCCTCATTGATCTTGAACAATGCGATATGTGAATGTTCGTCGATAATACCGCTGGTCAAATGCTTTCCGGTACCATCAATGGTCTTCGCACCCGAAGGTGCCGACAAAGACTTTCCAACTTTCGAAATTTTTCCATTCTGCACGATCACATCCGCATTCTGCAAAATACCTTCTTTTTCGTTGGTCCAAACGGTTGCATTCTTAATCAATACAGTTTCTGATTTCGGCAGCGCTTCATTCCCAAGACCAACAAAAGGATATACTACCGGGCCGGTCTCTTTCACTTTTGCAACTGCTGTGTCACTCGCAGCTGTCGACTGGAACTTCTCGGTGAGCGTAGCCGACCAGGGTACAACTGCGCCGGTGGGCAGTACACCTTCACCCGATAAACCGGTACCCGCACGCCAGCCGGTAAGCCGGGTAGTACCTGGTATTTTCTTATCTGCCTGGTAAGTCAGGGTCAGCAGCTCGTTTGACAAAACAGCTTTGGGCGTGATTTTCATAGAATCCTGAACAATTACCTTGTACTCAGGCTTTTCCGGCGAGCCGCTAATCTGCAATTTTCCGCCAGGCTGATTGTTGATCGACAAAGCATAAGTACCCCGGATATCCGGCGCATTGACGGGTGCGATAATGTACTTTTTACCCTGGATCCAGTTTTCATAAATCACATTATCCTTACTAAACAAGTCGCCTGAGGTAATGATAAAATTGGCGAGCATACCTGGTTTGAGGCTACCAATCTGGCTGTCGGATTTGATGAGGCTCGCAGGTAAAGTTGTCAGCGCTTCGAGTGCTTTCTCTTTCGGCAAACCGTACTCAATGGCGGTTTTGATGTTTTTCAAAAAATCTGCTTTGTTCTTCAACCCTGCCGACGTGAATGCAAATGGTATCCCAGCTTTCGCAACTTCCGCCGGATTCTTCGGCGCCATTTCCCAGTGTTTTAGCTGTGACATACTGATCACATCTGCGTCCCAGGGATCGGCTACGTCGTAAGCTTCGGGAAATTGGAGTGGCAAAATGAGGGTAGCTTTAGTGGCTTTGATCTCGTTAATGCGCTGGTATTCATCGCCTCCACCTTTGATGATATACTGAACCCCGAATTCATCCCCTACCTTATCTGCGCGGAGCACACTGTATTTGTCTCCTGTTTCAAAAAACGAAGGAAGGTTTTTGATCTGGTTAAAAGCTTCCAGCGAAAGGTTTGCTTCTTTGGCTTTCGGCGTGCGGGCGTACCATTCTGCATCGTAATAATTTTGTCTCAAAAGCGCTACTACGCCCATTGTGGAAGAAGGGTAAGTTTGAGACGAAGTACCTTTGCTGAATGAGAAGTGTGCCGAAGCTTTTCTGTTTAAAAGCGCTTTATTGGCTGGTTCGTCGGTCAATGTGACTACTGCGCCATTTCCTCTTACAATCCCGTCGTGCGGGTGAACCAGAACGGTACCAAATCCGATTTTGCGCAGATCAGCTGCTTTCTTCGCGTCAGGCGTAAAGATAATACTCGCGTCATTTTCTGCCTGAATGGCCTGGTTCCAGCCGAATGCGCCTTTTTTGTTGGATTCCAGCTGCGGGGTTTGCCTGCCCCCTGCCGGACGGCTCCGGCTTACTTCCGGCATTCCGTAGTCCGAGTCGAGATCAATTAATGAAGGGTAAATGTATTTACCTCTTAAATCAATGGTAACAGCTCCTGCGGGTAATTTCACCTGCTTGCCTGCCTGGACTACCCTGCCATTTTCGATCAGCAGCGTGCCATTTTCTATGGTGGTTTTAGGATCAACTACAATAGTCGCATTGGTAAATGCAAAACGGCCGGGCCGCTCGTCGTAGGCGCCGTTCTGCGGAAAAGTTTCTTGTGCTTGACAATAAAAGCTGACAATCAGCCCTGCCAGTAAGGTTGATAATGGTTTAAACATAAAAAGATGGAGTCTGTACAACTTACAATATACCACCCTGAACTTTCATGTTGGCTTATTTTTTCAGTTTTTTGCAAACACGCTTTTATACAAAAACAGAACTAATCCCGCTATGACCTACGAGCAATTCAAAGAATCAATCACACTCAAAATCCCACCGGCGGGCATGCCGGAATTGCTGAAAGCGCTTTGGTACGATGCCAAAGGCGACTGGGAAGCAGCGCATAATATTGCCCAGAGCGCAGAAGGAACGTGGGCGTACGATCGTCTGCACGCTTACCTGCACAGGGTAGAAGGCGATACATTCAATGCAGGGTACTGGTACCGGCGTGCCGGAGCTGATGTTTTCAAAGGTTCATTGGAAGAAGAGTGGGAAAGCCTGACGCGCACATTACTTAATAATGCCTGATTACTTCTTTGTTGCTGATAATTAATAGAATACCCGCTTAAACCCAAGCACGGTTTTTGACTCTAACCCTGGTATCTAAATGAAAAAACCATGAAGAAAATCGTGTTTGTATTTCTGTTGACCTTCACGACTGTCGCTGGATTTGCTCAGCGTCAGGGAGGAGGCAATATGACGGCGGAGCCGCGCGCCGAAAACCAGACCAAAACGCTCACCGAGAATCTGAACTTGTCAGAAGACCAGAAGAAGCAGGTTTACAACCTGAGTCTCGCCCGTGCCCAGAAAGTGCAGGAATTAAGAAACGCACAAAACGCAGACCGCACAGAAATGCGCGCTTCAATGGAAAACTTCAACAACGAGCTGTCAAAAATACTGACAGTAGAGCAGCAGGAAAAATACAAAACCATGCTGGAAGACAGAAGAGGAATGCGGAGAAGTGGCGAGGGGCCGAAGAAGTGAGGGGGGGCTTAATTTTGAATGATTGAATGATTGAATGACTGAATATTCAAATTAGTGAATGTGTGAGTTAGTGAATGAGTGAATGAGTTTGTCATGCTGAGCGCAGTCGAAGCAAGGTGCACTATGCTTCGACCGCCCGGCGGCCCGGTGCGCTCAGCATGAAAAGCATTTAGCATGACAAAACTCATTCATTCAATCATTCAGTCATTCAGTCATTCAGTCATTGCTTTAAACCGCCATTTCCGTCTTGAACTCCGAAGTAAAATGAAAGTGGATCGCGGGGTTGTTTTCGCGGTTCATGCGGATCATCCATTCTGATTCGGCTAGGAAGACGGGGTTGCGGTCTTTGTCGTAGGCGATCTGGTTTCCTTTTAGTCTGACGAACTGGTCCATTGCTGGCTTTTCGTCGGCGGTGAGCCAACAGGCGCGGGAAATGTTCATGGGTACCCAGCGGCATTTCGCGCCGTATTCGTGTTCGAGGCGGTATTGGATTACGTCAAATTGCAGTTCTCCCACGGTACCTACAATCTTTCTGTTCCCAAGATCCAATGTAAAAAGCTGGGCGACACCTTCGTCTGTCAGCTGCTGAATCCCCTTTTCCAATTGCTTGGATTTCATCGGGTCCATATTGATCAGCTCCTTGAATATTTCAGGAGAAAAGCTTGGGATACCTGAGAATTGCAGGCTTTCCCCTTCTGTCAAAGTATCGCCGATCTTGAAGTTACCCGTATCGTAAAGTCCGACTACGTCGCCGGGAAAACCTTCGTCCATCACACTTTTATCCGAAGCCATAAATGTGAATGGACTCGAAAAACGTACTTCTTTGCCCAATCTCACGTGTTTGTAAAACTTGCCCCGCTCAAATTTCCCGGAACAAATGCGAAGAAATGCAATGCGGTCACGGTGGCGGGGATCAAGGTTAGCGTGGATTTTGAATACAAAACCTGTGAATTTCGGTTCAGTAGGTTCTACTGCCCGCACATCTGTCGGGCGCGGCTGTGGGATAGGTGAAATTTCGCAGAAAGTATCCAGCAATTCCTTGATACCGAAGTTGTTGATCGCACTTCCGAAGAATACCGGTGCCAGCTCGCCTTTCTGGTAAGCTTCTTCCGAGAATACGTCGTAAACTCCTTCTACCAGCTCCACATCCTCAGTCAGCTGCTCTGCATCTTTTTCTCCTACCAGATCCGTCAGGCTTTCATCGTCCAGACTTACCTTGGCGACATTGCTTTCAATTTTGGTCTTATTGATTTTAAAGAAATACAGCATTTGCTCGTACAAGCTGTAAACTCCCTTAAAATTGGCGCCCATATTGATCGGCCACGTCAACGGACGCACGCGGATATTCAGCTTACTTTCCAGCTCGTCGAGCAGTTCAAATGGATTCTGACCCTCGCGGTCAAGTTTGTTAATAAAAATGATAACGGGCGTATTCCGCATCCGGCACACTTCCATTAACCGCTCGGTTTGTTCCTCCACACCTTTTACGCAATCCACAACGAGGATTACGCTATCGACAGCCGTTAATGTGCGGTAAGTATCTTCTGCAAAATCCTTGTGGCCGGGTGTATCGAGGATGTTGATCAGCAGGTCTTTGTATTCAAAGGTCATCACGGAAGTAGCTACCGAGATACCCCTTTGTTTTTCGATCTCCATAAAGTCGGAGGTCGCTGTTTTCTTGATTTTATTTGACTTAACCGCCCCGGCCGTCTGGATCGCGCCCCCGAACAGCAGCAATTTCTCCGTCAGGGTTGTTTTTCCTGCATCGGGGTGACTGATGATCGCAAATGTGCGGCGCTTTTTAATTTCCTGTATATTACTCATGAAGTATGGAGATACTGATTTTCAGAGATTCTGAATATTCAAAATTTCCGCAAAGATACGAATAAAAGAAGAGCCGCCCCTATCGGAAACGGCTCTAATATCATGCTGGTATTCAGCTATTCTTGTGGTAAATCGGAAGCTCAGTAGAATGAATGCTTGTAATCTTCCACAGAAGTCATAATTACTTCCAAAGCTTCCTCGCGACCGTACACATTGGTGATTTCAATGTGAGCTGCTTCGCCCGGAAGATTTTTATAAGTAAGGAAATAGTGTTTCAAACGCTCCACGATACCCTCAGGCAATTCGGCGATGTCAGAAAATCCACCATAAACTTCATCTCCTTTTAGCACCGCAATGATCTTATCGTCAGCTTCTCCGCCGTCGATCAAACGAATCCCGCCGATTGGCCTGGCTGTACAAAGGATATCCCCATGCGAGATAATTTTTTCACACAAAACCAAAATATCCAGCGGGTCACCATCGCCCTCAGTCACATCGCGACCTGAACGCTCACGCGCCAATGCAGCGATTTTATCAGCACAGTAAGTTTTTGGTATAAACCCGTAAAGCGCAGGAACAATGTTGGAGTATTTCTGCGGCCGGTCGATTACGAGGTAACCTGTCGCTTTATCTATTTCGTATTTTACTGTATCAGTAGGAACAATTTCAATAAATGCAGTTACAAGTTCGGGTGCGTTGTCACCCATTGGAATTCCATGCCAGGGATGTGCTTTGTGTACGTTAGCGATCATTATCTGTGTAATAGGTAATATTTTTTATCTTATTTGATTAATAAACTCAGTTTCAATTTCCCACCCGCTCAGAAATGTTGTAGTCGCCCGTTTTGGAAACAGACTGTTTAACAAAGAGCTCACCCAGAAAACCTGCGAGAAATAACTGGGAACCGACCATGATCGCAACAAGCGCGAGGAAAAATAATGGGTTATCGGTTACATTACGGTAAGGCAGCAAATGGTAAATATTGTATATTTTTTTACCAAGAAGCCAGAATGCTATAATGGTTCCCAGAAAAAACATAAGGGTTCCCAGACTACCGAATAAATGCATCGGCCGACGCCCAAACTTATTCACAAAGGCAATTGAAAGCAAATCAAGAAAGCCAAAAATAAAGCGTTCCAGACCAAACTTGGTGTGCCCGTATTTACGTGGACGATGCTGCACAACCTTCTCCCCTATCCTTGCAAAGCCATTCCATTTGGCGATTACCGGAATGTACCGGTGCATTTCTCCGTAAATCGTGATATTCTTGACCACCTCTTTACGGTACGCTTTCAGTCCGCAATTGAAATCGTGCAGGTACACACCCGAAATGCTTCTGGTAGCTGCATTGAAAATCTTGGTAGGGATCGTTTTGGTAATTGGATCGAAGCGTTTCTTTTTCCAGCCCGAAACAAGATCGTACTTTTCTTCGGCGATCAATCGGTAAAGCTCAGGGATTTCGTCCGGACTATCCTGTAAATCAGCGTCCATTGTAATAATTACATCACCTTTTGCAGCCTGGAAGCCTGTTTGTAATGCAGCCGTTTTGCCATAATTACGAACAAACCGGAAGCCGCGGATGCTTGCATTTTCGAGTGAAAGCCGGGAAATAACTTCCCAGGATTGGTCTTTGCTGCCGTCGTCTATAAACAGAATTTCGTAGGAAAACCCATTTTCGTTCATTACCCGGCCAATCCATTCACTAAGCTCTGGGAGTGATTCGTCTTCATTATAAAGCGGAACAATTACGGATATCTGGATAGCTGAATGGGTCATGAATAATCTGCAATGGCGCGGACTGGATTGATAATGCCGCAAAGTTCGCTTTTTTCCCGATCAAAATTTTAAATAAAAGTCTTTCAGCAGCTCCCTGAACTTCGGATCGTGCGTAATTCCGTCTTCCTGGTAGATATACAGGGTTTCGGATACATTATCACACGCGGCACCTGCTGCATTTCTGAACTCCATCAAGACACGGAAAGCCTTTTTGTTGGGTTGGTGAAAAAGGGTTAGTTCGTGGTCCAAGCGCCAGTTTTGCTCCTCAGCCATTTTACGGAACAGACTTCCTTCTTCAACAGGCAGCAAAACCGCAAACCTGCCTTCGGGTGCGAGCAACCTTTGAAGTGAAGACAGCAATGCTGCAAAATCAAGTGTATCTGCATGGTGCGCCTGGTTAATCTTTTCGGCAGGAGAACGGAGATCAGCCTGGAAGAATGGCGGATTTGTGATGATCAGATCATACAAATGCTCCGAAGTGAAATCCTGAACAGCTGCATGAAACAATGTAATGCGTCCATTGAACGGGCTACTTTCTACGTTCTCGCCCGCCTGGTAAAAAGCCTCGGCTTCAATTTCGACAGCGTCAATGGATGCATAGGTATTCCGCTGCGCGATCATCAGGGAAAGCAGCCCGGTACCTGTGCCGATATCCAGGATTCTGTCGGCATTTTCAACATTAACCCACGCGCCGAGCACGCACGCGTCGGTACACACTTTCATTGCGCATTGGTCCTGCTGCACGGTAAATTGCTTGAACTGGAAATGTGTGTTTCTGGCCATTGTTTTATTTTCGTCCAAAGTCAGCAGGGTTTTCACCCCAGTACTCCGTTTCCCATTTCAGGATTTTATTCGGGTAAGTATTACTTGCAAGCCATCTCTCAGCGCGTTGCAGCATTTCAAAAACGGGCTTGTTCCGGGGAGTCAGTGCAAGTTTTGTATTCGCATGCTTTTTCTTGATCCAGCTGATTGCAGTGCGCGAGTCGCTGTAAATGGGCAGATCGCTCGCATTTTTTTGCAGGTAAGCCAATGCATGTACAATCGCAAGGAACTCACCGATGTTGTTGGTACCATCCCTGAACGGGCCCTGCAAAAAGATCCTTTTACCCGTTGCGTAGTAGATACCCTGATATTCCATATCTCCGCTGGCCGTGTTCCAGGCTGCGTCGACGATTATGCTATTCTTAATGGGCTTACCCACGGAAGCAGGCGCTTCTTTCAACACGGGCTTACTTTCTTTTTTCGTCACGAATTCCCAATAATCCCGCTGAATAGCCTTTTCTGCCTCTTCAATGGATTCAAAAGACTTATAGCGCGCATCTTCAAAACCCTTGATCTGCGCCTCGCATTCTTTCCAATCCGTAAAAACCCCCGTCTTCCTCCCCTGCCACACAACGTAGTACTTCGTCTTTTTTTGAGACATCTTTTTTTAATGACTGAATGATTGAATGAGTGAATGACTGAATGTGGGAGTTGGCGAGTTAGTGAGTTGGCGAGTTGATAGTTAGTCGATATTATAAGCGATTAGCATTTGATTTAAGCCTTTTTCCGATTTGACCGCTTGAAGAATTCGATAAAAAATATTCAGTCATTCAGCGCAACGGCGCCCGGTCATTCAATCATTCAAAATTAAAAACTCACTCATTCACTAACTCACTAATTCACTAACTCAAAACTCCTAGCCCCGCTCCTCCCAAACCTCTGCTAAATTCACAATCGTTTCTACTGCCTTTTCCATATCCTGCACGGATACCCATTCCAGTTTCGAGTGGAATGCGTGTTCGCCGGCGAAGATGTTGGGACAGGGTAAACCCATGAAGGAGAGGCGAGAACCGTCGGTGCCGCCGCGGATGCTTCTGCAAACGGGGTTTAGTCCCGCGCGTCGCATAGCTTCCTCTGCATGCTCGATGATTTGCGGGTATTTGTCAAGAATCTCCTTCATGTTGCGGTACTGCTCCTGCACCTTGAAGTCCGCAGTGGAGTTTGGATAGTTCTTTAAAACTTCATCGACAATGCTTTTCAGGTATTCCTCTTTTTCGTGCAGACCGGCGGTTGTGAAATCCCGGATGATAAAGCCCAGGGTCACTTTCTCCTGGATACCTTCCACATGCGTCGGATGAATGAAGCCTTCCTTGTTTTCCGTGGTTTCCGGCGATAACGCGTCTTTTGGCAGACGGGCGATAATATCTGCGGCTATTTTGACTGCATTTTCCAGTTTTCCAAGCGCATAACCAGGGTGGGTACTTACGCCGCTGATCGTGATTTTCACACCGTCGGCAGAGAAAGTCTCATTTTCCAATGTTCCGGCCGCTTCACCGTCGACCGTGTATCCATAGTGAGCTCCTAATTTAGCCAGGTCCACCCGCTCGGTACCACGTCCGACTTCTTCATCAGGCGTAAAAAGTATCTTGATTTCCCCGTGCGTGATCTCCGGGTGGTTGATCAGGTATTCGGCTGCGGCCATTATTTCGGCAACACCGGCTTTGTTGTCGGCACCGAGCAGGGTCAGACCGCTGGCTGTTACAATGTCATTTCCAATTTGCTGATCCAGATCGTGCAACTCTCCTATTCTCAAAACCTGCGTTGGATCGTCGGGAAGCACAATATCAGTTCCGTCCCACTGCTCGTGGACAATCGGCTTCACATTCGCGCCGGTAACATCCGGGGATGTATCCACGTGCGAGCAAAAGCAGATCACAGGCACATTGGTTTTAGCCGAATTGGATGGAATAGTCGCGTACACGTAACCGTGCTCGTCTACGTGCGCGTCAGAAACACCTATTTCCAGCAATTCCACGGCAAGTAAGTTACTCAGGTCACGCTGTTTGGCTGTACTCGGAAAGCTTTCGGATTCCGGGTCTGATTGCGTATCGATCTGCACATACCTCAGAAACCTTTCGAGAACTGATGTTTTCATAATTGATGCTGTTTGGAAACCGGATTAACCGATAATGGAAGCCAGATCGGCCGGCGAATAGTTGATAT
>NZ_JBHYGF010000073.1:0-12174 GCF_051859145.1 Dyadobacter sp.
AATGCTATCAATTGGTCAATATTGATCGAATTACCACTTCATTAATGCAGAAGCCCACGTAAACCCGCTTCCAAAAGCAGCCAGACAAATCAGGTCGCCGCTCTTCAATCTGCCTTGCTCCCAGGCTTCCGATAGTGCGATGGGAATGGAGGCGGCGGTGGTGTTGCCGAAGCGTTGCAGGTTATTTACTACCTGCGATTCGCTCAGTCCAAGCTGCTGCCGTACATAATCGCTGATACGAATGTTGGCCTGATGAGGTACAAGCAAGTCAAGATCGCTGTGCGTGAGTCCGTTAGCTTCCAGTGCCTCACCAATTACCTCGCCGAAGCGAACAATTGCATGTTTGAAGACTGCATTCCCATTCATATACACATTAAAACCGCCTTCTTCCAGCATTTCGCTGTTCACAGGTCTTCCTGGCCTGCTGCTTCCGGGGTCACGCACATAAAGTTCTTCTGCAAATCGCCCGTCAGCGTGCAGGTGTGTAGATAATATACAATGTTGGGGATCGTCGGTAGCCGATACGACAGCCGCACCTGCGCCGTCACCAAAAATCACCGCAGTATTGCGCCCCGCGGTACTTTTATCGATCCATGAAGACTGGATTTCCGAGCCTACCACCAATGCATTTTTATACATTCCCGATTTGATAAACTGGTCGGCGATAGAAAGCGCATATACAAAACCAGAGCATTGTTCCCGAATATCAATAACCGGCTTTCCGTCCATTTTGAGCTCGCGCTGCATTAAAAATGCGGAGCCCGGGAAAAAATAGTCGGGCGTTATGGTGGCGTAAACGATTACGTCAATCTCATCGGCGCTCATTCCGGCGCGTTCCAGCGCCTGGCGGGAAGCGGCGGCGGCCATGCTGTAATTCGTGTCTTTGCCATATTCAAAGTAGCGGCGTTCGCGAATGCCGGTACGTTCCTGGATCCATTCATCAGATGTTTCCATCCATTGTGTCAGATCATTATTGGTCACGATGTTTTCAGGAACATAGTAACCCAAACCGGTAATGCGCGAGAATTTCATATTCGTATTTTGAACAACAAGTTGTCAATAAATAAGTCAGGCCTTTTGTCTTCTCATATTCTCTGCCAGTGATAGCCCGATATAAATGACGAGTATCAATGGTACAGCGAGGAATTTCAAAGTAACAAGAAGCACAATAGAACTAACTATTAAAAGAAACCGTGCCTCGTTTCCTTTCCAGCCAAAATGTTTGAATTTTAATGCAATCAAAGGCAGCTCCATGACAAGCAGGTAAGACATTACTACTGTCAGGATCAGTAAGTTGGTTGTGTTGATGATAATATCTTTCCAGAATTCACTTTCGAGCTGAACTATGAATGGAAGCGCGGCGATCAGCATGGCATTAGCCGGGGTAGGTAAGCCGATGAAGGTATCCGACTGCCTGGTGTCGTTGTTAAATTTAGCTAAACGCAATGCCGAGAAAATCGCCATGATAAAGGCAGGATAAGCCTTCCAGATCCCCATCAGGTCGGGGATGCTTTGCATAAGCAATTGGTAAACGATAATAGAGGGCAGTAGCCCGAATGTGACCATATCGGCCAGTGAATCGAGGTCTTTACCAATCGCAGAACTCACTTTCAGCATGCGCGCCAGAAAACCGTCCAGAAAGTCGAAAATCAACGCTACGCCGACGAGGATGCAGGAGATCAGCAGGTTGTTGTGAAATGCTTCCACCACGCCCACGCAGCCACAAAGAAGGTTTCCGCAAGTGAGTGCATTGGGTATGTTTCGCCTGATCATAATATCGTCGGGTTTCTTATCTGAAAAATGGATTGTTCTTTTTCTCAAAACCAACTGTAGTCGCATCCATGTGGCCCGCATAAACGGTATAATCCTCTGGTAATGTGAAGATTTTGTTTCGGATACTTTCCAGTAATGTAGCGTGGTTGCCGCCCGGCAAGTCTGTCCGCCCGATACTCAGCCGGAAAAGCACGTCGCCGCCGATTACAAAACGGTCGTCGTGACTTACAAATGCAATGTGGCCCGGCGCGTGGCCCGGCACAAAAATGATTTCGAGACTGCTGTTACCAAAGCGGAAGATTTCTCCTTCTTTAAGGTAACTGTCGAGTTCCGGTTCTTCAAATTTGTAAAAACCGTAATTCGAAGCGTAAGTTTTCACGGCTTTCAGCAGCGGCTCGTCGAGCTGGTGCAGCGAAAAGGGAATGTTGTATTTCCGTTTCAATGCAGCTACGCCCAGCACGTGATCAATATGTGCGTGGGTATTGATATTATGTACCGGTTTGAGGTTCTTGGCCTCTATAAAACCAGCCAGTTCCTCCACTTCCGACTGTTCGTAACAACCTGGATCTATGATAATGCACTCTCCTGTTTCATCATAAAGCAGGTAAGTGTTTTCCGAAAATGGATTGAATGTAAAATCTTTTACGCGAATCATGAAAGTCAGATTTACTGCATTTGCCGCAGGGGCGAAGTTACAAAAGACTTTGTAAACAGCCCCGCGGCTTTGGCGTAATAAGACCTAAAAGAAAAATGCCACAATGCAAGGTGCTCGCATTGTGGCATTTTGATAATATGTCTGATTAATCAGCCTGCACTTCCTGCAAAGTCACTTTAATGCGGTTGTAGTACAATCTGGTAATTCCCTCGTAACCTGAATCCGTACCAACAAAAAGCCAGATTTCTCCATTTGCATTGGCTTTGACGATGAGTGGCTTGCCTGCATTGGACCTGTCTACGAGCGTGTATTTCACTTTATCCGTTCCATTTGCCACATCCCCTAACACAATTGCATCTTTACCACCTTGTGACTGCTGGCCTTTGTCCAGGTTAAACTCGTATTCGGTACCCTTCAATGTGGCTTTCGGCTCCGTGCCGGACGCACCCGCTTTTACATAAACCGAACTTGCAGGCGAGCCGCCTGCCCCCATACCGCCGTTTGCTGCATTGGTTCCCAGGCTGATATCAAAAACAGTCTCATAGCTTTTGCCCGGAACAAGGCCCATCACCTTTTTCTTAAGGTACATAAAAACATCATCGCTCCTGTTTGAACTTTGAAGCATAAAACCGTGCTGGGTGGTATCAAGTCCCCTTGGTAACGAGAGTACGCCGGCAGCAAGGTCTAAGGTTGAAGTATCTGTTTTGGTGGAGTAATCAGAGAATTCTGCTGTCCAGCCTTCCGCGCCGGTTTCGAAGTTTGAATCTACGGTAGTGATTGCATTCAGGCCGTCATCATTGCAGGCAGACATTGCCAGTGTGAAAATTACACCTGCTGCTGCGATCCATTTTTTCATTGTTAAGCTGATTTGTTAATAAAGTAAATAATGCATTGTTGCTTCAAGAGGCAAATACCGCCTGCAAGGTTGGAAACAGCACCATTTAAAATTTCTTCACTTACCCGATTGAAAAAATGACTGGCCGCTTGTGCAGGTCAGGTTTACTCGATTTCCAATTCCTGACGGGCATTGTTTTCACAAATTCCGTCGCAGCTGTAATGTCAGCTGCGATGCTGAGCATGGTATCAGGCTGGCAGGTTTCCAGCAACGTGTCGAGCAACTGGTTATTTCTGAAAGGAGTTTCCATAAACAGCTGCGTTTGCTGCCGCTGCCGGCTTTCCCTTTCCAGCGTTTGTATCATTTTCTTGCGCTGTACCTTGTCAATGGGCAGGTATCCGTGAAATGCAAACGATTGTCCGCTAAGCCCTGAGGCCATAAGAGCCAGCAGAATGGAAGAAGGCCCCACCAGCGGCACTACCTGAATGCCCAGCTGATGTGCCAGGTTCACCGCAACTGCGCCGGGATCAGCAATACCAGGACAGCCCGCTTCCGAAATCACGCCCGCATCCCGGGGAAGACTTTTCAGTGCTTCATAGGTTTCAGCCTCAGGAGTGTCTTTGTTTAGTTCAATAAATGTGAGCTCGTCAATCACTTTTCCGAGACGCAGGCTGCTGATGAAGCGCCTGGCAGTACGCACATTTTCCACAAAAAAAATATCCAGCGATTCAATAGCCGCTATCACCCCCGGACTGAGTACCTGATCTTGGGTACCGTCGGCCAGGACAGTGGGGATCATGAAAAGCTTTAAGGCAGTTTTACGCATTGAAGTTGTAGTTATTGCTTGTTTCCAACCAATCCGAGGCTATTTGCATCCTAAGGTTTATACAAACTTAATCACTATGAAAAGGCTTTTATACTTCACACTATTTCTTACCGTTCTTATTTCCTGTAAAAAAGACAGCATGGACGCGGCCCTGAATGGAATTGCGGTTGCAAGTCCGATAGCCGGTAAATGGCGCCTGAGCCAGATCGAGCGGGCTTCCGTTGACAACAGGAACGAATGGGAATATGTTGCTGCTTCTCAAGTGGACACCATCGGGTTCCGTGAAGACGGGGTTGTGCTGCAAGCTGACGGTCTCCCGATGTGCTGCGCGCCCAAATCCCTCATCATCAATGGAGTACTAATGGATATCAAGCCCCAGTCCCCGATTCCGGCAAACGGAATTTGTGCAACTGTCAGCTGTGTTTATTGTCCGGTTTGGGAAATTACAGTTACCGGCAACGAACTGATCGTATCTTCCTGCCTCAAACAACGCCGGAAATACATCAGATAGCCTCATCGAAAAACCCGGCAACAGCCGCAACGAATTCTTTCGGTTTTTCTGCCTGTACCCAGTGGCCAGCGTCTGCAATGGTTTCGAATCTGGCTTCGGGGAACATTTCCTGAATTCCGGCAAAATCCTCGTCTTTGATATAATCAGACTTTTCGCCACGTATAAAGAGCACTGGGCCCGAAATGGGCGTCTGGTAGGTAATTTCCTGACCTACATTGGCCATATCCGTCGTGAGTAGCGGCAGGTTGAAACGCCACGCAAAGCCACCTTCATCCTTTCTGTACAGGTTTTTGAGCAAAAACTGGCGCACTGCCAATATCGGCTCGTATTCACTTAACAGCTCGTCAGCTTCGTTCCGACTTTCTATTTTATCAATGGGAATTGCATTCAAACCTTCCAATATCTGGGCGTGGTGAATGGGGTATCCTTTCGGGCCGATATCAACTACAACCAGCGCTTCATAAGTGCCCGGGTAAGTTACTGCATACTGCATCACCGTTTTGCCGCCCATTGAATGTCCGATCAGAATGGGGTTCTCCAAATGATGTTCTGCTATAAATTCCTTTAAGTCGGCTGCAAAAGTGGGGAAGTCGAGTGGTCCCGCGTGTGGGGAGCGGCCGTGGTTTCGCTGATCGACCAGGTAAACGCGGTATCCCAGCTCCGCGATCGTTTTACTGATTCCCGACCAGTTATCGAGCAGGCCGAAAACGCCGTGAAGTATAATAACCGGCTTGCCGTGTTCACCTACCTGTTTAAAATTGAGCTGCATGATATGAGTTGAATGAAAATTTAATAATACGATAATATTGGAATTTTTGCCCGCAGGCGCCTCCGTTTAAAAAAGATTTAAAATAGCCGAAACCGGTAAATAATCGGCTGAATACGGTAATGCTGCTGATAAAGGATTTTTAACGATTTGGTAACTTTCAAAATATTGAAGTATTGGTACACTATTCTGTATTATTTCAATAGATCAATTAGTTACGTATATTAGTATTGTATTTTAGTAGGATTAGTGTTTTTGTTTCTAAAATAAAAATCTTATTATTTTGCGGTAAATGATCACTCATCGCGATCGATGATGCCCCCATTTATACAAACCAAATCACCAACTTTTATGAACGGGAAAAGTTTACTTTTCAAGGCAGCGTGTTGTACGCTGGTTACTCTTCTATTAACCATTTTCGGGCCGGATGTTTCTGCCCAGGTAACTTCATCAGCAATCACCGGCCGGGTTACAGACACAAAAGGTGACGCGCTCCCAGGTGCAACCGTTGTGGCGATTCACACGCCTTCCGGTACAAGGTACGGATCTGTTACGAATGAACAGGGTTTGTACACCATCCCGGCAGTTAGGGTAGGCGGGCCTTACTCGGTGACTGTCTCGTTCGTTGGTTTCAGCGACAAATCTCAGGAAAATATCTTCGCAAACCTGGGAACAGCAGCGAATGTCAATTTCGATCTGCAGGACGGATCTACTGATCTGAACGAAGTAGTTGTAACAGGTGCAGGAAGTGACATTTTCAGCTCAGACCGCACAGGTGCAGCGACAACTTTCGATAAAGGATTGCTAGGCAGCCTTCCAACTTTGGGAAGAACTTTAAATGATATCACCAAATATAATGCCTACGGTAACGGCCGCTCATTCGGTGGGCAGGACAGCCGTTATAACAACTTTACCATTGACGGATCTGTTTTCAATAATGGTTTCGGATTGGGTAACGAAGCAGCAGCAGGTGGCCGGACAGGTTCCTCTGCAATCTCGCTGGACGCTATCGAAGAAGTTCAGATCAACATTGCGCCTTTTGACATTCGTCAATCAGGTTTTGCGGGTGCGGGTATTAATGCAGTAACCCGCTCAGGTACCAATGAATTTTCAGGATCGGTTTTCCATTTCTTCAAAAACAAAAGTCTTGCAGGTGATGAGGCTTACGGAAGCAAGATCAACGTAACTGAGTTCAATGAAAAAACAACCGGTTTCCGTTTCGGTGGCCCGATCATTAAGAACAAGCTTTTCTTCTTTGTAAACGGGGAGTTTGTGAAACGTTCAAGTCCTGCATTGGATTTTGTCTTGAACCGCGGTCAGTCGGGTGACAATGTATCCCGTACAACTGCTGCCGACCTGGAAGATCTGGGCGCTTTCATGCGCGAAAAATTCCAATATGATATCGGTGCGATCGACGGTTTCAACAATGAGAACAAGAGTAATAAGTTTCTTGCCCGCATTGATTACAACATCAGCGACGCGCACAAACTGACAGTTCGTTACTCACACCACGATTCTGACTCTGATGTGTTGATCAGCCAGAGCAACAGTAGCAACACAGCTGGTTTCGGTAACCGTACCAACTCGCTTTCCGCGATTTCTCCTCAGAATACGGGCTACATTATCCAGGATAACACACGCTCTTTCGTAGCTGAGTTGAACTCTAACTTCGGTGGGAAATTCGCCAACAACCTGATCGGAACTTTCAACAAGCAGATTGAAGACAGAAAGTACAAAGCGCCGATTTTCCCAACTATCGAAATCCAGAAAGACGGATCTACTTACACCACAATCGGTTCCGATCCATTTACCCCAAATAACAAACTGGATTACTCTACGCTTAATATCACCGATAACCTGACTTATTTCGCAGGAAAACATACTTTGACTGCCGGTGCTTCTTACGAGTATTTCAAGTCAAACAACTTGTTCTTCCCGACTTCAAACGGGGTTTACGTTTTCCGTTCAATCCAGGATTTCAAAAATGCAGCAAATGCATATCTGGCTAACCCGAACCTGACTGTTGCACCGGACACATTGGTTCGTTTCAACTATCGTTATTCATTGCTTCCAGGCGGCGCTGCTCCCTGGCAGGAGTTCAAAACGCAGACAATCAGTTTGTATGTACAGGATGAATACCAGGTTACGCCTAACTTGAAAGTGACGGCAGGTCTTCGTGGCGACTATATCACGATCCCGAACACTTCGAAACAATATTACAATGCAGAAGTAGCAGGAATAGATTTCAAGGATCCAGCCGGTGAAACTTATAAAGTTAACACAGGTAACGTTCCCAAATCCCGCATTTACCTGTCTCCACGTATCGGTTTCAACTGGGATGTAAAAGGAAACCGTACTACCCAGGTTCGCGGTGGAACAGGGTTGTTCTTGTCAAGAATTCCTTACGTTTTGATCTCAAATCAGTTGGGTAACAATGGGGTGAACTCTGCGACGATTGTTGGTAACAACACAACTGCATATCCATTTACATTGGATCCTTCCCGTTACAATCCAACAACCTCTGCTCCATTGCGCGGTTACCAGGTGAATGCTTCTGACGAAAACCTGAAATTTCCACAAGTTTGGAAAAGCAACATTGGTATCGATCAGCAATTGGGCTGGGGCGTAGTGGCGACTGTGGAAGGTATTTTCAATAAAAACTACAATGCACTCCGCTATATTGACGTGAACCTGAAAGCGCCTACTGCACAGTTTGCAGGTGTTGATAACCGCGATCGTTTCCCCGCTTCGGGCTTATCTGGCGCAGCAGTTAACCCGGCTCGCCTCGTGAACACGACGGTTTCAAACGTGTATGTTTTGACCAACACCAACAAAGGTTATTCTTACTCGATCACGGGTAAACTTGAAAAAGCAGCAACGCGCGGCTTCGGTGGAATGATCGGTTATACTTACGGACAAGCGAAAGACATTGCTTCTGTATCCAGTACAGTAGAAGGTAACGTACCGGGTATTAATGGACTGAACTACCTTGATCTTGCCTGGTCTGGTAACGATTTGCGTCACCGTTTTGTGGGATATGTAAGCTACCGTAAAGAGTATGGCGGTAAATTCGGCGGCGCTACTATGTTTACATTGGGTGGTGTTTCCAACAGCGGCACGAAGCTTTCTTACATCAGCTCAACGGATTTGAATGGTGATGGTCAGAACAATGACTTGCTTTATGTTCCAAACAGTGCTTCGGAAATCAGATTCTCTACGCTGACTACAACTGTTAACGGGAAAACTTACACATTCTCGCCAGAGCAGCAAGCTGAGGCTTTCCAGAAATACATTGATAACCACCCGTATTTGTCAGAAAGAAAAGGACAATATACAGAGCGTAATGGCGGTGCTTATCCTTGGTTGACTAGATTTGACTTCACCGTTGAGCAGGATTTCTTCGTGAAAGTTGGTGCGAAAAACAAGAAGAACATCATTCGCCTGAGAGCTGATATTTTCAATGTCGGTAACCTGATCAACAACAAATGGGGTGTAGGAAACCAGGTAACTGTTTCTTCCAACAGCACACAATCCAACCCGCTTAACTTCGCAAGCGTTTCAGCAGACGGGGTTCCTTCATACAGAATGGGAACGCAGGTTGTGAATGGTGAGACTGTCCTGGTTCTCGATGCTTTCGTGAAAGGTCGTACGATCAACGACGTTTGGCAGGCGCAGGTTGGTATCCGTTATATCTTCAACTAAGCAGAAACCTGCTGGTTAGCAAGAAAGCCCGGTCATTTGGCCGGGCTTTCTGTTTTTATTCTTTTTTGTAAAAAATACTTTGTACCAAAACGGGATTGTCGGTGCAGATGATATCCGGCCCGCCGCTCTCCCAGAGCTTCTGGTACAGCGGCCGGGAAGCGCTGGCTTGCAGGGTGTCAATGTTTCCATTGGTACCGAACGAGGATACGACGTTCAGGTTGTGTATTTTGTCGTAAAAAGGCTTGTCCTGCAAATCCCGCGGGGTTAATGCAACCAGCTTTTCCATCGGTAAACCCGACTTGGTAACTGCTTCAATGTGATCGTTGCTGTTAAATCCGACGGCCAGCATTAAATCCGGTGCAAGCTGGTGTGCCTGTTTTGCCTCCGCAAGCGAGTAGCATATCAGCACCGATTTATTTGCATTGCCCGTTGCTTTCAGCATTTCAATAGTTTTAGGTAAGCTGGTTTCGGGCTTTTTATCGACAATAAGAATCAGGTTTTTGTCTTTACTCCAATCCAGTACATGCTGTAAAGTGGGCATTCCATGTTCTGTGATCGTACCCTGGCTGTCTTTCAGTTTCAGTTTGCTTACTTCTTTCCATTTCTTTTTGTTTAAAAGCCCTTTTCCATTGGTGCGGGTTTCGAGTTCGTTATCGTGCGAGATCACGAGCAGGCTGTCGGCGGTCATTCTCACATCAAATTCGAGCAAAACGCAGGGAACTTGCTTGTAGGTTCTTTCAAATGTAGCCAGGCTATTGCCGGGAAAACCGTCTTCTGTTCCTCCCTGGTGCGCCATGATCATGGGCGTGGTGCGGCCGGAGGGTTTGAGGTAGCGTTGCAGTGCATGAGGTGTGTCAAATTTGCATTCACCTTGTGCAAAACCATACATCGGAATGGCGCCGAGCAGTATGGCGATTCCATTTTTGACTATTGAGTTCATGAGCTTGGAAGTTTAGTCCGGTACCTTGTCTTTCTTCAAAACCGATTCCATTCCCGTGCGGTAGCCTTCTACGATCAGTCGCGAAATATCGTCTGACGTAAAACGCTGCAAGTCCAGGAACAGCGGGGCAATTGGTCGGATTACCGTGAGCTTCATCTGCTTTCCTCTGAGTATAGACCGGTCTACATACGATTCAGCCCAAAGAATATTGCTGTTAACAATTTGGTTTACAGTAATATCCCGCACGCGTTCGATCAATGTAATCAGGTTTCGTGCATTAATTCCTTCCGGTTGATAGAGCAGGGGAGAGTGGCAGGCAATGAGCACGATTTCGGTGGCTCCATCTTCAATAGCCTGCCGAATGGGCGCTACCTCGCGCATTCCGCCGTCGAGGTAGAGTTGCTGCTCTATTTCCACGGCAGGCATCAACATGGGAATGGAAGAACTCGCAAATACGAAATCCACATAATGCGGGTCGGCGGTTGAAACATACCTGATCTCGCCGGAGCTGACATTCACAGCACCTACTTTAACTTTAACCGGAGTATTGGCCAGGTACTCGCTCTTTACCTGCTTGCGGATCAGATTATGCAGCGGTGCCGGGTCGACAATCCCGTCAAATCGGCTCATTAAGGTGTTCATCCCGAGCATTACCCGGGATCGCAGCATGGATATATCCTGTGGGGCAGTAATATTTTTGATCCAGAATTCAAGCAGGCGGCGACCAGCCACCTGCCAGTTTACCTCACCCTTTTCACTAAGCTGTTTACCCGCCTCGTTGGCCAGAAAGGTAGTGTTCAATGCGCCAACCGAGATCCCGTAAATCATTTCAGGTTCAAATCCATTTTCCAGTACCGCCTGAATAACGCCCACCTGAAAAGCCCCCTTCATAGATCCGCCCCCGAGGACAAGTGCTTTCATTTTTAATGATTGAATGATTAAATGAGGGAATGAGTGAGCCGCCGTGGAACTGAGGCACAAGCTTTGTCACCCTGAGCGCAGTCGAAGGGAATGCGTTGTCGCTCTTCCCTTCGACTGCGCTCAGGGTGACAAAAACTTCCTTCCCTTCCTCCATCCTCCCTCTCCTCCTTCCCCCCAATTCTAAACATTTTCACCATTAAATTGATATAAACAGAAGATTTTATTCCAAATTTGAAGATTAGTGTTCAGGAACATCTTTGGTGTTCACAGGATCGGAATCCTGGCCTGGACTACCTCTTAATATCCAGAGGGACGCTGTCCCTTTTACATGCATATGACCCTTTCAATAAAGGAAATTCAAGTTCCTATTGCAGACGAAATGAAGGCTTTCGAGCAGAAATTTCGTCAATTTATGAAGAGCGATGTAATGCTTCTTGACCAGATCATGAACTACATTGTAAGGCGTAAAGGCAAGCAACTACGTCCGATGTTCGTCTTTCTTTCCGCCGGGGTCTGCGGTACTATATCAGAATCAACATACAGGGGCGGTGCTTTAATAGAGCTTTTGCATACAGCCACACTCGTGCACGACGATGTGGTGGACGATTCCAATTACCGTCGCGGCTTCTTTTCTGTGAATGCATTGTGGAAGAACAAAATCGCCGTGTTAGTAGGAGATTACCTCCTTTCGCGCGGACTGCTTTTGTCAGTCGATCATGAAGAGTTTAATCTCTTAAAAATCGTTTCGACCGCAGTCCGGGAATTGAGTGAAGGCGAGTTGCTGCAAATAGAAAAAGCCCGCCGCCTTGATATCGATGAAGAAGTATACTATCAGATTATCCGCCAGAAAACTGCTTCCTTAATCGCTTCCTGCTGCGCAGTAGGAGCCAGCTCCGTGGGCGCTACCGAAGAAATCGTCAAACGAATGCACGCTTTCGGCGAGAAAGTTGGAATGGCATTTCAGATCAAAGACGACCTTTTTGACTATGGTGAAGAGGAAATTGGAAAGCCGCTTGGTATTGATATCAAGGAAAAGAAAATGACCCTGCCGCTAATCTATGCGCTCAACAAAGCTTCCTGGCTTGAAAAAAGAAGGGTGATCAATATTATCAAAAATGAAAGTCACAAGCCCGGCAAGGTAAAGGAGGTCATTGATTTCGTAAAAAGCTCCGGCGGGTTGCGCTACGCACAGGAAGTAATGCAGCGGTACGTTGAGGAAGCCCACGTGATATTAATGCAGTTTGC
>NZ_JBHYGF010000074.1:0-12166 GCF_051859145.1 Dyadobacter sp.
ATCCCGAAGGCATTCCTTATGAAATCAATCCCGAGGCTTATTCTTCATTGCTTGAAATGATGGAAGTGAGCTTCCGCGAGAATACCGACAAGCCTGCTTATACCAACATGGGTAAGTCGCTCAGCTTTGGGAAACTGGATGAACTTTCAAGGAATTTCGCGGCATATCTGCAAAGTGTGGGTTTACAGCAAGGCGACCGCATTGCTATTCAAATGCCTAATTTGCTGCAATACCCGGTTGTGATGATGGGCGCATTGCGCGCCGGACTGGTGATTGTAAATACCAACCCTCTTTATACCTGCCGCGAAATGCAGCACCAGTTCAAAGACTCGGGTGCGAAAGCAATTGTAATCCTGGCCAACTTTGCGCAAAACCTTGAAAAGGTTATTCAGAACACCGATATTCAGCAGGTTATCATTACTGAAATCGGCGATCTGCTTGGCTTCCCAAAGAAGCTGATCGTGAATTCGGTGGTGAAATACATCAAGAAAATGGTCCCGGAATACCACATTCCAAAAGCGACCAGTTTTTCAAATGCGATTGCGATCGGTGCGGGACTTACCTATAAAAGACCTAATATTTCTGGTCTTGACATTGCGTTTATCCAATATACAGGGGGCACCACGGGCGTATCTAAAGGCGCGATGCTGACCCACCGGAACCTGATCGCCAATGTGGAAGGTATCAATGAATGGCTGATGTCCAAGCTGCGCAACTCGCAGGTATCGGGCCAGCTAACCCTCATCGGCGCACTTCCGCTTTACCATGTTTTTGCATTAACGATCAATGGATTGTGCGGGATCAAATGGGGTGCATTGAATGTACTGATCACTAACCCGAAAGATCTTCCAGCCTTTGTCAAAGAACTCAAGAAGTTCAGGTTCCATATTTTTCCCGGCCTCAATACGCTGTTCAATGGACTTTTAAACAATCCTGATTTTGCTTCTGTCGATTTCAGTGAACTTAAAATCACCATTGCTGGTGGAATGGCGCTGCAAAAGGTAGTGGCTGAACGCTGGGAGAAAGTTACCGGATGCCCACTCGTGGAAGGTTACGGGCTATCGGAAACTTCACCAGTACTTTCTGTCAATCCGCTTGACGGGCACCACAAGCAGGGTACCATAGGGCTTCCATTTCCGAGTACTGAAATGCGCATTCTGAAAGATGATGAAACCTGGGCGCCTGTGGGTGAAAAGGGTGAAATCTGTGCCAAGGGACCACAAATTATGCTGGGCTACTACAATCGCCCTGACGAAACCGTGAAGGTAATTAAGGAAGACGAAAGCGGGCGCTGGTTCAAAACGGGGGATATTGGTATTGAAGACACAGATGGTTTTTTCAAGATCGTCGACCGGAAAAAAGATATGATCCTGGTATCAGGCTTTAATGTTTATCCCAACGAAATAGAAGATGTAATTGCACAATGCCCGGGTGTGCTGGAAGTTGCGTGCGTGGGTGTTCCTGATGATAAATCCGGCGAAATGGTAAAAGTTTACATCGTCAAGAAAGATCCCGCACTGACGGTAGAAAATGTAAAAGATTACTGCCGCGAAAACCTGACAGGCTACAAACGGCCGCGTGAAATTGAGTTCCGCACAGAGCTTCCGAAAACCAATGTGGGCAAGATCCTGCGCCGGGCATTGCGCGAGGAAGAAATGGCAAAAATTGCCGGGTAGGGCACCTTTGGGAATGTGTTTATGTATATTTAGGCAAAAGAGTTCTCAACAATGAAAGCCGATTTATATGAATCTACACCGAAAAACCCTGGTATTGCTACACGGCCACGGAGCAGATGATACCATTTGGGACTACGTTGATGCCGTTATAAATGACGAGTTTACAATCGTCAGACCTAATATTTCACTTTTTACATTCTGCCAGTCTGTTGAAGATTATGCGGACGAGCTCCACCGCTTTCTGACCAATGCCGGCATCTTTAAATTTACACTGATCGGCCACTCTATGGGCGGCTACATTGCCCTGGCTTTTGCCGAAAAGTATGCTGATATGCTGGAAGGTTTTGGTCTTTTCCACTCTACGGCGTTTGCCGACGATGAAGCTAAAAAGGTACAGCGAGGCGAAATGATCGAGTTGCTCAGGAAAGAGGGAACGACTGCCTTTATCACTAAAACTGCTCCGAATATGTTTGGCGACAGGTATAAGGAACTGTTCCCGGAGAAAGTGGAGGCGCATATTGAGTACTTCAAAAAACTACCGGCAGAAGCCCTGATCTCCGGACTTACAGCAATGCGCAGTCGGCCCGACAGAACCGCCGTACTTGCTGCAATGCCGTTTCCGGTTTTATTCATTATCGGGATGCAGGACAAGCTGATCCAGTTTGAAAGTGTAATTTCCCTTTCCGAATATCCCAAACAAAGCTATCCCTTTATCCTGGCCGAAGCCGGTCACATGGGAATGGTAGAAAGGCCCGATGCAACTGCCAGAATGATCAGCTGGTATATGGGTAAAATATAATCATTGATAAATAGTCGATTAGCGATCAAAAAAGGGTGAACGTTCGTTATAACAGCGAGTGCTCACCCCTTATTCACTTATGCGAACCTTTACACCCATCAAACAATCCAAGAAAATCGTATTTCTCCTTTTCTGGAGTCTGCTTCTGCTTAATTCCTGTAATGATGATAAGCCGGTGGTTGAACCGCCTGCTGCTGATCAGTATTTACAGAAGAGCGAAGATGTGAAGCAGCTCTCCCGCGAGCAGGTTTTACAGCTTGCGAATAACCTGAGTCCAATTCTTGGAGGATATGTCAAGAATGGGATTAAGGTTTATAAACTCTCGTATAAAACAAAAAACACGGACGGAACGGAAATTACCGCATCCGGCGCCCTGATCATTCCTGATACGGATCAGCCGGTATCGATGATCAGTGTGCAGCATGGTACCATCCGGGAAGATGCTGCTGCGCCTTCTTATTATAACAATAACACCGAAGCCGCCCAGTTCGGCTCGTTATTTGGCTCAATGGGCTACATTATCTCCTACCCGGATTACATCGGTTACGGTGAGTCCAAAGATCTTCCTCATCCTTACGAACATGGTAAGAGCCTGGCATCTGCTTCGCTGGACATGCTGCGGGCTGCAAAGGAGTTTTTGAAAAAACAGGAGAATGTAAAATGGAATGAAAAGCTGTACGTGGCCGGCTATTCGGAAGGGGGCTATGCAACAATGGCGCTTCATAAAAAGATTGAGGAGGAGGCAGCATCTGAATTTAACCTGAGGGCGTCGAGCTGCGGCGCGGGCGCCTACGATAAGACTGCTTTTATGAACCACATCATCAACAATAATACCCAGGGAGTTGCTTCCTACAATGCGCTTTATCTTTGGGTATTGTTGACTTATGACCGGATTTACAAGCTGAACCGGCCTGCTTCCTATTATTTCAAAGAACCATTTGCATCGCGCATTGCACAGTCGGGTATCAATGTGACTATTTCCCAGAGCTTCGACACGATTTTAAATGAATCATTCAAAACCGCATTGAATGACGGAACCGATAAAGGTTTCAGGGACGCGGTTGCTGATAATGATGTATATAAATGGAAACCGAAGGCGCCTATCCGTCTGTATCACGGCAATAAAGACAACCTTGTTTTTTATTTTAATTCGGAAAATGCACTTAAAACAATGCAGGGACTGGGCGCAGATGTTCAGTTGACAACCGTTCCAAACGGAGATCACGGCTCGTCTGTACTTCCTTTCCTGGCTGGTACCCTCGCATTTTTCACTTCTACTCCCTAACCGGGATCATATTTATAAGTAACAAAAGAATAGCATCAATGTCCTCACTTCTTGACCTGGTAGGCAATACCCCTCTTGTCGAATTAAAAAGAATCAACCCTAACCCGAACGTAAAAATTTTCGGAAAGCTCGAAGGAAACAATCCCGGCGGCAGCGTGAAAGACCGCGCGGCTTACAGCATGATCAAAGGCGCACTTGACAGAGGCGAGGTAAAAAAAGGTATGAAGCTCGTAGAGGCGACGAGCGGTAACACAGGTATTGCGCTGGCGATGATCGCCCGGCTCTTCGACCTTGAAATTGAGCTGATCATGCCGCAAAATTCAACCCGGGAGCGCGTGCTGACCATGGAAGCTTTCGGGGCAAAGGTTATCCTGTCTGAATCAATGGAAGGCGCCAGAGATATGGCAGAAGAGAAAGCAGCGAAAGGTGCGTATTTTATGCTCAACCAATTTGCCAATCCCGATAACTGGCGCGCGCATTACAATAGCACCGGCCCTGAGATTTTCAGGGATACGAATGAAAAAATCACGCACTTTGTTTCTTCAATGGGCACTACGGGTACTATTATGGGTGTTTCCAGGTATTTGAAGGAGCAAAATGAAAATATCCAGATAGTAGGTTGTCAGCCTACCGACTATTCCAGGAATTCGTAAATGGCCGGTTGAATATCTTCCGAAAATATTTGAGAGAGAGCGGGTTGACAGGGTGATGGAGGTAACCCAGGAGAATGCAGTTTTAATGACCAGAAACCTGGCAAAGCAAGAAGCAGTTTTTGCGGGAATGAGCAGCGGCGGAGCTACCTGGGCTGCTGTTGAACTGGCGAAGGAGCTGAAAGAAGGTGTGATAGTCTGCATTATCTGCGACCGTGGCGACCGGTATTTGTCGAGCGAGCTATTTGGGTAGTACTTTGGCTGTCGGCTATCAGCAATCGGCTGTTGGCTGTCGACCTCAAAGAGCCGACTGCCGACAGCCGATTGCCGAGGTACGTCAAAACCATCCTGATCCCAGGTTCCTGAACGGCCAGGGAATAGCTACTATAATGATAATCAGCGCCATTGTATAGAAGTACAGCACTGTCCGGTGCCTGTCAGCTCCCACCATTTTTTTGGATTTGATCCTTCCGATCGTGATAAGTACAATGGCGATCAGCATCATGAAAATGTGTTCGATGGTGAAAAAGCGGAATACCTTTTCACTGATCAGATCAAAATTCACTTTGGGGCTCATGACATATAGAACCAGCCCGATCAGCAATTGTGTATGTGTGGCTATCAATGCAAAGAGATAGATTTTACTATCTCCCTGCTTTCCACTCCGCCAGTTGGAATAAGCAGTAAAAATGGCGGCGAGAAGCAATGCCAGCACAACATACCGCAGGCCGGAATGGGCTCTTAGAAGAATATTCATTGTTGAATAAGAGTTATGGTGAATAAGTACAGGTCCTACAAATGTAGCTTACAAACCACCATCCCCCAAATACGCTTTGACCAGAGCGAGCTTTATCAAATCATAAATATTAACCCGATATTTCGGTTCTATTAACCACTTACTTATGATTATCTACAATATCACGATCAACATCAGCTATGAGGCAGAAAATGAATGGCTGGCGTACATGAAAGGAACGTACATTCCCCAAATCCTGCAAACGGAACTGCCGCTTGAATGCAAGCTGCTGCGCCTGCTGACGGAGATTGAAAATGAAGGCTCCACGTATACTACCCAGTTCACTTTCAGAACAATGGAAGATTTCCTCGCTTACCAAACCGATTTTCAGGCCGACTTTCAACAGCGGCACCACGACCTGTTTAATGGAAAATATGTGTCTTTCCGAACACTTTTAGAAGAAGCCTGAGCCTGTGCGGAGTACATTTTGGATCGAAAGAAATAAATTAACAAACGTACCCTTTTACTTGACATTGGCTTAATATTTGACGTACTTAAATTACTGTTACGGGAAACCGGGAGATGGTCGAAATGGGGATTTTTATGCTTTAAACAAAAATCCGGACTGAAAAGATGGCGCTCCTGGTTTTTAGATTTCAGTAATAAAATTTATGTTTTACCATTAAAACAATGTGCTTATGAGACTGCAGATGCAAGCAATTCATTTTGATGCCGATCCTAAATTGTTGAACTTCATTCAGCAAAAATTAGATAAACTGGACACGTTCTATGACCGGATAACCAGTGGAGAGGTATTCCTTAAGCTCGATAAAAGTGAAAATGCAAAGACTCAGACTAAATTGCTGGAAGTTAAGCTCTACGTCCCGGGCGGAACGATGTTCGTGAGGGAACAGGGGACTACATTTGAAGAAGCGACGGATCTCGCAATCGATACGTTGAAAATGCAGGTTAAGAAGTTTAAAGACAAACGTAATAATGCCCGGGCTGCCAAGATAACGGAAGCTGCGGCAGTAGTTCTGACAGAGGAAACCGAAGAGTAACCACATATATCCATTGCATACAGGAAAGTCGCCGAAAGGCGGCTTTCTTTGTTTCAGGGCATTGACACAAACTTGGATGCGTGCAGGATTTCGCCTTAATTTTGAAGCAACTTATACTCAGTTAAACCAACCGACATGCATATCGAACCGATTGTTGACTCCACTTTTGATTATCCATTTAAGATCACGCAGGAAGAAGTGCAGCGTTTTGCTGACCTGACGGGCGATAATAACCCGATCCACCTGGACGCCGCATATGCGGCAACTACCGCATTCAAAAAGCCGATCATCCACGGAATGCTGGGCGCGACTGTGTTTACAAAAGTACTCGGCACACAATTCCCGGGCTTTGGCTCCATTTATGTGAAGCAAACACTGGAATTTTTAAGACCTATGTTTGTGGAGACCGATTATAAGGCGGTATTCAGGATACAGAGCATTAATCCCGATAAACATCTTGCGGAGATTTCAACTGAAATTGTAGACGTGACAACCAATAAGGTGATCACAAAAGGAGTAGCCACAATGATCAACAAGGAGAAGTTTTAAAAAAAGGCCCGGCTTGTGACAAACCGGGCCTCAAACTCTTTGTGTGCTTCTTAACCTTCGCTCTCGTTTTTCTTGTTCTGAACTTCTGCGCGAATATCCTGAGCTAACGTTTTGAGGTCTTGCATACCTTTCCGAACGCGGGTGCCAGCTGCCTGGTTTCCTTTATTGTAAAACTTATCGAAATCACCTTCAAGCGAAAGGATCAGATCTTTGACTTCATCAAATCGTGCCATGTTCTTTTGTTTTTTAGTTAAAAAATGCCTCTAACACGCCAAAAACGCATGTTTTGACCGAAATTTAGTAATTAAAAGTATTTTAGCAACCCAAAAAACAAAAAAAAACACTTCTATAATACAATTATCCGATTGCAATCAGCTAAGTGACAAGTAGTCAGATAGTTAACTATTTTTTATTTTCTATACGCAAGCGCAAAAAAAGAGGGCTTTTTCTGAAAAAAGCCCTCAGGATGCCAATAAAGCATATTTTTATTATTCGGCAGTCACCTCTTCTGCCTGGTATACTCTGTTTTTGAGTTTGTCGGCAAGTGTAGTAAATGCATTCAATGTATACTCCACATCTTCGAGTGTATGGGCTGCGGTCGGGATAATCCGCAGCATGATCTGGCCTTTTGGAACGACTGGATAAACCACGATTGAGCAGAAAACACCCATATTTTCGCGCAGGTCGCGTACCATTCTGGTAACCTCTGGCACGCCGCCTTCACTGTGAAGGAACACGGGCGTAACTGGTGACTCGGTTTCGCCGATATTAAAGCCGCGGCTCCTCAATCCATCCTGCATTGCTTTTACATTCTCCCAGAGCTTGGCCCTGAGTTCAGGCATTTTTTTCACCATATCCAACCGCTTGCGGCAACCTTCCACGTAAGGCATTGGAAGCGCTTTGGCGTAGGTTTGCGAACGCATGTTATATTTCAGGAACATAATGATCTCGGGATCGTCGGAAGCAATGAATGCACCGATTGCCGCCATTGATTTGGCAAAAGTGGAGAAGTAAAGGTCCACTTCTTTTTGAACCCCGAGCATTTCCCCTACTCCGGCGCCGGTTTCGCCCATGGTACCAAAACCGTGTGCATCGTCTACCATCAGGCGGAATTCATATTTCTTTTTCAGCTCCACGATCGCTTTCAGATCGCCTACTTTGCCGGACCTTCCGAAAACACCCTCTGTGATCACCAGCACACCGCCACCTTTTTCATTAGCCAGCTTGGTCGCGCGGATCAGGTTTTTTTCAAGACTCACCATATCATTATGGTTGAACTTGTAATATTCACCCAACTTGGCTTTGTGCAAACGAATACCGTCAATCAAACAAGCATGCGACTCGGCATCGTAAACAATCACATCCCGGTGGTCGCAAAGGCATTCAATGGCCGACATAATCCCCTGGTAACCGTAGTTAAGCAGGAAAGCGTCTTTCTTACCAACGAACTCGGCAAGTTCCTTCTCAAAAGTCTCATGCAAACTCGAATTTCCGGACATCATTCTGGCACCCATCGGATAGGCAAGGCCCCATTTGGCAGCTGCATCTGCGTCTGCCTGGCGTACTTCGGGGTGATTTGCAAGTCCCAAATAGTTGTTCAGACTCCAGTTCAAAACTTCACGTCCCATAAACCTCATGCGCGGGCCTAATTCTCCTTCCAGCATTGGAAATGAAAAATAGTGATGGCTGTTCAGCATTTTTGCCGGAGTTCCAATCGGACCAGAGTTATTGCGCAGTTTCTCGAAAATATCCACTCTCTTCTTTTTTATGTGGGTAACAAAGATTCTAAATGTTAGATAAATGCAAAATTAAAGAATTTCAACGGTACTTTAATGAGCTGCATTTCTCCATCTTAAACAGTAAGTTAGTAAAAATAGGATATACCCGCACAACTATACTAAATCTATATACTAAACTTTTTTACATTAACACACTGATCTTTGTAAAGAAGAGTAGTACGCATTTGAAAGAATGCTTTTGCTATTTTAGGAACTGATACTACCAACACGACTGAATGACTCAGATCAAGAAAATACTCGTTGCCAACCGTGGCGAAATCGCATTACGGATTATGCGGACTGCACGCGAAATGAATATTTCAACGGTCGCTGTTTTTAGCGAAGCTGACCGGAGATCACCGCATGTGCGCTATGCAGACGATGCTGTTTGCATTGGTCCGCCCGCCTCGTCCGAGTCTTATCTGAATATTGAGAAAATACTGGAAGTTTGCCGAGATCTGCAAGTGGACGCCATTCATCCAGGCTATGGTTTTTTGTCTGAAAATGCAGCTTTCGCAAGAAGAGTAAAAGAAGCAGGGCTGATCTTCATTGGTCCCTCAGCTGAGTCCATTGAGGTAATGGGAAGCAAACTGGCCGCAAAACAGGCTGCCGCGAAATACAATATACCGATGGTACCCGGAACAGCCTCCGCAATCAGCGAGCGCTCCGAAGCGAAGCAAACCGCCCGGGAAATTGGCTATCCGGTTTTGATCAAAGCGAGTGCAGGTGGCGGGGGAAAAGGAATGCGCGTGGTGGAAAGCGAGGCTGAGTTCGACGAACAAATGGACCGCGCCGTCAGCGAGGCGCTCGCTTCATTTGGAGACGGGTCCGTCTTTATCGAAAAATACATATTATCTCCCAAGCACATCGAAATTCAGGTACTCGGGGATCAGCACGGCAATATCGTGCATTTGTTTGAGCGGGAATGCTCGATCCAGCGCAGGCACCAGAAAGTGGTTGAAGAAGCGCCCTCCATTTCCATTACTCCTGAAATACGGGCCGCAATGGGCCGCTGCGCGGTGGATGTGGCACGATCTTGCGGCTACTATGGCGCTGGTACGGTGGAATTCATTTTAGATGAAAGTAAAAACTTTTACTTTCTAGAAATGAATACCCGGTTGCAGGTGGAACATCCGGTTACCGAACAAGTCACCTCTGTTGATCTTGTTAAACAAATGATCTGGATTGCAGAAGGCAAAGCGTTGCAGATCCGACAGGAAGATCTTGCAATCACGGGACATGCCATTGAGATCCGCGTGTACGCCGAAGATCCTTCCAATAATTTCCTTCCCGATGTGGGACAGCTGCATACCTACGTAAAGCCGGACGGAAATGGTGTTCGGGTTGACGACGGCTTTGAACAGGGAATGGATATCCCCATTTATTACGATCCGATGATTGCCAAATTGATCACTTACGCAGAAAACCGCGGGGACGCAATCAGGAAAATGATCCGGGCAATTGATGAATACCAGATTTCGGGAGTCCGGACAACATTACCATTCTGCCGGTTTGTTATGGAACATCCTGCATTTATCTCAGGCGACTTTGACACCAACTTTATTTCCAGGTATTTCAATCCGGATATGATTAAACCAATTTCGCCGGAAGATTCGGGCGAGATCGCGGCGCTGGTGTCTGCGCTGTTGCTGAGCGACAAGGTAACTGACAAACCGGTTCAAAGTCAGCTTTCAGCAGGTACTCACGGTAAGTGGAAAACAAGAAGGCTGGGCCAACGCTAATGTTACGAACTGATAGGATTTACGCCGGAAAATTCCTACTTTTGCGCTCTTAATTTTTTTGTGCCACATATTTATTGTAAATAATAACCGATAACTGATTCTTTACAAGTATCCAAAGTCACAAAATCTCTTTGATAAGTGGATGCATTGCCTTTCAGGAATTGGGTTACTTTATAAAGGCCGGATCGAGTGAATAGGTACATTTATCCAGCCGGCGTTTTATTCTACTACATAAGAAATACACAGATTTTCCAGCTATGAAGCTTTCCGAATTTAAGTTTGATCTCCCTCAAAGTCTAGTTGCACTTCATCCCTCCGACCGCGGCGAGTCCCGGCTGATGGTTGTACATCGTAAAACAGGAGAAATCGAACATAAAACCTTTGCTGACCTGATCAATTATTTCGATGACGGTGATGTAATGGCGATTAACGATACCAAGGTTTTTCCGGCCCGCTTATATGGCCAGAAGGAGAAAACCGGTGCCAAAATCGAAGTTTTCCTTTTGAGGGAATTAAACCGCGAAATGCGCCTTTGGGACGTTTTGGTTGATCCGGCACGTAAAATACGCGTTGGTAACAAGCTGTATTTTGGTGACAGTGACCTGGTTGCAGAGGTAATTGATAATACAACTTCGCGCGGCCGCACCATCCGCTTTCTATATGATGGGGATAACGATGCTTTTATGAAGCTTGTGGACGAGCTGGGCGAAACTCCGCTTCCTCCTGAAATCATTTCACGTCGTAAAGTAGAAACTTCCGACCGTGAGCGTTTCCAGACAATTTTCGCAGAGCACATCGGTGCAGTAGCTGCGCCAACCGCAGGAATGCACTTCACCAAGGCAATTATGAAGCGCCTGGAAATCAAAGGTGTGAATTTTGCGCCGGTAACTTTGCACGTAGGTCTTGGTACCTTCCGCACTGTGGACGTGGAAGATCTTACAAAGCACAAAACTGACTCTGAAAACTACCGGATAACACAGTCAAGCGCAAATATTGTAAATACTGCAATTGACTCGAAAAAACGCATTTGCGCGGTAGGAACTACCTCATTGAAAGCGATCGAGTCTTCTGTATCGGCGAGCGGGCATTTGAAACCGGTTGAGGGATGGACTGACAAATTCGTTTTCCCTCCTTACGATTTCAAAATTGCAAATGCGCTTCTGTCCAACTTCCAGCTTCCGGAATCTATTCTATTGATGTCTGCCTGCGCATTCGGAGGATTTGACCTGGTTATGAAAGCATACGAAATCGCGATTAAGGAAAAATATAAATTCTTCACTTACGGAGACGCAATGCTGATTATTTAGCATGCCTTTTCTGAGGTTAAATGGTCATTTATGTATTAGGTTTGAATCCTGATCCTTAAATGACCTTTTTTTATTATGATGCAGGAATTTGCAGTAATAGTTGCCGGAGGAAGTGGCAGCCGGATGAAAAGTGACGTGCCCAAGCAGTTTCTTGCGGTAAATGGCCTCCCCGTGTTAATGCATACCATTCTTGCATTCAGAGCTTACTCCGACAGTTTGCATATAATCCTTGTCTTGCCCGAGACGCAGTTTGCATTCTGGCAGAATTTATGTGCTGAATATAGTTTTAATGAGAAATACTTTCTCGTGGCGGGCGGTAGTACCCGTTTTCATTCTGTTCAAAATGGCCTGAAAAGCATTGGATCCGGCCATGGGCTGGTTGCTGTTCACGACGGGGTAAGACCTGTCATTGCTAAGGAAATTATCGCTGCCGGCTTTCATACAGCACGCGAATTCGGCTCGGCAGTCACCAGTGTTCCACTGAAAGAATCAATCCGGACCATTGAGCCGGGTATTGGTAATAAAGCATTGGACCGTACACATTTCAGGCTGGTACAAACTCACCAGACTTTCCGCCTCGACT
>NZ_JBHYGF010000075.1:0-12083 GCF_051859145.1 Dyadobacter sp.
CTGTACCCGTCGCCATTCACATCGCCTGCGCTCGAAACTGATCCGCCCAGCCACGCCTGGGTTTGGTTGACCTCCGGGACAAGGATTGCGTTGGAAGGGTTACCATTGGCTATGATCGGGTCGATTGTGACGGGGAATGCGGCGCCTTTTACATCCACCGAAATGGAAATCCGGCCCTCTTTGGATGTCATGACAGCTGCCAGCAGATTTCCATCAGCATCCCAGCATTTCAGGTCTTTGTAAGTTAATGTATTGTCTGCCGTACCATACGGGAACAGTTCCAGCTCGTTGTTGCCAAGGTCACGGATTGTGGCACCTTCAACGGCGAGCTGCACTTCCAGCTTCTCACTTCCTTCCGCAGGTTTGCCGATGATGAAGTTTTGCCTGATACCAGCCTCACTATTTACATACTGTTCAACAATAGCGTCATACCGGATTTCTGCCGTATTTGCTTCGAGCACAAACCTCGGACTTTGTTCTTCTGTTTTTATCAGTTTATGATCAACAAATATCCCCTTGTTGATCATCCTGAACTTAAAATTGTGACCAATGGAATCTTTCCTGTTGCAGACTGTCAGCGAGCCGGGCTCATAGTAAGCCCGAAGGTTATGCTGACGGTTAGGACTTTGATAAACATGCCTTGTGGAATCGTAGCTGACGTGGTATTCGCGCTTGGAAAGACTTTCCTGAATACTGCCAATTGCGGTCGCAGAAATGTCTGTGGATGCGGACTTTAGATACGAAGATGTTTTTGGCAAAGAATGCTGGACTCTCTTGATGCTGAGAGACGCCCCTGCAATAACAGATATCCCGGTAATTACCAAAAGGTACATTTTGTAGCTGTGTTTCATGGTACGGACGGTTTTAAAGATTGAAACCACATAGGTTAACCAAATCTTATAACCGTAACAACAACACACAAAAGCGATTACCGAAAGGCAAGTACAATGAGCAGAAGGCAATCACACTTATTGGCCTGGTTTTTTCCTCCCAATTCTAAAAACACGATCAAAAATGAACGAGCCACTTAGCAGAAGAGATCTGGAAGAAAAGATTTTGTCGAAAAGGCAGCAAATCGAATTTGAAGCGAATAACCTGAGATTTGAAAGGTATACTTCCTCTGACAACAGGGAAAATCCCGATGTCATGGAGGAGTCTAAGAATTTTGATGATCCGGCAGAAAATGCCGTCGAATCTGCTGATTTAAAGGCATTAAGGTCAGCAGAAAATGATTTGAATGAGCTATTGAAACAGCTGAAAGATCTTGACGAAGATTAAAGTGACTGGACTCGATTTTCGAGTTCACGCTTTGTATGCATTAACGTAGATACCACTTCATTCCAGTTGCCATGGTTCACTGCAAAAGGATCATAATTAACTGGTAACCGGCCAATCACATTAAACGATTCACCTGATTTTAAACGTATTCTGGAATTGAGCCCAACGAGGTTAAATGCGTCAAGCACTTCGTGTGCTGTGGCGTAAGAATATGATTTGGTTGTGCTAAAAACCAACGACCCGTCTTTGTAATGACACTCAATATTTTTCATGGCTTGTAAAATGATGCTTTTAAATGTCTCAACAAAATATCATACCAAGGTTTGTCACCGTGCGACCACTGGTACAGAAATCTCCACAGTTGTTGAGTCTGATTCTTTTCCATTAACCTTTCCAATACCGAAATCTCCGCGATTTACTTTCAAAATCCCGTGAAAAGCAGGCTGCGTTTCATTGAAAATGAATGGGATAGCCACACGTTTGACAATTCCGCGTATGTTCAAATCTCCTTTCACAACATATCCGCTGTCGGCTTTAAAAATCTTCACAGATGTGAACCTGATTATGGGAAACTGCTCCGCGTCAAACCACTTCTCACTTTTTGCATGTTTATTTTTCAACTCAATTCCCGTATCGATGGAATTTACGTCCACAGTTACATCAAACTTCGCACTTTCCGGGTTTAATGGATCAAAGCTGATATCGCCCTCGAGCTGATTGAAATTTCCGTGTGCATACTTTCCTTCAAACCGGATCGTATACCCTTCTGCAATCTGCCAGTTCTTGGAAATCAGCATTGTAAAAGAGCAGAGCGCCACAAAGCCGAGTACAACAGTTAACCGTCTCATATTTTAAACTTTATTTCAGCCGCTTTTCTGGCGTGCAGGTTAGAGGGGCTTATTCCTTTAAATTTCTTGAATGCTGTCGAAAAATGATGCGCATACTCGTATCCCAGTCGCGAAGCTACTTCTTCCACAGTGTTCCCCGAATCGAGTAGTAACCGCTCTGCATATTCCATTCGCAGTTTCCGCAGATACCCGAACACAGTGTCGCCAAACAATTCCTTAAAGCCTTTTTTTAGCTTGAATTCATTGAGCAAACAAACCCTGCTCAGCTGTGAAAGCGACAGTTCATCCAGAAAATGGGTATCAAGGTACTGTTTCAGCATTCGCAGTTTTTCAATTTCATCCATACGAAGTCCGGTACTCTGGGCAACCGGCCCGCGAAATTGCCCGATCTGTAATGCAAGCAGTTCCAGCAGTTTGGACTGGATCAAAAGCCCGCTCATAGGTGTGCGGACATTGGAATTGCAAACATCCGTGATCAGGTTCAGCATCAGTGGGGTAATATCGCGGGTGCCTTCCACAGCAACAAATGGCCTGTTATGTGCCAGATCATTCTGGATCTTCTCACTCCAGTGATCGTCGCAACCAATTGAGTCAATGAAAAAACCCTTTTCAATGCTCAGGTGAAACATCTGCAGAGACGAATGGGGCGCGATCCTGTTGGTAAAACCACCTTGCGGCGCATACACAAGATTGTGCTTGCGCGGCCTCATCTTCAATTCATCTTTGATCCCCAAAAAGCGCGTATCCAGGTCGCCGGACAGGTGAAAATTGATGTTGATCGTATCAGATGAGGCGCTGTCTACCAGTTCCACCAGCTCTTCACTTGCCCATTGAATGTTCATCAAATGCATGTGCGGAAGCAGATTGCTCCTGAATTTCAAGGCGCCAATTCTGGGATAGTAACAATCTACAAAATCGTCGGATCGCCTGCCGGTTAACGTGCGCTCCACTGACTGTGGCTTTGGAAAATTGTTGAGGTCGAGAATGTCGTAGGAGTTGATTACCATAGCGGTAAGAGTTACAATGCTGATTTCATGACTATTTGCCCGCAAATCTATTTTTTTAGATAAACCGGCATTTTAAAAGTTACTAAACGGATTAAGTAAAAATCCGTCTTGCGTAGTTGTAAATCCGCCTTGCGTAGCCTCCCCGGCCGTTTAGAAATGGATCTTTGCCGAAAACTAATTAGCAAAGCCATGATATTGAAAATTCTAAAATGCGCTGGAATTGCCCTGGGCGTGGTCCTCATCGCATTAGCCGCGTTTTACGGCTACATTGCAGTGAACATGAACGACCGAATGGAGCGTACCTACCACTTTGAAGCCGAGCCACTTCGCATTACAAACGATAGTGCAACCCTGGCCCGCGGTCGTCACCTGGTTGCGATCAAGGGCTGCCAGGATTGCCACGCAGCAGATTTGGCCGGTAAAATTATGAACGACGACACGCCTGTGGGCAGACTGGTGGCCAGTAATCTGACAAAAGGACCAGGTGGCCTTCCTGCGGACTACAATGAGGCCGACTGGATCAATGCGCTTAGGCACGGGATCGGCAAAGACGGTAAACCGCTGATTTTCATGCCTTCCCACGAAACGACCCTGCTTTCGGAGCAGGATATGTCGGCGCTGATTGCATATTGCAGTCAAGTACCCGCTGTAAACAGGTCTTTACCAGAAAATGCTATCGGGCCGGTCGCAATGGTAATGAGTTTTATGGGGAAAATGCCGCTGCTTTCAGTCGAGAAGATTGACCATCAAAAACCAATGGTAGCAAGCGTTGATTCTGTTGAGGGTATTGAATTGGGTAAATACCTTGCGGTTTCCTGCTCCGGCTGTCACCGTCCCGATATGAAAGGCGGTGAGCCGCTGGCACCTGGCTTCCCGCCGGTTCCGGATATTACCAGTTCGGGGCATGTAGGTAATTGGTCCGCCAAACAATTTGTTACTACACTTACCACCGGCAAAACACCCGAGGGGCATGTTCTGAAAAATGAAGATATGCCCTGGAAAATGACTGCACAGTATACACAGACGGAGCTCGCTTCACTATATAAGTACCTGCGCTCCATTTAAAACAAGTGCCGGACAAAGATTCGTTTGTCCGGCATTTTACTAGTTATTTCCAAAAGCGATCGGCTTGTTATTTCTCGACCATTCACTCCACGAACCAACGTAAAGGGCAGCGCCTTCAAGCCCGGCTTCCGCCAGCGCCAGTAAGGTGTGGCAAGCGGTAACCCCTGAGCCACAATGCACTACCACCTGCTCGGGAGTGCGGTTGCCCAATGCTTCCTTGTATTTAGCAGCCAGCTCTTCCACCGACCTGAATTCCCCATTTTCATTCAAATTGCTTGTATATGGAATATTCACCGCGCCGGGAATATGGCCCGCAACAAGATCAATCGGTTCACTTTCACCTATATACCTGTAATGCTCCCGCACATCGATCACCATAAAGGCAGGGTCAGTAGAAATTTGCGATATGTAGTCGATATCGACAGTGGGCAGCTGCCAGGCTGTTATTGAATAGTTTGCGGCAGCTGGTTGTTCGGGTATTTTGTCGGTTACCGGTACACCTGCGGCTTTCAGTGCATCGAGGCCTCCGCTCACGACGTACACTTTGTCGTGCCCCGCAGCTTTCAGCATCCACCAGAAGCGCGCTGCTGCGTTTGCGCCTTTTTTATCATCATAAACGATAACTGTTTGCTCCGGAGAAATGCCCAGGCGACCGAGTAATTCGCTAAACTTGCCTGGCTCTGGGAGCGGGTGCCTGCCTCCTTTTGCAGCATCTTCACCTTTCTCCGACAAATCCGTTTCCAGATCAACAAGGAATGCATTTTCAAGATGTTCAGCCCGGTACCTTTCGGCAGCATCGGCTCCCCCCCTGGCATCAATCAGGGTCAATGCCTCACCGGCGCGCATTGATTTAAAATCGTCAGCTGTGATGATGTTCATAATGGATTCTTTTATGAGCAGTAAATAAAATGGATTTTGGTCAAAAAAATCTAAAAGCGCCTTGAAAGAAAAATCGAGGTATTTTTTTGATCAGCAACAGATTTTTAAAGATGTTTACCAAATCACGCATTTAATCTTTCTGATGACAGCTTCCGATTTTCTGCTGACGGACCTCGCTCAGCTACCGGAATTACAACCACCTGACTGGGGCAATCTCATGCCACGGTTTCGCTATTTTGTTGACTCTCCGCACTGTACACCATTGAAAATCAGCCTAAATAATCAGATTGTGGCCATAGGTACAACCATGCGACACGCTGATTCGGTTTGGCTTGCGTGCATTATCGTCCACCCGGATCACCGCAACAAAGGATTGGGAAAGCTGATCACCCAAACGCTGATTGACTCGGTAGACCCGAAACAGTACACCACCATTTACCTGGATGCCACCGACTTCGGCTATCCTGTTTACACAAAGCTTGGCTTTGAACTGGAAACCTGCTACGGCCATTTTAAACGTGAAGGGAGCAACAATGTTTATCCGATAACAGGAAATATAGCTCCATTTGAAGACCGTTTTCGCCGACAAGTTTTTGAAGTTGACCGCCAGATCAGTTGTGAAGACCGTTCAGGTATCCTGAGCGATTTCCTGCACCAATCGATGATTTATCTCGAAAATGGGCAGGTACTTGGCTACTATATTCCGGGTTGGGGAGATAGCCCGATTTTCGCGATCGATGATCACGCGGGACTCGAACTGATGAAGCTGCGCATGCAAAATGAGCAAACGGCAGTTTTACCGCAGGATAATGTACTAGCTATTAACTTGTTGGAAGAAGGACAGTTTAGTCAACGGAAATTTTCCAGGAGAATGTACCTGGGTAAAAAAAGAGCGTGGAAAGCAGATAAAATCTTCAACCGGATCAGCGGTCAGTTAGGTTAATTATCTCAATACCAAATCACTGATCTTGGAAAATTCAGTATGCGGCGCCATGGCGCGGATAATCCCTTTTCTATCAACCAAAATAAAATAGGGCGTCTCACTGATCTTGTAGCGATGATTGAAACCGAAGGAATCAGGTACCGGAACAAACCCGCAGTTCCGCTTGGGAATCGCCTGCATGCATTCTTCTTCGGTATTCAAGGTGGTACCAAGGGAGACAATCTCAACTCCTTTCTTTTTATTCTCGTCTACAAAATCAGAAATCACTTTTGTGGCTGCAAGTGAGTAAAGCGGTTTTTCATATTTTACCCAAAAACCAAGCAGAATATACTTTCCGCGCAGCTTTTCTGAATTATATTCCTTCCCGTCCAAACCTGTCATAATGAATGGGGATATCGGCTCGCCTATCTCGGGCATGAGGTCGGGATTGTTCATCACTGAACCATCTTCCTGTACATAAACCTGGCTTTTCTTGATCAGTTCAAAAGACGAAGGTTTACCGTATTTGTCAAAAATCGGAAGCGTCTTATACATGCCGGGATTTCTTTTCAGCTTTTCGTCATATTCCGCGTAAGATATTCGCTTGCCTGTTGCATGATCAATGATCACCGTTTCGCGGTTCATCACGAACTGCTGACTTACCTTTCCATTGTAACGCGTCACTTTCGGCTCCTGCGCCTGGCTGAGACCTGCAACTAAAAAAGAAAAGAAGAGTGTAAATGTGAATTGTACTTTACGGAACATGAAGAGCGCCCTTGTATGCTTTGATTTAATCAGTATCAAAAATTTGATATTATCAGAAACAATGCCGATATTTATACCGTTCTAATAACTGCCGAACCCACCTCAATATTTTAGATTAAAATAAATTATTGACTGAATTATGTACGAGAGGATCCGAGAGAAGCTGGGAATTTTGGCAGATGCTGCAAAATATGATGTTTCCTGTTCATCGAGTGGAAGTAACAGGAAGAATGAGAACAAAGGGCTGGGCGATGCGGAAGGCACTGGGATTTGTCACTCTTACACAGAAGATGGTCGCTGTGTTTCATTGCTCAAAATCCTCCTGACCAATCACTGCATTTTTGATTGTGCATTTTGTGTTTCCCGGCGGAGCAACGATATCAAGCGGGCCGCATTCACCGTAGAAGAAGTGGTCGAGCTCACGATTAACTTTTACCGCCGGAATTATATTGAAGGACTTTTCCTGAGTTCCGGTATCTTCAAAAATGCGGATTATACAATGGAGAGGCTGGTCCGTATTGTAAAAAAGCTGCGGACAGAGGAGCGTTTTAATGGCTATATCCATTTAAAAACAATCCCCGGAGCGAGCGAAGAGCTGTTGAAAGAAGCAGGAATGTATGCAGACAGGATGAGCATCAATCTTGAAATGCCGACCGAAACAGGGCTGAAAATACTGGCACCTGAGAAATCGCACGAAGAAGTGAAGAAGCCGCTGGGGTACATTCAGAAAAGTATAGCGCAGTTTTCGGACGAAAAAGCGCTGATCAAGAGTGTGCCAAAGTTTGTTCCAGCCGGCCAAAGTACGCAGATCGTGATTGGTGCTACTCCGGATACGGACAAGGAAATTATGCATACAGCCAATTCTTTTTACAAGAACTTTTCGCTTAAAAGGGTTTACTACTCCGGCTATATCCCGATCAGTAATGACAGCCGCCTGCCTGTTATCGGCTCGCAACCACCATTAATCCGTGAAAACCGGCTCTACCAGGCCGACTGGCTGATGCGATTTTACGGGTTCAATGTGCAGGAAATAGTAAATGATACCCACCCTAACCTGGATGTGGACGTTGATCCCAAGCTGAGTTGGGCCTTGCGGCATTTGGAACAATTTCCGGTAGATGTAAATACGGCAGATTACCGGATGATCCTGCGCGTGCCGGGCATTGGAGTTACTTCTGCATTAAAGATTGTACAGGCGCGGAAGTTTGGCCGATTGTACCGCGACCATTTGAAAAAAATAGGTATATCCTTTAATAAAGCGCGGCATTTCATCCGCTTTGCCGACAGTCCCATGCAGCTGAATGATTACGAGGCAGGACATATTAAGGGAATTATTTTGTCGGAAAGTCATAGTAAATACCTGAAAACGGCGCACAACCAGCTTTCTCTTTTTTGATGGAAACTTACGTTTTTGACGGTACGCTGGAAGGTTTGCTCACTGCCGTTTTCGATAGTTACAAGAAGAAGAGCACGAATGTCAAACTGGTGAGTGAACAGCATTTTCATCCTGACGTTTTTCAGCAGCATTTTACGGTGATAAGCGAAGACGAAAAGGCAAAAAGGGTGTGGGCAGGATTGCGTAAAAAGCTGGGTAAAGAGTGGTTGCTGAACGTTTACAAGACCTTCCTTTCCGAGCAGCCGGACGCATTCCAGCACTTACTGGTTTTTGCCTGCTATATCATAGACAATCCGCAGGGTGCTGAGGAAAATTACGGGCACCCATCGGTGCTGGCAGTTTCGCAATGGGAACGGAAAGTGCATCGTGAAAAGCATCGAATGGAAGCATTTATCCGCTTTCAGAAAACTTCTGACGAAATCTTTTACTCGCACATTGAGCCGGATTTTAATGTATTGCCTCTTTTAATTACCCATTTTCGAAATCGTTATGCCGACCAGAAATGGATCATTTATGATTTAAAAAGGAAGTACGGGCTCTTCTATGATCTTGAAAAGGTGGAAGAAATCGTGTTTGATTTTTCGGAAGAAATGTCGCCGAGGCTGAATGCATTGCCTGCGCAACTTTTGAATGAGAAAGAAGAGCTTTATACAATTCTTTGGAAGGATTATTTCAAAAATGTAAATATTCCGGCACGTAAGAACATGAAGCTCCACATTCGTCACGTGCCGAAAAGATATTGGAAATACCTTTCTGAAAAACAGCCTTAACTTATTTGATCTTGCTGCTCAGCCAGGCATTTCTGAATTGCTGCATTTCGGGGGTCACAGGTTTGCCGACTGTCTCATTGAGAACAACAAGTAATCTCGGATTTTCCGCCAGCGTAATTTCCGTCATTTTTGTTTCTTCCCGATGCTTGTATTCTATGTTAAGCTTGTCTCCGGGTTTGTGTGCTTTCAGGATGTTATTCAGCTCATTCTGGGAGCCGACTGTTTTGCCTTCGATTTTCAAAATTTGATCGTCAACATCCAGCCCGGCAGCGTAAATGGGTGAGCCGATCAATGTATTACTGGTGATTGTCAGTTCACTACCTTCCTTATACCGCACATCTCCGATCCAGGCCTGACCTTCTGACTGCTTTTTCAATGTCAAACCCGCCTTAGCCAGCAATGGCGCGTAATCCATGCTTTCGTGTCCATTTACATACTTCCGGAAGAAGTCTGCGGCGAAACGCTGATCTTTGGAGTAGGTCGCAAGCACCGCTTCCAGATCAGAAATTACGTAGGGTATCTCCGGCTTTCCGTGCTTAGCCCAGACCATTTTCATAAAATCATCCAGGTTCAAACCTCTCGACCTCAGTTCCAGATCCAGCGCCAATGCGATGGACGCGCCGTAAGGATAGTAGGAAGTGTAAAAATTGGGATAATTGGTTTTGTCAACCGCCACACCTGCATCCACAAAAACGGCCATGCAACTCGCTTCAACGGGGGATATCCGCTTTGCACCGGCTGTATTTTCTTTGGTATTTACCAGGAAAGTAAGGGTTTGGCAATAATCATTTAACGGATCAAACCCGGCACGTGCGAGTATCAGGTCGCCGTAATATTGTGTGAATCCCTCCGCAAACCAGAGTTCGAAGCTCATATTGCTCTTCTCGAAGTTGAAAGGTTCCAGCGTTTTCGGCCGGATCCGCTCCACATTCCAGGTATGGAAAAATTCGTGTGAAAACACGCCCAGCAGATTATCCGATCCGTTAAAAGCCACCGGAATGCTGATCATCGTACTGTTGCGGTGCTCCATTCCGTCCCCTCTCACATACGGATTAATGCTGGCCAGGAAAGTATACTCCGGCGAGTCGAAAACCGGGTATTCGCCAAAAATCATCTTGGCTTCCTGCGTTACCTTCTTCACTTTATCAGCAAAGCTGCCAGCCAGCGAGTCACTTGCATTGGCTTCGAGCGCCAGCCTGAACCTGGATTGCTTCCCTCCTGCATTATCAAGCGTCCATTCTTTCCAGATCAGCTTCCCGATCTTGGTAGGCGAATCCATGAAGTACTGCAAGCCCGGTGCTGTAAATGTGTTTGCCTCTTTGCCTTTTAATAATTGCGTCGCAATGGTCCATTTTGAATCCTGTGGCAAATTGAACTTTACTTCGATAGGCACATTTTGCAGTTCTTTGACCCACATGAATGTAGCCGGCATATTGAGGTGCACGCTCGAAAGATCAAGCCCCGCGTAAGTTCCGTCAGCATGATTGGCGTAAAGGGTATATTCAACCCGCGCAAAACCGTTTATTCCTGAAATTTTATAAATATCGCCGTCTATACGCTGCACTGGCAGTGCCTTGCCGGCTTTGTCCGTCGCTTTCACATCGTACACATTCTTGCCGTACTCGTGCGTGGCATATCTGCCCGGCGACGACCGGCTCATCCTGAAAGTCAGCTCCTTTTGCGCCACATCCGAAACGCTGAGTTTGATGTTGGCCTCGTGGTGAACGAGGTTGGGAAACGATACATCGTAGGAAAGCTTTTGTGAAAAAGCATTCCATGCAATCAGTTGCAGGGTCAGAAGAGAAAGTAATTTTTTATTCATAGATCAGAAAGTTGCTTTAACAAAGACCTTCAATTTATACCATAACTTCCATATTTTACAATCTCCTGAATGCATTCAGATTTTAATTACTTAATTTTTCCAACTCAATTCTACTTGAACCTAAAAACATCCTAAAATGATGAAAATTCTGCTGGCGCCAGCTCTTGCCCTCTCCCTGTTGATCTCACAAAATTGTTTTGGTCAGTCAAAAGCTATGTTCAACGGCAAGGATTTGAAAGGATGGCACGCGGATGTTCCGGAAATGGATAAAAATCCCGATGTAAAATCACCTTTTCTGATCAGGAATGGAAACCTGGTGAGTTTGGGAACGCCGGGCGGACATTTGATTACAGACGATCAATATGAGAATTTTCGTTTTACTTACCAGTACCGTTTTGTTGGCAAGCCGGGCAACTGCGGCGCATTGGTGTTTGTATCCAAGCCGCGCGACTTGTACGATATGTTCCCAAAATCCATTGAAATTCAGATGATGCATCAAAATGCAGGAGATTTCTGGTGTATTCAGGAAGATATTACGGTTCCTGATATGGAAAAACGCCGCGGCCCGAAAGAAAAATGGGGCGTAAACGGAGATAAGCTTCGCCGCATTCCCAATCTGACGGATGGAACGGAAAAGCCGCTCGGCGAGTGGAATACCATGCGGATCGAATGTGTGAAAAACTCGATCAAAGTGTGGCTCAATGGTGTTATGGTAAATTATGGCTACAATGCCACAGCACAAAAAGGTCAGATCGCGCTGCAATCGGAAGGTGCCGAGGTTGAATTCAGGGATGTGATGGTCACTCCTATCAAAACGTTGTCAAAGTAATGTCAAAATTCAGTACCAACAGGGTTTTTAGAAATACGATCATCTTACTGATCCTTATCGCCAACATTGGCTGCGACCAGATCTCCAAAGAAGTGATCCGCAAAAACGTAGGCTTCTACGAGACGCGGCGCGTGATCAAAGACTATTTCGTGATTACCTATGTTGAAAATTCAGGCGCGTTTCTGAGCATTGGCAGCAACTTGCCGGGAACCATCAAGCTGATCGTACTTTCGGTTATCCCTCTGATTGCATTGCTGTTCGGCGTTTATTACATACTTACAAAAAGAAACCTGACCCTGCTCAGCGGACTAGCTTTAAGCTTCGCGATCGGAGGCGGCATCGGCAACATTTATGACCGCATGATCCACGGATCAGTTACCGATTTCATGCACATCAACCTCGGCTTCGTACAAACCGGCATTTTCAACATGGCCGACGTCTCCATTATGACAGGAATGTTTATCTTTTTGTATCAATCGTATAGCAGGCAGAAAGGGAGAGT
>NZ_JBHYGF010000076.1:0-949 GCF_051859145.1 Dyadobacter sp.
CCATAGGGGAATCGAACCCCTGTTTCAACCGTGAAAGGGTCGTGTCCTAACCGCTAGACGAATGGGCCGACTGGTCTCCTACTTCGCGCGCTTTTTTGCACTTTCTTTCACTTTTTCGCTTCCCTTTTCCGAAAACGTGGTGCAAAGATGCAGGCTTGATTTCTAAAAAGCAACTTCTCGACGCAAATAAAATTCACTTATTTTTTTATCAATTCATTATCAACGCTTTCGGTCGCAAAGTTTTTTTTATTCAACCGTCATTAACAATTCCAAACACGTAACTTTCTAAATTTGGGTCTATGCATTTCCTCTAATTGCTCCTATGATAAAATATATCCGCGTTCTTCTTCTTGCCTTTTCTGCGATCCCTGTCTTTGCCCAAAACACAACACCCGAACAGCACCTCGGATTTCAGCTCGGATCCAAGTTTGCCTTTCACAGCCAGATCACGCAGTACTTCACTTTGCTTCAATCTCAGAACCAGGACCGGATGAAACTGGTGCAGTACGGTTCAACCAACGAGGGAAGGCCGCTGATGATCGCTTTTATCTCTTCACCGGAAAATATGAGTAAGCTGGAATCGATCCGGCAAAATCACCTTAAAAGCATTGGTCTGCTCGAAGGTAAGCCCGACGCGGGCGTTCCGCCGATTGTCTGGCTGAGCTATAATGTGCACGGAAACGAGTCGGTATCTGCCAATACCAGTATGCAAGTGATTTATGAGCTGCTCAACAAGGACAATGCACTTACACAGGATTTCCTGAAAAACCTGGTGATCATGATCGATCCCTGCATTAATCCCGATGGATACGAGCGCTACTCACAATGGTATAATCGCGTTCAGAATGCAGTTCTGGATGTGACCCCATTCGCATTGGAGCACGATGAACCCTGGCCAGGCGGCAGATTCAATCACTACTTGTTCGACCTGAACCGCGACTGGGCGTGG
>NZ_JBHYGF010000076.1:959-12061 GCF_051859145.1 Dyadobacter sp.
CGTGGCAAACGCAGAAAGAAACACAGGAGCGCATCGCACTGTACAATCAATGGATGCCGCATTTTCACGCCGACTTCCACGAAATGGGGCCTTCGAGGAGCTACTACTTCCCTCCTGCTGCAAAACCTTTTCACAAAGACATTACAGCCTGGCAGAGACAGTTTAACGACCTGATCGGCGAGTACTGCCGCAAATATTTTGACAAAAACAACTGGGCATATTTTACCAAATACAACTACGATCTCTTTTATCCGAGCTACGGAGATACCTGGCCGACCGTTAACGGCGCTGTGGGCGTTACTTACGAGCAAGGCGGCGGCGGCAGGGCTGGGCTAGGTATAGAGCGCAAGGAAGAGCACGATACGCTGACATTGAAAAGCCGCATTTCGCATCACTATGCAACTACGCTGGCCACGCTCGAAGCAGTTTTGTCACAAAAAGAAAAAATCGTTACCGAGTTTATCAAATACCACGATAATGCGGCAAAAGCACCTGCTGGTAACTTTAAGACTTACGTTATCAAAACAAAGGGACGCGAAGAGCGCATCAGGTATTTCAGTGACTGGCTGGGCAAGCAAGGTATCTCTTATGGAATTGCGGGAAAATCTGCCACCTTAAAGGGAACTGAGCTGAGCAATTCTGTTGACGAGTCTGTGAAAATCGAAAATAACGATTTGCTGATCAGCGCATTTCAGCCAAAATCGAATCTGCTTCGGGTACTTTTTGAACCTAAGCCGGTACTGGAAGATTCGGTTACCTACGACGTGACGAGCTGGGGCTTGTCTTATATTTTTGGTTTGAAAGCTTATGGGTTGAAAGAAAAACTTGTTCCCGCAACCTATCAACCTGAAAAAACAGAGAATGCGATCCCCGGTTTTCCTGTGTATGCTTATGTAGCTAAATGGTCGGAGCTTGGCGATGCAGTTTTCCTCGCTGAGCTACTCAAAAATGGTTTTTTGGTAAAAACCTCTAACATTCCATTTGAAATAGAGAAGCAGGCATTTGAGGCAGGTACACTGATCATCACGAAAAAAGGAAACGAGCGTACCGATTTTGATAGAATCGTAACCTCGCTTGCCACGAAGCACTTTGTTAAGCTTATTCCTGTCAAAACCGGGATGGTAACCTCAGGTGCGGATTTTGGCGACGACCATGTTGCTTCCATTAACGCGCCGAAGGTTGTGGCTGTAAGCGGAGAAGGTATTTCTGCTACATCGTTTGGTGCAGTCTGGCATTATTTCGAGCAACAGATCAAATATCCGGTTACCATTGTGAATGCGACCCGACTTTCTTCGCTACCATGGAGTGAAATTGACGTACTGATTTTGCCGGATGGAAGATATGGGGATATACTTGGAGAGAAGCAGCTGGAAGCATTGCAAAGCTGGATAAAGAATGGCGGAAAACTGATCGCGATGGAAGGTGCCACAGATGCCTTCCTGAACAAGTCAGGATTTAACCTCAGCAAGAAATTTTCAGAAAAGAAAAAAGACGCAGACTTCTTCAAAAAATACGGTGATCAGGAGCGTGAGGATGCAAGTGATTCGTCGCCGGGCAGTATGTTCCAGCTCACGATGGACGAAACTCACCCACTCTCATTTGGCTGTTCAAAAGAATACACTACACTCGTAAGGGATGCCTACGAACGCGAGTACCTGAAAGATGGCTGGAATGTAGGATACCTGACCGAAACGAGCTATAAAGCGGGCTTTGTAGGAAACAAAATGAGCGGCAAGCTTAAAAATACATTGATCCTGGGTGTACAGGAAATAGGACGCGGCCAGGTAATCTACATGATGGACGACCCCATCTTCCGCGCCATGCTCTACAATGGAAAGATACTGTTTAGCAATGCGGTTTTCAGGTAATTTTGAATGATTGAATGACTGAATGACTGAATATGTTAGTTAGTGACTATCGAAGAGCGAATTTTAAAGATTGTACTCTTACCGCTTGACTTACTGTTTGAACGCATTTATTTCCTCCACATCTTCAAACATATAATTCAACAACTCAAAATTCATTCACTAACTCACTAACTCACAATTCATTCAATCATTCATTCATTCAATCATTCAATCATTGAACCAAGCCACCGCCATCTCATAACCCCTCAGCCCCAGCCCGCAGATCATTCCTTTGCATCTTGATGTGAGATAGCTGTGGTGACGGAAGGATTCTCTTGCGTGGATGTTGGAAATATGAACTTCGATGGCCGGGGTTGTTACTGACGATAATGCGTCTGCTAATGCTACCGAAGTATGCGTCAATCCGCCTGCGTTGATGATGATACCGTCGAATGTAAAGCCGACTTCGTGTATTTTGTCGATGAGCGCGCCTTCGTGATTGGACTGGAAGTAATGCAGCTCTACGCCAGGGAATGTGCCTTTTAGTGTTTCAAAATAATCCTCAAATGACTGGCTGCCGTAAATCGTAGGTTCACGTTTGCCCAAAAGATTTAGATTGGGACCATTCAGGATCAAGATCTTTTTCATTGATTCGCGCAGATTAAATTTTCTTTTTGCTATGTGGCAAAGCTACATTAAACATTTCAAAAACTACCTGCGGCTGGAACGTGCGCTCTCGGGCAATTCGGTGGATGCTTATGTCCGTGATGTGGAGAAGCTGGAAGAGTTTGTGACCCTCGCCGGGATCAACCTTGCTCCCGGTAAAATAGAGGACGCGCACCTGACCGCTTTTTTGAAATACCTCGCCGAACTTGGACTAGTTGCGCATTCGCAAGCCAGAATGCTGTCAGGTATCAAAGCTTTTTTCAAATACCTGGTGCTCGAAAACGAAATAACCGACGATCCGACGGAGCTGCTGGAATCTCCCCGTTTGCCACGCAAATTGCCAGATGTACTTTCTTATGAAGAGATAGAATCCATGCTCGCCGCGATTGACCATTCAACTCCCGAAGGCACCAGAAATCGCGCGATCATTGAAGTATTATACAGCTCCGGGCTTCGGGTATCTGAACTGACGGGCTTGCTGCTCACGCATTGCTACTTTGATATCGGCTTTCTGCGGATTTTAGGGAAAGGGGATAAGGTGAGGCTGGTACCTATTGGAAAAGAGGCAATTAAGTACACGCAGATTTACCTCGAACATGTACGTAATGAAATAGCACCCGATAAAGATAGTGGCGACATTGTTTTCCTGAACCGGAGGGGCGGACAGCTTTCACGGGTAATGATTTTTTTGATGATCAAAGACATTGCCGAAAAAGCCGGTATCCAGAAGAATGTAAGTCCGCATACTTTCCGCCATTCATTTGCCACCCATTTGATCGAAGGAGGCGCAAGCTTGCGGGCGGTGCAGGAAATGCTCGGTCACGAGTCCATTACTACCACCGAGATTTACACGCATTTGGACAGGGATTATCTCAAACAGATCGTAAAGGAATTCCATCCCCGGGGCTGAGTGCTACTCCACTTCCTCCAGAAGCGAATCGAGTTTGAGCGAGTCGGAGTCAGCAGCTGCGCCTGGTAATGCGCGGTTTAGTTGCTTGGGCTTGTTCCAGGGAGCTGTGGTGCGGCTCGACATATCGTAGGATATGTAGGCAAACAATGCTACGAATGCGATGAATACGATGATGAAAATGCGCCGGTTTCTATTTGATTTTTCCATTTACCCGATTCCCCCGACCTGTTTTGGTGTTTTGTACAAAATCAAATCGCCCGTTTTGGCTGATATCTCTTCCCATTTCTGGTCTTTGAACTCGATAAAAGCAATTCCTGATTTCTTCATTGAGCCGATATTTGAACCCGAAAGGTACTCGGCAAAGTAGGTGATATCTGGGTTATGGCCGAACATTATCAGGGTTGAAAAATCCTCGGAAACCGCGTTCACCGCGGTGAGATAGGCTCTCGGTCCGCCGTCGTAGATATCGGCGCGTGAATTAATGGAAGCCACATTGACCCCCAGCTGCTTTGCAAAAATCTCCGCTGTTTTAAATGCCCGGGAAGCCGGGCTCGAAATGAAAATACCCGGCCTTACATTTGAGTCAGCCAGCCATTTTCCCATTACCTCCGCTTCGGCGAGGCCTTTATTATTCAGGTTACGGTCAAAATCACGTATTCTGAAAGTCTGGTCCTCAGCAGTGGCGTGACGGACTAAAATGAGGGTCTTCTTCATCTCCATTGTTTTTCCAAAAATACAGAATCGGGGTTTGTAATACTTGCGGGGCACGCTTAAAAGTTTTACCTGAGCTTATAAACCACTTAAAATAGCGTTCGACCATTTGACAATATTTCTCCCGCATCGCCACACATTTACTGCATATTTTTGTTCCTTACGTATCTTTAAATGAAAACTTCATACCACTAATATAAAATGCTGCAGTTCTTTAAGTACGTGCTCGCCACATTCGTGGGCATTATCCTCTTTTTCTTCTTGTCTTTCGCAATTCTGGTCGGCATAGGATCTATGTTTTCGTCTGATGAAGAAGTGGTTATCAATGACAAATCAGTCCTAAAACTCGATTTGAATCAGCCAATCCAGGAAGTGGGCGTTGATAATCCCTTTTCTGATTTTGGCGGAATGTTCAGCGGGAACAATGATGTGGTGGGTTTGAAAGACATTCTGGAAGCTTTGAAAAACGCGCAGGCAGATGACAAGATCAAAGGGATATATCTGAAAACAGACAGTCCGGAAGCAGGCTGGGCTACATTGGAAGAAATCAGGCACCAATTGACAGAGTTTAAAAAATCAAAGAAATTCATCGTTACCTATGCTGAATCTTACTCTGAAAAAGGATACTACCTCGCTTCTGTTGCCGATAAAATCTACCTAAACCCGGTAGGCGGCATTGAATGGAATGGACTCTCTGTGGAATACAGCTTTTTCAAAGGCACTTTCGACAAGCTGGACGTCAAGCCGCTGGTTTTTAGAGTGGGTGAATTCAAAAGCGCAATTGAAATGTTCACCCGCTCGGATATGAGCGAAGCGAGCAAAAAGCAATCGTCCGAGCTCATTACCGCCATTAATGGCAACTTTCTAAAAAATATCTCTGCATCGCGGGGAATTCCTGTTCCGCAACTGCAAAACCTGGCTGACTCACTTGGCGTAGAAAATCCGAAAGCCGCATTGAACAACAAATTCATCACCAACCTGGGTTATCAGGATGAGCTGGAATCTTACCTCAAAAAGGAGCTGAAAGTTGACGAGAAGAAGAATATCTCTTACGTGGGCGTAGGCAAATACCTGAAAGGGCCGACCAAAGTAAAAGAAGGCGATTTCAACAAGCGTATTGGTGTATTGGTAGCCGAGGGCGAAATTACCAGCGGCGACGGAGGTGATGATAATATCGGATCCGACAAGTTTGTAAAAGAACTAAAAGAAATCCGCGAAAACGATAAGATCCAAGCTGTTGTGATCAGGATCAATTCCCCGGGCGGCAGTGCACTTGCATCCGATATTATGTGGCGCGAAATCCAGCTTACTGCCAAGAAGAAGCCTGTTATTGCTTCCATGTCAGATGTGGCTGCTTCTGGTGGATATTACATGGCAATGGGCTGTGATACCATTGTTGCCCAGCCAAATACGATCACCGGCTCAATCGGGATCTTTGGGCTCGTGTTTAATGTAACCGATTTCATGAACAATAAGCTGGGTATTACTTTCGATGGCGTAGGCACAAGTCCGCACGCGGATTGGCCGACAGCAACGCGCGAAATGACTGAATTTGAGAAATCAATGATCCAGAAGAGTGTTAATGAGGGTTACGAAACTTTCACAAGAAAAGCAGCCCAGGGTCGCAGAATGTCTGTGGAAAAATTGAAAAGCCTCGCTCAGGGCCGGGTTTGGTCGGGCGTGGAAGCAAAGCAAAACGGTCTGGTTGACGTACTTGGCGGAGTTAATGATGCAGTGAAAATAGCCGCCAAAGCGGCTAAACTTTCAGAAGGAGATTACCGCGTGCGTTACTATCCTGAAAAGAAAAAACCTTTTGACGAGTTTCTTAATAAAATGATAGGAGACGAAGAAGAGAAAGTAACTGCAAAAAACCTGGGGGAACTGGCGCCTTACGTAAAGATGTATAAGAAGCTGATGAATATGGGCGGAATGCAGGCCAGGATGCCGTTTGAGTTGGTTATTAAATAGACTCGCAAAGTATAAAATGTCCCTTGTGCACATAGCACAAGGGACATTTTTTATGCTTATCAGGATACTACCTTTCCTGTATCTTCATCAAGTTCCTGCCTGACAATCAGTACGGCATGATGATTTGGCGTGATTCCGACGCCATCCAGCCGGGCGTATACTTTGGTAAACTCGGCGCCGAAATAGAGGATAATAGACGAATAATAAATCCAGGTAAGCAGGATTACAATGGAAGCAGAGGTACCGTAAGCCGCCCCCAGATCCGACTTACCCAGGTAAAAGCTGATCACGAATTTACCGATCAGGAAGAGGATAGCAGTAAATCCCGCCCCTACCATGCATTCTTTCCATCGCAATTCACCGTCCGGGAGAACCTTGAAGATGACGGTAAACAGAGATGTTATGATGGTAAGTACCAATGCCAGGTTAACGATGTAGAAAAGTACTACGGAAGCTTCCGAAAAATAGCGTTCAAGCCGGTTGCTCAAAAGATCAACCAGCGCACTCGCGCCTAGTGACACCACAAGCAAGAAGCCCAGGGTAAGTATCATAGAGAATGAAATCAGCCTGTTTTTCAGGTACTGCAGCCACCCTTTCTTAGGCTTGGATTTGATCGACCAGATGTAGTTAATGGAGTCCTGCATTTCGGCAAAAACCCCGGTCGCACCGATGAGCAGCGTGACGATCCCGATTCCTGCCGCCATTCCCGACTTATTGGAGAGCTCCGCATTTTTCAGGATTTCCTGCAACTGTTCCGCAGCACTCGCGCCGACCAGTCCGCTGATCTGACCAAAAAGCTCGCCTTGAATGGCATCTTTACCGAAAAAAATACTGAAAATCGATATGATCACAAGCAGCATCGGCGCCAGTGAAAATATGGTATAGTACGATAGCGCTGCACTCAATTTGAGCCCGCTATCGTTCATAAACTCGCCAAAACTTTCTTTGATGATAGAGAAATACAGTTTGATATTTTTCATGGAATAGTGTTTCTGTACTGTTAAGTTGAAAACAGGTCAGAAATATCTATGCCAACATGAAGATCAGGAACCGGATTTTACCTAATCATAACAGCAAGCCGGCCAATGTCGCCGACATGTAAGAAGCCAGCGTACCGCATATCAATGCTTTGAAGCCCAGCCGCGCAAGGTCAGCGCGCCGCGTGGGGGCGAGCTCGCCAATTCCTCCTACCTGAATGGCGATGGAGCTAAAATTCGCAAAGCCGCACAATGCAAAACTTGTGATAACGATTGTTTTCTGGTCAAGGGTATCTTTCACCTTCACCAGGTCAAGATAGGCTACAAATTCATTGATTACCATTTTAGTACCCATCAATGAGCCCGCGGTTTCAATGTCTTTCGCAGGCACTCCCATTGCCCACGCGAAAACTGAGAATACTTTTCCTAGAAGGAAGTTGAAGCTGAGTTGCGGAAATGAGAAAAGTCCGCCTATGTAGCCCAGCAGATAATCCAGCAATGCAACCAGCGCGATAAAACCGATCAGCATTGCAATCACATTGAACCCTACTTTCAAGCCTTCACTAGCGCCGCCTGCAATTGCATCCAGCAAATTGGCGTGCGTTTTCTGGATTTCCAGTTTTACAGCACCTTTTGAATCAGACTGCAGTGTTTCGGGAAAAACGATTTTGGAAATAACTAATGCACCGGGGGCCGCCATCAAACTTGCAGCGATCAGGTAAGGCGCGGGTACTCCCAAAGAAATATAGACCGCCATTACCCCACCGGCAATGCAAGCAAAGCTACCTGTCATCGAAGCCATCAACTCCGAATTGGTCATATTTTTCAGGTAAGGCTTGATCATGATCTGCGCCTCAACCTGTCCAACAAATGTACTTGCTACATTGGAAAGCGCTTCTACCCCGCTCACGCCCATCAGCCAGTATACACCTCTTGCAATAAATGATACCACCCGTTGCATAATCCCCAAATGATAGAGCATATTCACGAGCACAGCGACGAAAATGATGGTAGGGATAATCTTGAAGAAGAAAACGAAATCGTTACCAGGCCCGAATGCGCGCTGCATAAGATCCGGCCTTACCAATGTGCTAAAAACAAAATCAGCTCCCTTGTCTGAAAACGAAAGGAGCTTCTGTACTTTTTCACCTAACCACTGAAAGACTGCCTGACCAATATCCGTTCGGAGGATGAAGACTGCCAGACCGAACTGCAACGCAAGACCCACGCCAACGGTACGGTAATTAATTGCTTTTCTGTTGTTTGACATTGCGAGTGCAATGCCGAGGATCAGCACAATACCGAGCAGTCCTGTAAATCTTTCCATAAATATTCCGTCGTCACTTTTTAGCCAAAGGTGCAAAAATAACAACAAAATATCGGTATGTGCTACGCCGGATTAAATATCAGGACTCAGCGCAATTATTTAGCAGTTTCGTCTGATTTCTTGGAGGGTAAGATACTGTCTGCGTGGCGGTGAACAATTTTCCATTCGCCATTTTCCTTCCGGAAAACGACGGTCACCTGTAAATCCCTGGATTTTCCGGCAGCAGGTTTGTAATGTTCCTTTTGTATTAGATAGGCTTGTAAATCACCTTCGTCACTGGCTATTTTTTCGAAAGTATAACTGATATCAGAAGAGACTGGCTTCTTCGTGGAGTCGAGACTGGCCGAAATTGCATTCCAACCTTTGAGTTCAGCATTTTTGTTGTCTCCGAAAAATGTTACATCATCACTTTGTTGCCACAATGATTTAAAAAGCTCGGGATTACCATTTGCCATTTCAAGATTTGCCTGCTGCATTTTAGTTACCGCAGCTTCAAATGTATTTTGTTCCGCAGGTTTTGCGGGAACCATATTTCTTAAACGATCAGGCAAAAATGGCTGGCTGTTTTCTCTTGCCTTGGTTCTGTATTTAAATGAAGATGCAAGCAGAATCAGAAGAATGAATACTGAAATATTTCTTTTCATGGCTAATAAACTATTTACTACTTCAATTAGACAAATATCTACTGGAAAATATTGAGAAAATAGAGTATAAATACCTGTTTATTGCTCGATGCTCTATTTTAGATACGCGTATAGTGATAAAAAAGTATATTTTTCCCAAATAAAAAAAGGGATGTGAATCAATTCACATCCCTTGAAAATACCTGATTCTAAACAAATTAATATCCCAAAACCGGGGACAGCCATTTTTCTGTGTCTTCCACAGACATTTCTTTTCTGCGGGCGTAATCCTCAACCTGGTCTTTGAATATTTTTCCAACCGGGAAATACCTGCTTTCAGGGTGTGAAAAATACCAGCCGCTTACGCTGCTTGCAGGATACATAGCGAAACTTTCCGTCAGCTTAATGCCGATTTCCTCTGCTTTTAACAGATCAAAAAGCATTCTTTTCTCGGTATGATCCGGGCAGGCAGGATAGCCCGGCGCGGGACGGATACCTCTATACGCTTCTTTGATCAGCTCTTCATTGGACAGGCTTTCACTTTTATCATAACCCCACAATTCCTTTCTTACCTTTTCGTGCATCAGCTCCGCAAGCGCCTCAACCAGTCTGTCCGCAAGCGCCTTGATCATGATACTGTTGTAATCGTCGTGGTCTTTTTCATATTTCTCAATCAGCGGCTCAATGCCGATTCCCGCAGTCACTGCAAACCCTCCGATATAATCCTGGTGGCCGCTTTCCAAGGGCGCTACGAAGTCTGACAGGCAATAGTTGGGCAGATTGGAAGCTTTCTGACTTTGCTGGCGTAAATGATGCAAAACCGCCGCGGTATCTGCTACCAGCTCTCCTGCATTCAGATTTTCTTCCGCATGCTGGCTGATCCGGTATTCAATGTGATTGTGCGAACCGTGACGCTCACACGGAACTTCACGTGTTTCTTCTTCGAAACTATGCAGCACGATATCATCCTGAATGGAATTTGCCGGCCAGAAACCTATTACTGCTTTCGCTTTGAGCGTTTTATCACGAATGATTTCACCCAGCAGAACAGCAGCATCTTCGTATAACTTCATTGCCTCCTGTCCTACCACCTTGTCTTCGAATATCTTAGGATACTTCCCGTGCAGCTGCCAGGTTTGGAAGAATGGTGTCCAGTCAATGTATTTTGCAATATCCGACAGATCATAATCATCATAAACGCGGGTTCCGAGGAACTGCGGCTTCGTTGCTGTGAATTCGCTCCAATTGATCTTCGCTTTGTTCTCACGCGCTTTTTCAATGCTGATATGCGCTTTTTCACCGCCTCTTTTGGCGTGATCATCGCGCAGTTTTGCATACTCTAACTTAATATCCGCGAGTACATCTGCCTGGCTTTTCTCACTCTGGATCAATTTGCCGGCCACCGGTACCGAACGCGAAGCATCGAGTACGTGAATAACCGGACCGGAATAATTCGGGTCGATTTTTACTGCTGTGTGAATGCGTGAAGTAGTCGCCCCGCCAATCAGAAGCGGCGTTTTCAGCTTTCTGCGCTCCATTTCTTTTGCTACACCTACCATTTCATCCAGGGAAGGCGTAATCAGTCCCGACAACCCGATGATATCCACATTGTGCTCTTCTGCGGCCGCCAGGATCTTGTCGGTGGGTACCATTACGCCGAGGTCGATGATTTCGTAATTATTACAACCGAGCACCACACCTACAATGTTTTTACCAATATCGTGCACGTCGCCTTTTACGGTAGCAAGCAGGATTTTACCCGCCGAGCTTCCTCCCTCACTTTTTTCAGCTTCAATAAAAGGTTGCAGATAAGCCACAGCTTTTTTCATCACCCTAGCCGATTTTACAACCTGCGGCAGAAACATTTTTCCCTCGCCGAAAAGATCTCCCACAATGCTCATTCCGTCCATCAAAGGTCCCTCAATCACCTCCAAAGGCCGGCTGTACAAGTGGCGGCATTCTTCAATATCTTCATCTATATAGTCAGAGATCCCTTTTACCAGTGCGTGGGAGATCCGCTCCTTGATCGGCAGCTGTCGCCAGCTCAAATCCGGGCCGCGTTGCGATTTTCCT
>NZ_JBHYGF010000077.1:0-12059 GCF_051859145.1 Dyadobacter sp.
TCACTACTTTCGGACGGTCATGCTGCATAAATCTCCCTGTGGTTAAGGTCAACCTATTTCAGGACGTGACAGGAGGAAGCTCCCCTTCGTCCACTTCCTCCCCTTCATCCCTTTCCTCCTTTTCTAAAACCCTAAGGAGTAATTCTGCGTTTTTAGAAGGATGCGCATAGATATAAATGGCAAGCTCTTATCTTGCAGTATATTACTTCATCTAGCAAGATGCCTCTGCCCAGAATATTTACAATCACATTCATAGCGATAGCAGTGCTAAGGTCGGCCTGCTTGTTTGGACAGGGGAAACCCTTACTAGCCAACTTTTCGGCCCGGGCGGAACTTGGCGTGATCGCCGCTTCTGACGAGGCTACCCCGTTCTGGCTACGTACCAATCAGTTTGGTATTATTCCTACCGATGCCCCGGCCGCATTGGCGTCTGTTGCGCTGCGCAGGAACTATGTTTTTTATGATAGCCTCAGTAAAAAGCCACGCAGGCTGGACTGGAGTGCCTCTGTGAAGCCGGTATTGATTTATTCCAAAGCAAACGACGCCAGAGTCCTGTTGCCCGAAGCGTATGCCAGCGTGCGTTTCAAAAACTTGGAGTTGTATGCCGGCAGGAGAATGGAGCTGATGGGGCTGGGAGACTCCACGCTGACTATGGGCTTTTACTCCGGCTCAGGAAATGCGCTGCCGATTCCCAAAGTGCAGATCGGTACCATCGGCTTTACCCCATTAAAATTCACGAAAAATTTCCTGGCGATCCATGCAGGGTTCTCGCACGGCTGGTTTGCCACCAACTACCTTGAAGGTGTGCGTTTGCATCAGAAGTTTATGTATTTCCGTTTTGGGAAGCCCAAATCGAATGTGAAGGTATACGCCGGATTAAATCATAACGTGCTTTGGGCAGGGCAGGCTGATTATCTCAAAAATGAACCCGATCTTGCCAAAGACGGAAAATTCCCTTCCTCATGGAGCCTCTACCCGAACATTGTATTTGCCTATACACCTAAAAACTGGTACAAGAAAAACGGTTACGGTGCATTTGACAGCTACCGTCTTGGCAACCACCTCGGGAGTTATGATTTCGGCGTGGAAGCAAAGGTGCTCGGCTACAATATGTTTGTATACCACCAGCATCCTTTTGAAGATGTTTCAAGTATGATTTTCAAAAATGTTCCTGACGGGCTTTATGGGATCAGTTTCAAAACGAAGACTGCTGTTACTGGGAATATGTTCAGCGTTACGCGGCTTACGCTGGAATTCCTGACTACCAAAGATCAGTCCGGATCGACATTCTATATACCCGGCAGCAAATTCCAGGGTGCGGATAATTATTTCAACCATAGTCAGTATGTGCAGGGATGGTCTTATCAGGGCAATGCGGTCGGGACACCTTTCATTATCCCCGGCAAAGATATGGACCCAGGCAAGCCGAAGAACGGGCGCTTTTATCCCAACAATCGCGTCAACGTATGGTATGCAGGGGCACAGGCTGGTTTAGGTAGCGCCTGGCAATTTGGAGTGCGCGGATCGTTCAGCCGCAACTTTGGGACACCGGGCGACAGCTTTGAGCCTGCACGCAGTCAATTGTCACTTCTGGCATCTGCCGGGTACAAACTTCCTAAACTAAGAAATACGAGTATTACAGCCCGCCTGTCGACAGATAGCGGGGAAATTTTCAGGAACAGCACCGGTGGTTTTCTGGGCATTTCTAAGACCTGGTAGCCAATCCGGATTGTTACCGCAATTTACAATGTTCAAAGGTGGACAAGCTTGTCCGCTTTTGAACATTTTTTTTGGTTTATACTCGCGTAGTAGTCTGAATGTAAACAGGTTACAATACTTGGCATAGGTTTGTTGAAAAAGGTTATTTACATGAAACAGCTCCCGAAGTATTACTTCAATCATGTGAGTGCTAACCCTTTTTTCTGACAGGCAGATGCTTAAAAACTACCTCAAAATTGCATTTCGGAATATCTGGAAAAACAAGGTTTTTTCTGCGATTAATATCATCGGTCTGGCAGTAAGTATGGCAGCCTGCATTGTGATCATGTTATTTGTGTTTTATGAAAAAAGCTTTGACCGGCAGCACACAAAGAATATTTACCGTCTCGACGAAGTACAGAAGTTTGAAGGAATGGTTGCGCCCCAGAAAGTCGCGCTTTCTATGTTCCCGATGGGACCTACCCTCAAAAACGAATATCCCGAGATCCGCAACTACACACGCGTCAAAGCCAGTACCGACATGCTGGTGATGCGAGGACAAAAGAAGGTGGAGCTGCCAAGAATCCTCTGGGCTGATCCCAGCTTTTTCAGCTTGTTTGATTTTAAGCTGCTCGAAGGCGAGCGCGAAAATGTATTGAAAGAGCCAAATACGGTGGTGCTATCCCGGGAATATGCAACCAACATTTTCGGAAATGAAGATCCGATCGGGAAGACGATCAACCACTATGGAAGCGATACCCTCGCTTTGAAGGTGACCGGGATCATGGAAAATGTACCAGCCAATTCCCACCTGCAATTTGACGCATTGTTCTCATTCAGTTCAATCACGCGCCCTGACTTTATGGATAACTGGGGCGGAAACTGGCTGGTCACCTATCTTGAACTTGCACCGGGTACTAACGTCGCCAACCTTGAAAAGAAATTTCCTTCCTTTCTGCAAAAGCATATGAAAGGGGATAACTGGAAGTTCTACGAGCTCTTTTTACAGCCACTCTCAGAAGTGCATGCAAAGTCCACCGACATTACCCACGACTATATCAATTTCCAGAAATTTGATCAGAAATACACCTATATCTTCTCATTGATCGCGATCATCGTACTGATCATTGCGTGTGTGAACTTCATGAACTTATCGACGGCACGGTCTACCGGCCGCGCCAAAGAGGTAGGTATCCGCAAGTCCATTGGCGCGCAACGGTTGCAGCTATCCGGTCAGTTCCTGGGTGAATCGATTCTGTTATGTCTGATTTCGCTGGTACTCGCTGTGTTGATCGTCAAGCTGCTGCTTCCGTCCGTCGCTGATTTCAGTCAGCGGAAGCTCGATTTTTCTATTTTCACCAACCTGCGCCTCTTACTGATTGTACTGGGCGGAACGGTGCTGATCGGTATTTTCTCCGGACTCTATCCTGCCGCATTCCTTTCCGCATTCGAGCCGATCAAGGTTTTAAAAGGTACCTTACGGACCGGCAAAAGCACATTCAGGAGTGCATTGGTGATTACGCAGTTTACCAGCGCCGTTTTCCTGATCATCGCCACAGGCTTTGCTGTGCGGCAGCTTCGTTTTATGGTTACGAAAGATCCGGGTTTTGATAAGGAACAAGTGATTATTATCCCGCTCGATTCTAAATCAGGTCCCAAGTATGCTTCCCTCAAACAGGAGCTGCTCACCAGTCCTTACGTGGAGTCGGTGACAGGTTCGCAGCAGCGGCTGGGCAACAATTTTCACCAGACCGGAGTAAGGTTCCAGGGCACGGGGCCGATTAAGGAAATCGCATCATCGCAGGTGATTGTGGATCCCGATTATCTCAAACTATACAAGATCAAGCTGATCGCCGGACGGAATTTTGAAGATAGCCCGGGAGATAATGCAAAAACCTATATTATCAATGAAGCACTTGCCAAAAAGCTGCTGCAGGAAGAGCCGACTTTAACGGTACAATCGCTAGTCGGAAAACGCTTCGGCTTCGGCGGAATGGATTCGCTTTCTACCATCGTTGGCGTGGCCGAAGATTTCAATTTCAATTCTCTTCATCATAAAATAGAGACTTTGTGCCTGTTCAACCAAAAGGACTGGGGTTATTCTGAAATGTCTGTGCGGATTAAAGGTACTCAGAATGAGCAGGCTATTGCGGCTATCAAAGCCCAATGGGCGCGGATCGTGCCCGATCAGCCTTTTACATATTCATTCCTTGATGAACATTTCGCCGAACTATACCGCGCCGACACGCAGGTCAGCGAAATCGTAGGTATACTGGCTGGATTAGCAGTTTTCATTTCCTGTCTGGGCTTGTTCGGTTTAGCTTCTTACTCCGCCGAGCGGCGTTTCAAGGAAATAGGTGTGCGGAAGGTAATGGGCGCATCCGTTGCAGGAATCGTGGCGCTGCTATCGGGGGATTTCATCAGACTGGTAATTGTGTCAATCCTGATCGCTTCGCCGCTCGCCTGGTGGGCTGTATCTACGTGGCTGCACGATTTTGCTTACCGCATTGATGTGGAGTGGGGCATATTCCTGAGTGCCGCAGTGCTAGCCGTGCTCGTCGCGCTGGCGACAATCAGCTTCCAGAGTATCAAGGCCGCATTGATGAACCCCGTCAAGTCGCTGCGTTCGGAATAGTTTTTCCGGTGTCAGTAAATGTTGGTTTGAATTTTAAATGAACATTAATATAGCAATCACATGAGCCACATTGCCATTCCAATCCCACCGCTTCAGGGGAAGCAGGAGATTAAAGTTGAAGTGACGATCAATGGAATCAAACAAAACTTATTTTACCGGGTCGAGCTGTTTTACTGGGAAGATTGCTCCAATCCGGTAGCGCATCGCGCCGATTGTATCAGTGAAATGCTGTCGCACCACGATCCTGACTGGACAGTGTATTACATAGGCGCGCCCACCGATGAGTTTGTGCCCATTACGTTTGTTAAAAAAGAGAGCAGAAATCTGTTAAAAGAAGCTATCGCGTAAACACTACATCTTTTCAAATAGGAAATCTTTATTTGCATCATTGTTGCATTTGTAGTTATCGAAACTATATTTGCATCATTGTTGCATTTAAAGATTTTTTTATGAAAAAGGGTTTATTCAAAAGTTTATGGATCGCTGCGGCACTACTCGCCTTTACTGCCTGCGATAATGACAAGGAAAAGGAAGTGGAGCCGGAGCTTGAAATGGAGCACCGTTTTGTGCGCATCCTGGTAAATGATGAGGTTTCAAACGAACTGTCGCTGGTGGACCCTCAAAAGCTGACCGCCGAAAAATTTACGGCCAGTTTTCCTAAATCGGCATTATACCGCACCGCAGCGGGCAGGTTTGGTGCCCTGGTAAATGGGGCCAATAATCATGTGCAGCTCTTCGATACAGGTCTGGAAGGCCACGGCGACCACGTGGATGTAAAAGGTACCCCCAAGTTTGGCGCGTTGATCGGCGACGGTAACAAGCCAACACACTTCAAGAGCAAGGGAGATGAGATTATTACCTTCAATGACGGAGACGGTACATTGAGCATCGCGCAGCAGGCGGATTTTCATACAACCGGCGCAAAAATGAGACTCATCAATGCAGGGAATGTAGCGCACCACGGTGCTATGACCAAGTTTGACAATGGGAATTATGCGATCACCGAAAAAGACGGTTCAGTTGCCGGGAGTTTGCCGGAGCGTGTGAAAATCATCAATGTTACCGGTAAAACTGTACATCCTTCCAGCATTCAGACGAAAGGGCTTCACGGAAATGCAAGTAACGGACAGGTTTCGGTCTTCGGCTCTGCCAGTGGAATACTGGTAGTTGACCAGTCGGGTGCACAAAAGCTCATCCCACACCCTGCTGACTTTGGTGATGCGTGGTTCGGCAGCATTTTCGAGGCAGCAGGTGTTGGCAAGTTTGTTGGCTATACAGCCGCAAAAGGCGCTTATCTCATTGATGTTGACAAAGGCGAGGTGAAGCCGGTGCTCGCCAGCGCGGATATTATGCAGGCAAAGATAGACCTCGCCGGCAAGAACCTCATTGCTTTGATGTACAATGGAGAGGTGAAACTATTTGACCTTGCGACGGGAGCAGAGAAAGTAAGCGGAAAGGTAATTGCTCCTGTTGCCAGAGACGAAACTCAGAAGCCGCAGGTAGAAGCGACTGCCAGGTACTTGTATATTACCCAACCTAAATCAGGTGAGCTTCTGCAGATTAGTACTGCAAACCTGGCCCGCATTCAGCGCGTCAAGGTGTCGGCAACACCTTACCGGCTCAGCATTCTTGGATTTGAATCCAGCGAAGGACATTGATAATGTTGCAAGCTGTCGGTAATGTTCATCGCACCGACAGCTTGCAATTTTTTTAAGTTGAGATAGCTTTCACCGGAATGTTACTCAAATTTTTTTCTCAAAATAAAGTATTCCTTCATGCGGATTGTAATTGTAAGGCGATGTTTCTACAAATCCGAAAGATTGGTACAATTTAACAGCTGCCGGCATTTTCGGCCCAAGTGTGTCCAGTTTAATAGTGTGGTACCCCAACTCTTCCGCCTTTTCGATCAGCGCGCCTAAAAGTGCCTTACCAATGCCCATTCCCTGAAACCCGGGTTTGATATACATTCTTTTTACTTCGCAGGTGGTGTCATTTTCTATCCTCCGCAACCCCGCTACTCCGATGGTCTGATCACCGGCTTCTACCAGGAACAAGGCACCGGTCGGTTCGCCGTACATTTGCGGGAGGATGGTCAGTTCATTGTCAAAACTCTGAAAGGAAAGGGTAAAATCCAGAGAGTCTGCGTAAGCGCGGAACATGGCTGCGCCTGTCTGGTACTCGGCTGCTGTATTGGCTTGTTTAATGTGGTAATTCATACTATTTCGTTTTTTCTAAAAGTTTTCCTGCGCGCATCTGGTTGCTGAGTAAAGTCCGGAAAAGCTTCCAGCGGAGATCAGGTGCATTCGCGGTACCGCCCTGCGATTCAATGTAATTTTTGACAAGATCCTGTCCATAGTTATAGTTGATCACATAGCTTCTGTATTTCCGTATAAACCGGATATAATCGGTTGCGCCCTTTGGCGGGAGCAAACAATAGGATTCCAGCCAGCGTTGCGCCTCTTTTTCATTCATTTTTCCGCCCAGCAAGCCACGCGCAACTTCGTTTCTTGCGTAACCAAGTCTTGATTTAAGAGATAATGCATTGAAATAAGCACTTGTGCCAGCAGTATCCAGGCCGGCTACCGGCAGCAGCACATCTTTGCAAAACTGCTCCTGCTCTTTGCCGGGGAATGCGATGGAGATACCGTAGTTGGCGCTGCCTTCTGCTATGAGCGACTGCGGACTGAAAAGCGGGTATAAGGATACTTCAATCCAGTCTTTGTCACGGAAAAGGTTCTTTTCAAGCAATGCATTGTACACGTGGTGCCCGGGGTAACCTTCGTGGCAGGCGAGATCTATCGCACGTTCAATGAAGATCGGCTGACTGATATTGATCTGGATCAGGCTATGGAAATTGCCTTTGTACCAGTTGTAGCCCGACCACGGTTTGTCAGTAACATATTCCAGCTCAAAGGTTTCATTTTCCGGTAATTTGTAATGGGCCAAGGTTCTCCTGCGCGCTTCGGCAATGGCGGTTTGAAAAACGGTATCGATCTTATTTTTCGGAATCAAAAAGTTCCCGGCCATTTTCTGGTAACGTTCCTGGATACTGCCTTTGCCGGGCAGAACACGGTCGAGCTTGGAGATCAGATCCTGGAAGTGCTTTTCATTATAAACCGGCGCAGTGGCATCAAAAAGTTCTTTCGACTCTGTGTCAAAAGGAACAAATTCCTGGGTGAAAACCTTAATTCGCCGCTCAAATGCAGTTAGTTGGTAAATCATCCAGTCCGCGCGGGTAGCAATTGTGTCGTTGGAGGTATCTTTCTGTAATGCCTGCAATTGCGCTTTCAATGCAGCAGCTCTGGACAGAAAAGCTGCTTCTGGAAAGGTATCGGACTTGCCTTCGGAAGGTTTCAGAGAATCGGGACCATAATATGCATCTACAAAGTCGGTATCATAAGCTCCGATTGAGAGTCCCAGTTCTAAATATTCCTGCGAGATCGAGTCGAGCTTCGTGCTATAATCCTCATTTTCAGAAGAAGATGAACATGCAAAAAGAATAACGGACAGAAGAAGAGTAATGCATTTTTTCATGGCATTTGCGACTTGGTGATTACTTGTTCCAATATAGAAATTTAGGTGCATGTGAGAAAGTTGTGGAAGCACTTTGGTGCTGCGTTACAGATCAAAATCTACATACCCCAAAATGAGCCGTATTTTCCCAGTTTGTCCGGGCCAGCAAGCTGGAATAGAATTGATACTATCTTCCTTGATTCCAGAATATTGTGAACCCGACTAATAAGAAACAAGGCTGACATGGGCAAAAAGGCTGTATATGCAGAACAAGAGTTGGTAGTTCTGCTCAAGAACAACAATCGAACCGGGTTCGACTATCTGTATGAAAATTACTCAGCTCCATTGTACGGCATTGTGCTGAAAATCGTGAAAAGCGAGGATAATGCAGCCGACGTATTACAGGATACGTTCCTGAAAATATGGAAGAACATCGGTACTTACCAGCCGGAAAAAGGAACCCTTTTCACCTGGATCCTGAATGTTGCCCGCAACACCGCCATTGACAAGCTACGTGGTGAAGTGAAACTCGAAAGAATGGTCAAGTTACAGGCTGTTTCCGAACATGAATTGAACTCCAAACTGGCATTCTATCCTGCCGCTGCCAATTTTGATATCAAACAACTGGTTGATAACCTGCTACCTGAGCGGCGCACATTGATCGATCTGGTTTACTTTCAGGGATATACGCATGAGGAAGCTTCGGAATACCTGAGCCTGCCGCTTGGTACGGTTAAGTCCCGCGTGCGTAAAGCTTTGCAGGATCTCCGGGGAGTCTTCGCATTGCGTGAGCTGAGTTTATATGCAAACTAAAAAATCAAAACTTTTTACAGCTAAAATCCTTTTTCCTGAAAGGAAGGTTGTGGATTTTCGTAAAATGGCATGTAAAACTTGTAGAAGCCGGGTTTTTGCAGAAAATAAAATTGTCGAAATTCTTCAGTGGAAATGACCGTTTTCCGATATCTACACTGCTAAACAATGCATGTCAGAGTTACCGTTAAATAAAAACGCCTTATTATTTGGTTAAGCTCTGCTTTCAGTTGCACCTGCAATTAATTTTACCCGCACATGAACGGTGCATTTACCTTTTTCTGCAAAGAACTTTTCAACACGCAAGTTGCAGAAAACGCACATTGCATTTTCTGCAAGGTGATTACCGCTGAGCCTCTCCTGAAAGTTGAAATCCGGCTTAGGATAACACCTGCTTTTACAAAGGTCTGATATTGAAAAATTCATATCAATAGCTTCGGGTGTTGTAAAGAATTACTGCTCGCTTCGTTTCGAAATACATTAGTAAGTTTCTTCTTTATTTTAAATAATAATGCGGTTTTTGCTGCCGAAATACTTCTTATTATTTAGATAAAATTACTTTATAAATTAAGGGTAAACCTACTTTGGTTTGATTTGTAATATAAAAAAAGTGATACTTTTTGATGGTCTGCGCATGTACATTTGTTCGTACATTTTATTGACTTACTCATTAAGCTAACCATTTACAAATCAATTACCTTATGAAAAAACTTTCCTTACTATTACTTTTTTTCGTGCTTAATCTGGCAGTCAGTCTGCCCGGATTTAGTACAGGCGTCGACTGTGATTGTCTGGGTTCCCAGAATGCCGTGAAAAATGGAAGCTTCGAATCCGGTACAAACTATTGGAGCAAAACAGATGGTACCAACTTCGGCACCGATGAAGCATATAATATGTGCGGCAGCAAAAATGGTCTGATCACAGGATCAGGTACAGTGTACCAGGTGGTAGATCTGCAGGGCGGAAGCCAGGTTGACCTTTCCATCTACGGAGGTACCCACAACACAAGCAAAACGCACCAGTTCAGACTGACTTTCTACACAAGCAACAACCAGGAGATTGGCGGAGACCAAAACAGGAGAGTCATAAACATGGACTACAAGGTTACCAACAACCAGCTGAAACATTTCACAACTTCCATTACCGCGCCGGCCAATGCGGCAAAAGTGGTGTTATCCATTTACTCAGGCGGCGACTATTTCAAATTTGACGTGGCTTGCCTCGGAATAACCCCGCCAGCGCCCACTGACTGCGGCTGCCCTGATTCGGAAAATGCACTTGCTAACGGGAGCTTCGAAAACGGTACGGCGAGCTGGTCAAAGACGAGCAATACCAACTTCCAGACAGATACCAAATACAGTCAATGTGGCGCTAAAAACGGTTTGATCGATGGTGCTGGTATCATTTACCAGGAAGTAAACGTGTCGGCAGGCGCGCAGGTGAATGTGAGTGTATACGGCGGAACACACGACACCGGCAAGACGCACCAATTCTGGCTGACTTTCTACAACAGCGCCGGACAAAAGATCGACGGTTCTCACAACAAGGTTGCTGATATGAACTACAAGGTGACCCAGTACCATAAATTAGAGGAATTCAAATTATCAGGTACTGCTCCCGCGGGCGCGGCAAAAGTGCGCTTATCGGCTTACTCCAGTGGTAATTATTTTAAGGTAGATGTTGCCTGTATGAATATTACTACGCCTCCGCCGTCAGACTGCGGCTGCCCGGACTCGCAAAATGCGGTTAAAAACGGAAGCTTTGAATCTGGTACCGATGCATGGACCCGGTCAACCGGTACAAATTTCAGCCAGGACGAAGCATATAGCGTCTGCGGCTCTAAAAACGGATTGATCTCGGGAGCAGGCAGCATTTACCAGGAAACTAATCTGATACCCGGCAGCCTGGTGACTGTTAAAGTGTTCGGAGGTACCCACGATACTTCCAAAGACCACGTGTTCAAGCTTGAATTTTACACAAGCTCAGGTCAGCTGATTACTATCCCGGTAAATGGCGACAACAATGTACAAATGGATTACCGGGTTACGCAGACGCATAAACTGCAGGAGTACAACCTGAGAGCGACTGCGCCTCTTTTCGCAGCCAAAGTACGTTTCACCGCAGTTTCAAGTGGCGATTATTTCAAAATTGACGGTGTTTGTATGTCGATAACGCCTCCTGCAAAAGAATGCGAAAGCTGCAGCGACAACAAGCTGACCAATGCGAGCTTTGAAGAAGGTACTGTGGGCTGGATTACGACAGGCAATGTGAGTGCGGAAACGATCATCGCGAACTGCGGGTCGAAAAGCCTTATCCTGCAAGGTGCGGGTTCATTCCGCCAGGATGTATCGGTTAATGAAAATTCCGGAAATACGGCCAACCTGATCTTCTACGGCGCAGTAACTGAAAACAGGGACCAGAAAGTTCAGCTCATTTTTCTTGACAATTCGGGTAAAGTGTTGGGTAGTGTTTTCAGGGATGTTGACAAAATCGTAGATGCATCTCCGTGGGGATTGCAGAAATACGTTTTGGCTGGAATAATGCCCGTGGGTACTACTGTCGTTCGTGTCCAGGCGTCAGGATCAGAAAATTACCTGGCTATCGACGGAACCTGCCTTACCTTCACAGGTCCTCCGCTTCCTGTAACACTTGCTTCTTTCAATGTCAAAAAAGAAGGAACAACTGCTTCCCTGGTGTGGACCACCACACTTGAAACCAATTCTGACCATTTCGATGTCCAGCATAGCGGCGATGGTAAAAACTGGACGGTACTTACCACGGTGAAAGCGCAGGGTGAGAGCAAAGCGACTATTTCTTACAGCTATACCCACACCAGTCCGTCTGCTGTTAACCTTTACAGACTTAAAATGGTGGATGCAGATGAGACTTTTGCATACAGTTCTATCAAGAGCCTGAATTTCGAGGAGGATGGACAAATGCGCATTTACCCGAACCCGACTTCGGACCGCATTAAATTTACTGGTAACCAGCAGATCAGCAATGTGAAGTTGTATAATGTAAATGGCGTGCTGGTGCTTAATACCAAGCCGGGTACAGACAATGAAGTGGACCTGACTAAACTTGCACAAGGAACTTACTTCGTGAAAGTGAATGACAGCACAACCACGCGCAAAATTGTGGTAGTAAGGTAAGCCTCCCATTTATAAACAGCCGAAAGGTTCTAAAACCCCTCCTCCTGAAACTCAGGGCGAGGGGTTTTCTGTAATATGTTCCTAACTTTCCGGAAAAGTCACTTCGCCATTTTGTGGATTCTGTAAATCGTTTTTCTAAACCGCCGGGAGGTACAATGGTACAGCAGGCACCGTTATCCCGGTCCGACTTCGGCACTGATTTCCGCTGGGGTGTTGCCACTGCCGCTTATCAGATAGAAGGTGCGGTGAAT
>NZ_JBHYGF010000078.1:0-3744 GCF_051859145.1 Dyadobacter sp.
AAGACCATCCGGGTTTTGATGGTCGGTGGCGGCTCCTCGCACGATTTCGACCGCTGGTACAAACAGGAAGATGTGGCTACGCTGGAAAAAGGCGGGCTGGCAAAAGTCACTTACACCAGTGATCCTGCGAGTATCTTGTCACAGTTGAAGGAGACGGACGTGCTGTTTCTGGCAAACAACCAGCCGATAAACGACGAGGCTACTCGCAAAGCCATTTTTGCATTTGCAGATGCAGGAAAAGGCTTGATCCTGGCGCATCCTGCAATTTGGTACAACTGGAAAGACTGGCCTGAGTACAATGCAAAGCTGGTCGGCGGAGGTTCGCGCGGGCACGACAAGTATGGACCCTTTCATGTAACGATCACCAACAAAAAGCATCCATTAACAAAAGGTATCCCTGCTACTTTCCACCTCGACGACGAGCTGTACTACTTCAAAACAGACCCCGCTGCGACGCCCATTGAAATACTCGCTACCGGCAAAGCCACTACTTCCGAGAACACCTATCCAAGTTTGTTCATCGTCAAATATCCAAAAGGCAGAATCGTAGGAATTGCATTGGGCCACGACGCAGCGTCGCACACCATCGAACCATACAAAACCATGATCCGGAATGCAGTGCAATGGGCAGGCACCCCGGCTTCTTCCGTCGACTGAAGTCGACGGAAATGGATTGGTGGAGCTTTCTTTGGAAGCCACGATACAAGGCGAGGCGCGCAGCGCCAGCCCGAAATCCATTGCCCCGGGCTTCAGCCCGGGGATAACAGATAGAGATTTTAGAGTTTTTTTGAAAATTAATTTAGCATAGCATGAGTCAGAAACAGATCACAGTAGTTATTGTCGGAATGGGTTTTGGGAAAGAATTTATTCCTATTTATCAAAGTCATCCGAACATCAAAGCGGTCGGAATATGTACACGAAGCAAAGAAACACGGGACGAGCTGGCGGCGAAGTTCAATTTGGATCCGCAGCTGGTTTTCGAGCATTTTGAAGATGTACCGAAGCGCGACGATGTAGATGCGATTCACATTGTTACACCTGTTCCTGAGCACGCACGCATGACTTTGGCTTCATTGAATGCGGGAAAGCATACTGCCTGCACGATCCCAATGGCGATGACGAAAGAGGACTGTGAAGCGATCGTAGCTGCAAAACGCAAGGCCAAAAAGGTATATATGATGATGGAAACAGCGCTTTATACGCGCGAGTTTTTATATGGACTGAAACTGGCGGAAAATGGCGATCTGGGACGGATCCAGTTTGTCCGCGGCTCACATATCCAGGATATGAGTATGGAAGGCTGGGGTGAGTACTGGAAAGGGTACCCTCCCATGCTGAATGGAACCCATGCTATTTCCCCATTATTAAAAATCAACAACACCATTGCGGAAACTGTGGTTTGCCACGGATCTGGCCGACTTTCGGAAGACCTGGCAAGCAGGTACGGATCTCCGTTTGCAGTTGAAACTGCCACTTTCACCCTCAAAAATTCTGATGTTGTTGCAGAAGCGACGAGGTCACTTTTTGATGTGGTGCGTCAGTACCGCGAAAGTTATGATGTGTATGGGACGAAAATGTCTTTTGAATGGGAGCAATTGCAGGACGAAAGCCACGTGATTTTTGATGGTGGAGAAAATGCGAGCCGCATTGATGTCCCTGACACAGACGAGCTTTTGATTGAACCGATCAAACACTTCACGAAGCGCGAAAAAATTGACGATCCTAACCACGTATCGTTTTTGCAAGGAGCAGGTCACGGCGGCTCTCACCCGCATTTGGTGCAGGAATTTGTAGCCGCGATCATTGAAGAGCGGGATTCAGCAGTAGACGCTGCCCTGGCTGCTAACTACACCTGTGCGGGAATATGCGCGCATGAGTCTGCAATGAATGGGGGTATCCGTGTGGATGTACCAAGTTTTGAAGAATAAAATCGATTGAGATGCTTTTTGGCGCAAGTACATTTATCTGGTTCTCACCGTTTTCTACGGCCAATATTCCTCTTTTTAAAAAGGTAAAAGGATTTGGCTATGACATTGTTGAAGTAGCTGTTGAAGACAAAATGCTCATTGACTGGAAGCTGGTAAAACAAACCTGCCGCGATCTTGATCTTAAAATCACGATCAGCGGTGCATTCGGACCCGAACGTGATATTTCAAGCACTGATCCTGCCTATCGGAAGATGGGGCGGGATTATATTACCGATTGCATTCGCATTGCTGCTGAGATGGAAAGTCCGGTTTTCGGCGGTCCGCTTTATTCGGCGGTTGGAAAAACCAGGATTGTTTCCGACGAACAAAAACGGCAGGAACGCGCCTGGTGCATTGAAACACTGCACGAAGTAAGCGATATCGCCAAGGCAGAAGGCGTGACGCTTGGACTGGAACCGTTGAACCGTTTTGAAACAGATATGGTCAATACAGTTGATCAGGCGCTGTCTATTGTGCGGGAAGTATCGCATTCAAGTCTCAAAATCGTTCTTGATACCTTTCATTCCAACATTGAAGAAAAAGATATCCCTGCTTCAATCAGGAAGATAGGAAAGGAGCTGCTTTGTCACGTGCAAGGCAACGAAAGTGACCGGGGAACACCAGGAACCGGGCATCTTGAATGGGAAGGTATCAGAGACGCATTGAATGAAATCGGATACGAAGGTGCTGTGGTGATAGAAACTTTCGGGCAACCTTCCAAAGAGCTTGCCCGCGCCGCCTGTATCTGGCGCCCACTCGCAAACAGTGCCGACGAACTGGCGGAGGAAGGGTTGAAATTTTACAAGTCGCTTTTTATGTAGAATACAATTTGCCTGGATGGTATAGTTACATCCAGGCAAACTACTTTTCATTTACTTTTGCTGTTGATGGAGTTAGACCAGACTTGGAGGAAATCCGTGTTTGATACTGTTCATTTCTGGCCTAGGAGCTGACTTTCTTTTTTGCAAAATACATCATCAGAGATGACCTTTCCTGGCTGTCAGTAGTCAGCACGCCAAGGATAACATACGCAGAACCTAGTATTGACAAGCCTATACCTAGCGTAAGATAATTATTGCTCATGGATGGGGAAAGGAAATAAGCAACAACGGAACTGATTGCGGCAAGCAAAATTGGCTTACCAATACTTCCGAAATACTCCAGAAACTTAGCCTTACAAAGGGGATATACAAATAAGCCCCACGCAGGGAGCATCACTGCAACCTTAAATAAAGTAAGTCCCCACGCAACGCCCTCTAACCCCCAGGAACTCCCTATCCAAATACAAAGCGGCATAAACAGCAACATGCCCAGATTCCAGTAGAAGCCCCAGTCAGCCCGACCTCGGGCCAGCAATAATGCCCCAACGGGATTGCCGATGCTGTTGCAAAGAGCAGTTATAGCAAGAATTCTGAGAAAAGGTATCGAGTCAGTCCAGGCTTCTCCAAAGAAAAGTATGATCAGAGGCTTGGCGAATATTATCATTGCTGCATAAACAGGTGCATTGGCATAGGCAAGTAAACGAAGGATCTGAAGATAAGCACGTTTCAGCTTTTCAATTTCGTCCTGCATTTTTGCAAGAACAGGGAACGCGACCTTGGTCACAATTGGATTAATAATCTGATAGGGCTTAAATGCAAGTGTCTTGGCAATGTTGTATACTCCAAGCGCTTCCATGCCAAGCAGTTTTCCGATCAGGAGTGTATCGAATTGAGAGTTAAAATAATTAACCGTTTTTTCACCCATTTGGAAAAGCCCAAAGGAAAAGAAACCTCCA
>NZ_JBHYGF010000078.1:3754-5423 GCF_051859145.1 Dyadobacter sp.
ATCGAAATTGAATTTTGGCTTAAAAATCTTCAATCCATATATAACAAGCAGCAAGGTAGATACAGAAGCCTGGATGAAATTGGCGTAAACGAGTGCATAAATGCCGTAGTGCCAGAATGCCAGCAGCACAGATACCAAAAAACCGCTTGTCTTTCCAATTACATCCCTGATAGATAACGATTTAAAATTAAGCTCTTTTACCAGGAGTGTTTCGAATTGCTGACCGAAAGGAACAATCAGATAAGTAGCGGATGTCCACCGGATAATGCTTACCAGTTCAGGAGCCCGGTAAAATTCAGCAATGAAAGGTGAGCTGATAAATAGTGTAATGTAAATGGATATACCCGAAAGGATATTAAGCCAGAACAGCGTATTTAATTGGGCCTTTGTGACATCTTTTTTGTGAATAATCGCATTTGAAATTCCCATGTCCATAAATATCTGGGAAAGTCCGATCACAAAAATGGCGATCGCCATCAAACCAAAATCTGCCTTGTCAATAAATCTCGACAGGATGACAATTTGTAACAGCTGCATCAGGGAAGTAGCGACAGCTGACAAAGATGTCCATTTTGCCGCTCCAAATGCTTTTTGTTTCAGTGACATGAAAAATTGTTATTCATAAATATTCCTGACCAGATTCGCATAATCCTGAGCTACTTTCTCCGCTGAGAATGCTTCCGTTAGGATTGCTCTGTTTGTGCTGATTTCCTTTTCAGTCAGCGGGCTCAGTCCGTAGTTCTGAAAATCCTGATTTAAATCAAATACATGAACACCAATTCTTTTGAAAAACTGGAAGGCAGGATTTACTCCGGCCATGTAAATGCGTGCACCAAGCCATAGCATGGCAATGATATTACCCATTGCCTGCTGTCTGTAATGGTAGAAGATGCCAACGCCGCAAGTCAGCAGTATCTCGACATACTCTTGTAAAGGCATAAAGCCTAACAATGGAAACGAGCGTGGACCCCATACTTGATCAGCACTTTTGGTTACCGCCTCTTTGTAGTTGCCTCCCTCCCCGTAGGAAAGCGGAATGTAAACCTTTGTTTCACTCTCCAGCGGCACTTTTTTGAAAAATTGGATAACGTCCAAATGGTTACACTCCACGGAATTTGAATTGCCGATCAGAATGTTTTTACCGGCAATTCTCTTGTCCATAAAAGCGTTGCCTACATATTGATTCAGATCAAAAAAGGCTGCGTTGAAGAACTTACATTTCGTATCGGGATATTTTTCTTTAAACAGCTCATAATCCTCCCGGATGTAGGTTACAAAGTAGTCTACTTCCTTTTGTGTTGCTTCCAATAAGTTCAAGACATTCTTTTTTCCCCGGGCATTGTAGAAAAGAAATCGGAGTGGTTTGTGTTTTTTTATAGTCCAAAGAAGACTTAACCGTGGCTTTTCCTTAGCTAAATAAGAATAGGTTTGCGGTGCGTATAACCCCGGCTGGATTCTCGGCATTTGATAAATATCGTAGCCCCAGACAATCCAATAGATCTTAATTCTTTGTTGCAGTTTTGAAATAGCAGACGCCGTGAGCGCGCTTATGGAATGAGCTATGATGCCCCGGATTGCCGGCGTGGCAGTAACGAAATCATTTAAATTATCGTGTTCGTAAAAATATTCACAGGTAAGCTCTGGCTGACTGATATGCCGGAAAACTCCC
>NZ_JBHYGF010000078.1:5443-12014 GCF_051859145.1 Dyadobacter sp.
TCTTTATCGGCTTTGAACACGAGATATTTATTGTTGCCCGGATTTACTTTTTCGAAATTGTTAATGGTGTTATCACAAAATTTTTCATCGTGCATCAAGTGTAGTATCATGCCGAAAAACGGTTGTGGTAGAATCCAAGTATCACGTCAGTAATCTTGAGAATCTGCTCAGTTTCCAACTCATAGAATAATGGCAGGCGAACCAGACAATCTGCATACCGATCGGTTTCCGGGAGATCTCTTCCGTCATGTTTTTCCGAGTAAAATGTCGATTTGTGCAGAGATAAGTAATGGAAAACGGACAGAATCCCATTGTCTCTTAACAGCTGGATTAAACTGGTCCTTTCATCAATTGAGTTGCAGACCAGGTAAAACATATGCGCATTGTTGACTGCATATTCAGGGAAATACGGCAATTGCACCCCATAATCTGAAAGTGATCTCAGCTCTTTTTCATAAAGGTTCCAGATTGCTTTTCGTCTCCCCTGAATATCTTCCAGGTGTTCAAGCTGTGCAAACAAGAATGCTGCTATGATATCTGATGGTAAAAATGATGAGCCAATGTCAACCCATGAGTATTTATCAACTTCACCCCTGAAAAATTGCGACCTGTTTGTCCCTTTTTCCCTTATAATTTCCGCACGTTCGCTCATGCTGGCGTCATTGATCGCAAGCATTCCGCCTTCTCCGGAAATGATATTTTTTGTTTCATGAAATGAAAATCCTGCCAGGTGACCTATGGAACCAAGCGGTTTTCCATTGAAGTAAGAGTCGATGGCCTGAGCAGCGTCCTCCACAACGAAAAGACCATATTTTGCAGCAAGCTCCATTATACCCGCCATATCACAGGCAATTCCCGCATAATGTACAGGGATGATCACCTTTGTTTTTTCAGTAATCAGTGCTTCAATTTGAGACGCGTCCATGTTGGGGTGATCGGGCAGGCAGTCTACAAAAACAATTTTAGCACCTCTCAATACGAAAGCATTGACGGTAGACACAAATGTGTAGGAAGGTGCGATCACCTCGTCGCCTGGCTGGATATTTACCAGGATGGCCGCCATTTCCAGGGCGTCGGTACAGGATGTGGTCAGAAGCGACTTCTGAAAGCCGTAACGCTCTTCAAAAAAAGAATGACATTTTTTTGTGAAAATACCATCTCCCGAAATTTTGCCGGATAGCACAGCCTGATAGAGATAATGAGCTTCTTTTCCTGTAAGATATGGTTTGTTAAATGGAATCATAATGATATGGACTTAGACCCGCTAGGGTATTTCCTTTTAAATGATGATTGTTGAATTCACTTGCCTGGCAATAATGAAAGTGAGATGGGAACTGTATACTTCGATCCATGTAGACGAATAGTACGCCGACACAACATGGAAGATTCTCAAAAGAGCGCAGAAAATTCAGAATTATTCCGTTTGTCAACATAAGCCCTGGTTAAAGCTCACAAATATCTTGACATTCCAAAATGAGTTTCCTTGAAATGAAGCTTGTTGTAAAAAGGGACCGTTTCTTCATAGCAATCGAGAATTACTTTGTAGCATCCGGCTGTTTCGCAGTAGCTGACAAGATGTGATATCAACAGCTCTCCGAACCCTTTCCGCCGCCATTGGTGGTCTACGACGATATCTTCAATATGGCCCGACCTGCCACCCCGGATTTTATATTCGATGATCACACTCCCATAGCAGGCGATCTTGTCATCGGCTATGCCTACAACTCCGTAAATGTTAGCATTTGCGGAAAAGTTTTTCCAGCTGTCTTCTATATCAATTGCATCCACGCCGCCAGGGAATTCGGATAATTGTTCGAGTAGCAAACAAACGGAGTAGGTGTCTTTCTTTGTAATTGGACGAAAGACTAACTTGGGCGGGTCAAAGAGCATTATTAAGTGTGTTTAGTATCTAAATATCGCAATACAAGGCTGAAATCTATGACTTTGTCGGCAGAAGTCCAACTGCAAACACTTGAAATAGTTAGATTCAGATCTTCCGGCTCGTATTACAACGCAAAGCAATCAGCTAACATTAAGTCACCCGGGATGACAAGATTCGAACCGGGGCGCGAAGCCCGGGCGGCGGCCGCTTGCGACCCCTAGCACCCCATGCTAGTGCGCTACAATAAACCAAAAAAGCCCGGTCTTTCGACCAGGCCTTGTCGGGATGACAAGATTCGAACTTGCGACCCCTAGCACCCCATGCTAGTGCGCTACCGGGCTGCGCTACATCCCGCCGGTAATGGGTTGCAAATGTATAAATGTTTTGGAATTATTGTCTATTCCTGATTTTAAAAAATGATCAGAAATAGACAACAAACCAGTTTATCAGATGGTCTCATTCTGCCAGTTCGGGTTCACCACTTCCGGCTTGCCTTTTCTGAACCACTTTTCACGTACTCTTTCGTTGACATAATACATGCAAGGAACGAGGATCAGTGTCAGTACCGTCGAGAATGTAAGACCGAAAATGATCGTCCAGGCGAGGATGTTCCAGAAAATGGAGCTTGGGCCTCCGATGATCAGGTCGGGTTCCAGGTCGCGGAACAGACCTACGAAGTCAACTGTGATACCCAGTGCAAGTGGCACAAGTCCAAGTACAGCGGCTGATGCAGTAAGTAGTACCGGGGTCAAACGGATTGCGCCGCCTTCAATAATTGCTTCGCGCATCGGGTAACCCCTGCCACGCAGCTCTTCGATAAATTCGATGAGCAGGATACCATTTTTTACCACAATACCTGCCAATGCGATGATACCGACACCGGACATGATCACGGAGAAGTCTTTGTTGAAAATCACAAAACCCAGTAATACCCCGATCAGCGAAAGTACAATCGTGAAGAAGATAATGAATGGTTTGACAACGGAGTTAAACTGTGTTGCAAGGATCAGGTAAATGAGCAAGATCGCCGCGCCGAATGCAGTTCCGAGAAAAGCCATGGATTCAGCCTGCTCTTCCTGCTCTCCACCCATTTTGATCGTGTATCCGTTTGGTACCTCCATATCTTCAATCAACGTCTGGATCTGGGCCACGATTTCGTTGGCATTATACCCGGGCAAAACATCAGAGCCGAGTGTTACAATGCGCCGCTGGTCCTGGCGGTTGATCTGGCTGAAAGTAGTTGAGTAATGGATATTGGCCACCGAAGTAATAGGTACCTGGCGCAATGCACCGCCCATATTCATATCGCGATAAACCACATTCAGGCTCAACAGCTTCTCGATCTGCTCGCGATCGTCTTTGTTCAACCTCACCATGATCGGATATTCGTCCTTATCATCGCGGAATTTGGATACTTCCAAACCAAACAATGCGGTGCGGACTGCCAGCGCAATTTGCTGTGAGCTGATACCCTCACGCTGCGCTTTTTCACGATCTATATCAATTACAATTTCCGGCTTGTTGGTCACCAGGTCAGAACGGAGCTGGTCGATACCTTCAATTCCCGATTGCTGGACGCGCTGCATAACGCTTTTTTCCAGTTTTTGCAGCTCGTCAAATTCATCTCCCGAAATTTCAATGGAGATCGGCTTACCAGTTGGCGGACCTACTGCTTCACGTTCAACGGAAATTTCAGCTCCCGGAATACCTGTAACTGCTTCACGTATTTTACGTAAAATAGCTTCCGACGATCTTCCCCCACGTTCGGTTCCGTAAACGAATGCGACAGTTACCTTCGATTTGTGCGGAGTTGCGGCACGGTCGGGGTTAAATGGGTCGCCGGCATTTTTACCCACGTTGGCAATTACCGAGTTGACCATATCCATTGCTTTCTCTTTTTCCAAAACATCGAAAACACGTTTCTCAATGATTCTGGTAACAGAGTCGGTCACCCGCGCGTCTGTTCCGATCGGCATTTTGTTGTAAACATAAACGTAATCCGGATCACCACTTGGGAAGAAGAGTACCTTAGGCTGGGCTATACCGGTGATAATGAATGTAATTACCAGCAATACGAGCATTGATACGATCGCAACCACTGGTCGCCAGCCGTGTAAAAGCCAGTCGATAAATTTGCGGTAATTGTTTTTCAATGCAGGCAGCAAACGGTCCTGGAATGGAACAAGAATTCTTGGTGTCAGAATGTAGTGGTTGAACATCCATAGTACCAGAATGAACACCAGGAAGTTACCAAGCCCGCGGTCGATGACGTAACCAATCGCAGCGGCTACGGCCAAAATGATCACAGGTCTGCGGATTGCCTTGAAGCTGGTATCGTGCGCCTCTTTCTCATCATCATGGCGGCCCATAAATGATACCGCGAAAACCGGGTTCATTACGTAAGCAACAAACAGCGAGGCGCCCAGCGTGATAATCAGCGTCAGCGGCATAAACTTCATAAATTCCCCGACTATACCTGTCCAGAAAAGCAGCGGGAAGAAAGGCGCAATAGTAGTAAGCGTACCTGAAAGTACCGGGATAAATACCTCACCCGCAGCCGCTTTTACAGCCTGCTGGATAGTCCAGTCTTTATGTTGGTTAAAAAGGCGGTGCGTGTTTTCGATTACCACGATCGCATCATCCACTACCAGACCGATACCCAGCAGGAATGCAAACAGTACGATTGTGTTCAATGTAAATTCGGTTCCTACCATTGGACCGATAATCGGCATCATCACAAATGCTACCAATGCGGAAAGCGGTACCGATAACCCGACGAAAATCGCGTCTCGCACACCCATGAAGAACATTAAAACCATTACCACGAAAATAAACCCGAGTACAACGGTGTTGATCAAATCGTGCAGGTCGGCTCTTGTTTGAATAGACTGGTCAGCAGTAATATTGATATCCAGTCCTTGTGGAAAACGATTTTCCTTGTAGTCTGCAATGGTCGCTTCGATCTTGTCCGCAGCATCCACCAGGTTTTCTCCCGAACGTTTGATCACGTTCAATGTGATTACTGATTTATTTGCCAAACGTGCAAAATCCTGCTGTTCTTCAAAATCGTCTTTTACATCAGCTACATCGCCCAGGCGGACAGTAGCGCCGGTTGCAGTACGAATGCGGATATTCGCCATATCGGCTACATTGGTATATTCACCTTTCACGCGCAGTGTTCTTCTCACACCATCTACATTCAACTCACCACCTGATACGTTGATGTTTTCACCCGCGATAGCAGTCTGAATATCGTAGAATGTAAGTCCGGTCGATTTCATCCGATCCAGGTTTACATTGATCTGAATTTCGCGGTTCAATGCACCGAGGATATCCACACGCGTAATTTCAGGCAGCGCCTCAATTCCGTCCTGCAAGTCTTCTGCGTATTGTTTGAGTTGTTTCAGCGAATAGTTACCTGCGATATTCACGTTCATGATCGGGAACTCCGAGAAGTTCACGTCCTGGGCAGTAGGTCCTGAATCCAGGTTTTGCGGTAGATCGGTTTTCGCTTTATCAACTGCGTCGCGGACCCTTTGCAATGCAACTTCAACCGCTACATCCGGTGTAAATTCAACCAGGATTACGGATACGTCCTGCAATGCATTGGATTTGATCTTCTTAACCCCGCTCAGCGATTTCAGCTGCTTTTCAATGGGCTTGTTGATCGTGTTTTCGATATCAGCAGGCGCAGTACCGAAGTAGACAGTGTTGATATAGATCTGCGGGATCTTGATATCAGGGAATTGTTCTTTGGGCAGGTTATTATAAACCATAAACCCAGCCAACGTAATGATGAACGTAAAGATGTAGATGGTAGTCCGGTTCTCTACGCACCAGTTGGTGAACCTCAGGGTTTTATATTCGTTAAATTTCATGTGATCAATTTTGAATGATTCAATGAATGAATGACTGAATGAGAGAAGGAGCAGGCGCCGCTGCGCTGAATAAGTGAATTGTTAGTCCAATGACAATTCATGAATACAATTGACTTACCAACCCCTTTTCTGCATTTTAGTAACTAATCGGCTGTCCGTCGGAAACTTCCTGGTAGCCCAATGTAATCAGCTGATCACCCGCTGAAAGTCCTGACAGGATCTCGATTTTTCCATTGTAGCTCAAACCGGTTTTCACCTCCCGCGCTTTGGCGACTTTCTTGTTCCCTTCGGTAGTTGCCACGTACACGATATTTCCTTTTTCCGTGCTTTGTACAAAGTTCTGGTCTACTATCAATGCATTTTTGCTGGTCGCATCGTTGATCTGTACATTGGCCATCATATTGGGTTTGATGCTCTTGTCAGAAGGCAGGTTTGCTTCAATCGTAAATGTTCTGGAAAGCGGGTCCACTGCAGTGCTCACAAATGAAACTTTCGCCTTGAACTCTTTATCCAGATCAGGAAACTTCACGATTACTTCGTCGCCTTTTTTTACGCTCGCTGCGTAGGTATCCGATACTTTGGCAGATACTTTCAGGTTGCTCAGGTTTACAATGCGGACTACGCCCATTCCCGGAGAAGCCATTTCGCCCACTTTGACATTTACCATATCCACAACTCCCGCCATTGGTGACACAATGTTGGTTTGTGACAATTGTGCATTCAGCGTGCTCATTCTTCTTTCAAGGGATTCCTTATTGTTCTTCGCCTGCAGGTATTGCAGCTCAGTACCTATTTTTTGGTCCCAAAGGTT
>NZ_JBHYGF010000079.1:0-34685 GCF_051859145.1 Dyadobacter sp.
CGTCAGCGTATCATTTAAGGTTAATGTGATATCATGACCAATTCCGGTTGCCGAGAGGCTCACGCCATTCTCATCATGGATACGCGCAATCAGCACAGGGGAAGTACCTACCCTGTCACCGCTCCGGAACGCCGGATTATCCATATAAGCTACTATTTCGGGCGGCGTATTGTCAACAAGCAATGCAGCGCTGCCGCCCACGATTAAGGCGAGCTGGGCAGATGCGTCGGAAGTACTATCGTCCCTGACGGCATACACATTCGCCTTTCCCGGACCGATTCTGTAATCAATATCTTTAGGCACCACAAACTGGCAGGTGAATACACCGTCTTTCACGGTGACAGCTCCGTCAAACAGCCTGCTGCCAAACTCGGCATAGCTTTCAGGATTACCTTCATTCCCCAGCGTTTCAAACTGTACCTGCTTATCATAGATAATCACGTGCGCCTTTCCATTAAACCTCAGATCTCGCTCGTTGTTTACCTTGCTAAAAACCTCACCTGTCAGACTTACCCTCTGCAATGCACGCAGGGTATCAGGCACTTGCACCCACCGGATTCCCTTCTGCCCACTGCCGAGCCGCATGGAAGGATCACCCAATAATGTAAAATTCCGGTTGAGGCTGCCCACAAGTGCCTTATTCTTGGTTTCCCGGATCAAATCTCCCATTAACCTGCCTTCTCCTTTCGTGATCAGCGCTTCATAAAAGGCTTTGCTCAGCGTGAAGTTTGTACTTGAAAAAACCGGCCGCGTTGTACTTATCGCCCCTATCGCCGCGCCTTTTGGACTAAGTACCATTGTCTCCGCTCCCGAAACTGTACCGGGATCATCGTACCTGCCAAAGTCGCAGGTTGCAGTAAACAGCAGCGGCAGATTGTTCATTCCCCGCGCGCTCAGCATATCCGACAGCGTCAGCACCTGTTCTTCGGCCCAGCCGCTCACTCCTCCGTGACCTGTGTAGTTGATGATCAGCGATCCCTTGTCGATTGCATTCCTGATCTGCCTGTTTACCTCCGGCGCTTTCTGGCCTTCGGGAGTAGTAGTTTGAGGATACTGATCAATGAAAATACGCTTTGAAGAAAAGTCGTTTTCGATCAAACTGGCCAGCTGATCAGCGTGCCGCTGGTGAATATTTCCGTCGCCGTCATCTGCAATGAAGCGCACGATATTTTTCCAGCTGCCCTCCGAGCTGAGTGCTTCGTAGCGGATCAGCTTGTCAACCACTACCTTGGCCTCCGCTGGGGATTTTACCGGCAACCTTCCTACGCCAATTTCCAGCGTATGGTCACCAGCCGCCTGCTCGCTCCATTCTCCTTCATTTAGCTCCATAAATCCGAAATAATCGTCGGAAGAATATGTATAAACCGGATTCAGCGACTCGCGGCTCTCATATACCGGAACCCAGTTTGCATTTTGCGATGAAGTCTGGCTCTTCGACAGATTCTTATAGTCAAAACTGGCGTCGCCGAAAAGAAGCAGGTACCTCAGCTTACCCGGTGATTTTGAATACAAATGCCGCACATAATTCCGGATCGCAGTCACATCCGGCCGACCACCTGCAAACTCGTTATAGATTTGCCTCGTTGCTACGACCAGTGTTTTCAAATTGTTGCGATTACTACGAAATGCGGCAAGTCGCTTTGCTTCTCCCTCCCACGCAGCCGGCGTGATTATCAGCAAATCGGGAGTTTCGGCAGAAGCGATATCCTGATTTGCAATGGATTGCCAGGATACGGGCGAAAGCGCCTGATCTCCCCTGAAGCCGATATAGCGGGCAGGTTTCCGGCTGTTATTTCTGGTAAATGTAAATGGACCGGAAGTATTTTGATTTAAAACAGAAGCCGGGCGTGCCGCGTCACTGACATTCCACAAGCTCCATCCTGCTGACGGATCCGCAAATTGGTAGGTTGCTATCTCTGTGGATTGCGGCAAGAAATAGTAGATCTGCTGTTTTTCATAAAAGCGGAGTTGCCTTTTCACCTGCAATGCAAAATAGTTGAGATAACCTTGCGCCGCAGCTTGCCCATTCTTGTTGTGCGTGACTGCCAAACGGAAAGTACTGGATGGATTGGAGGAGGCTGTTAGTACGGTCGCAAAGTCCGATTTCAATGCTTTTACATCGTAAGTTCCAGCACCTACTGTCCCGACGGCAGTTTCACCTGCGGTCTCTCCATTTAACTGCCAGATGAACCGCGTATTTACCTGCGCCGCAGCAATCGCCGAGCCTCGGAACCTGATTTCGGAAGCGGAAAGTACGCCGGGCAACTCAGCTTCAACACTAAGCGGCGCACTGCTCAGGTATTCCCCCCACCAGTCTCTCCCGGATTTCAGCAGGTTAATTGCATCCGTCTCATGGTACCAGTAATCGTCAAAAGAGTTGATCACCTTACCCGTGGCTGCGATTGGATTCTCATTCCTGATCCGCAAACCCGCTTTCTGACCAAAATTCAGAAAATAATAGGAGGTATCTGAGTAGTAATTAAGCTGGTGCCGCAGCTCGGCCTTTGCAGAATCGTAGGAAATTACATGCAGACCTTCGGCATAGAAGTAGATTACATCGGAATTATCAAACCTGCCATCTTCCTCTCCCTGAACGAGAATTGCACTTTCACTCAATCCTGTGACCTGCGCCTGGTTGGACTGCGGCAGCATTGCGCCGCCCGCGCCAAAAATGCGTATCTGGGTAGGGTCGATTGTTGCTGGTGCCACACCCATTTGACGCAACAAAGCCGCATCGATCTTGTGAATACCAGACTGTGTTATCCCGAGCTTGTACCAATCACCACTTGCCAGCACAGATTGTGCAACGAGCGGGCTACCCGGCGAAACACCCAGGTAAATCAGAACTGTAGAAAAAAGTAATCTTAAATAATCAGCACGCTTCCACCAATGCATGGGCAGGTATTGTATAAAGACGCTGTGAAGCTTTATCAGTGCAAAGTACCCGTGTTCTCCTCATCGTACCCCGTGTAAACACCCTATTTTGAAACATAAAACTGGTACCCTCGTGGAGCTGCGCCAATGTTGTCCTGCCGGTATTTGTTGCCTGCTCGTCATAACTCCGGAGGGCATTGAAAAGCAGCTGGTCTCCACCGGTAGATGCAGCGGGGTTTTTAGCATAACGAACCAGGTGCACAAGAATGTCTTTGGGAAAGATACTTTCGGTCAGAACAGGTTGCAGTAACACGCTGAATTCGTACTTCCATTCAGGCCCGTGTGGGGCGACCCTTTTCCTGAACTTCATCTTGTATTTATTATGAACAACGCAATGTGCTACTTCATGCAGGTAAGTAACCAGAAAACTGTATGGATTCAGGTTGGCATTTACGGTTATTTTTGGGATTAATCCGGGCTTGACCGTAAAATCACCAAGTCTCGTGCGACGTGGTCTCGATAAGGAAAAAGCAAACTGATTGGTATGAAAGAGCTCGGCGCAGTAGCCGCTTGCGGCCGGGGGAACATGCAGGCCAAAGGATATGTTTTTCATCCTTAAATAAAAAAAGAAAAGCCCTATTTTCATAGGGCCTTTCCAAGATTTCGACTTGTACGTCTAATTACTTAACTGAGTCAGCAGCAGCTGAATCAGTAACCATTGTATCAACAGCAGTTGTATCAACAGCAGGAGTTTCAACAGTTACAGCAGTAGTGTCAGCAGATTCGTCAGCTGGCTTGCTAGTACAAGAAGCGAAAGCTACCATCCCGGCAACAAACGCAAATGCAAAGAATTTTTTCATTTCTTGGGTGTAATTAAGGTCCGTTACAAAGGTAACAGGATTGATTTGAATATTCCTAGACTTTGAGTTTGTATTTTTCCAAGAACTTAAAAATTCCTTAGAAAAAACTTAAATCTCTTTACTAAGTCCAATATTTTCCTGGTGAATTATCAAACCTGCTCTGGCTTTGTGTTGTAAGCGTGCACGCAGGCGGCTATTTCGGGAAGTAGTTCTGGGTTTTGTTCAATTCCGTTTCCAACTACAATTACATCTGCGCCGGAACCTAATGCGATATCTGCTTTCTCGTAAGAGTTGATCCCGCCACCAACAATGATTGGCGTATCCACTGCTCCGCGAACCGCAGCAATGATTTCACCCGGGACTGGAAACTGAGCGCCGCTTCCGGCATCAAGGAAAATGTTTTTGAGACCAAGGTACTCGCCCGCCATTGCGGTACAGGCAACGATACCCGGCTTGTCGCGGGGTAATGGGGTAGTCCCGCTGATATAGGAAACAGTAGTAAGCCTGCCGCTCTCCACCAGCATGTAGCCGGTTGGCAGTACTTCAAGGTTGCTGCGCTTCAAAAGCGGCGCCGCAATCACGTGCTGACCGATAAGTAATTCTGCATTACGGCCGGAAATCAGCGAAAGTAAAAGAATGGCGTCGGCAGACGGATCAATGTGCAGGCTGCTACCCGGAAACAGGATAGCAGGTATATTTGTGTATTCGTGAATGGCTGAAATCAGCTTGTCAATAGCATAGTTGGTGATCAGGCTGCCTCCTACGAAAAAGAAGTCAACACCGTGACCAGCCGCATATTCAAGGAATTTCGGAAATGTAGAAAGATTAACTTTATCTGGGTCTAGGAGAACAGCAAACGATTTCCTTTTTTCTTCTTTACGTGTCAAAAGGAGGTCTGCAATTTGATGCTTCGCTGTTTTCATTCAGTTCTTCGTTCGTCTTCAATTAAATGCTTCAGCTTGTGCCGGGCCCAACCCACAGCCAGTGTCCAGGCCAAACTTTGAACTGCCTGCACCACTTGCGACTGTTTTTTTTCCTCTTTAAGCTTTTTGTGGCTTATCAGGAGCAGTTCGTTATCTCTTTCCTTTTGCCTGGCTTTTTCGAGTTCCTTTTCCTTGTCTTTTTTGGTTTTAGGCAAAAAAGCATTCATCACCACGAATGTAGTTGCCAGTACACCGCCGATCACAAGCGCCTGCTTGCCGTACTTAGTCGCGTCTGTTTTAAGGTCGCTCCACTGGCTTTCCAGCTTATCACGGTAGATCTCTGCATCCAGCAGCAGGTCTTGCTTGGTTTTGTCAGTATCTGACGAAAAAGGTTTGACTTTTACCGAAGAATCTATTGGAGTACTCATTTCATTACTGTTTAATGGTGCCCAGGGATTCAAAAGGAATCCAAAAATAGCAATTCAAGATTATTTATCAGCGAATATGTAGCTAAAAGCTTGGTTACTCTTTGTCCCCCATGAACTTAACAAGAACCGAGCGGATCATTTGGACAAACTTTTCTCTCCATACAATCCAGATTATCAGTTTGATAACAAATACCCCAAGCAAAATCAGGTATCCCAGGTAATCGCTGTCCAACCACCTGTTCAGGAAAGTCCCTAATAAAATAACAACCAGTATCAGGATTGTCAATGCAATGCAAAGTATCAGCGCACCGTACACTGCCATTACAGCGGCGCGCTCGATCTTATCCCTGGTTTCAATTTTAAATAAATCGATACGTGTCTCGAAATACTTAAAAAGCGTGTCTTTAATCTCTTCTAGTTGACTAAGCATAATCAGTAGTTTTCAAATCATGTGTATCCATTTACGACCTGATTTGCAGATCGTTCATACACTAATCCAAAAACATACCAAGAATCGCGGAAACCAGTGAAACTACAAGTCCAAAGAAAAGAGCGGAGATGAAGCCGCTTATCACAAATCCATCCACCAGAACGCTGGCGAGATAAATGATGAATACGTTAACTACAAAGTAGAAAAGTCCCAGTGTCAGAATTGTAATGGGGAGCGCGAGTATCTGCAGGACCGGCTTTAAGAAGGTATTGAGGATCCCGAGCACGATTGCCACGATGACGGCAGTTGAAAAACTTTCAACCGAAACCCCGGGAATTAAATTGGCACCGACAAGCACTGCCAAAGTACTGATTACAAGTCGTAGGAGTAATTTCATTCGGTACGCGATTATTGGTGACGACTACGAAGTACGTCAATTACCTCATCTAAGTCAATGTTTTTTTCCTCCAGAAGAACAAGCAGGTGGAAGAGCAAATCGGACACTTCATTCTTGAAAAGATCTACATCATCGTCCTTCGCCTCTATCACAACTTCGACTGCTTCTTCACCCACCTTTTGGGCGATTTTATTGATCCCTCGCTTAAAAAGACTGCTGGTGTAAGACTCCTCCGAAGGATTTATTTTTCGCTCACGGATCACTTTCTTTTGAAGATAGTTGAGAAAAATCGCCTCCCCCATTCGGGCATCCTGACTATTTTTTTCCCCAAAACAGGTATCTGAGCCAGTGTGGCATGTTGGCCCTGCCGGAGTAGCTTTGATCAGCAATGTATCGCCGTCGCAGTCCGCAATGATTTCGTTGATAAACAGGAAATTTCCAGATGTCTCACCCTTTGTCCATAAACGCTGTTTGCTGCGACTGAAGAACGTAACGGTACCTTCTGTCTTAGTTTTCTCAAGCGCTTCCTTGTTCATGTATCCAAGCATCAGCACCTTGTCTGTATGAACATCCTGGATAATCACGGGTACCAGCCCGTCGGTTGACTTATCAAAGTCGATGGTAGAAAAGTTATCGTTCATTTCGTCTGGTTTATCTTGTCAATCTAATGGGAAGATTTTTGTCACTTAGATAGGCTTTCAAGTCGGGAATATCTATTTCCCGGAAGTGAAAAATGCTTGCCGCGAGCCCGGCATCAGCTTTACCTGTGGTAAATACATCGTAAAAATGCACCATTTCTCCTGCTCCGCCTGAGGCAATAACGGGAATATTGGCATTTCCTGAAACCGTGGCTGTCAGTTCAAGTGCAAAACCGTTTTTGGTACCGTCAGTGTCCATGGAAGTCAGCAGAAGCTCGCCGGCTCCACGATCCTCCACTTCTTTCGCCCAGGGTACCGTCCTGAGCTCGGTCGGCTTGCGGCCTCCGTGCGTGTGGACAATGTGCTCTTTTCCTTTTTCTGTATCTATATAACGTGTGTCAATCGCCACTACAATGCATTGACTTCCAAATTCCAGTGAAAGTTCATTGATAAGGTCCGGATTACGCACCGCGGCAGAGTTGATTGAAACTTTGTCCGCGCCGGCATGCAGCAATGCAGAAACGTCTGCAATCGAGGATATGCCGCCGCCTACTGTAAAAGGTATATTGATCGTTTGCGCAACACGTTTTACGAGCTCAATGAATGTAGAGCGGCCGTCAATTGTGGCGGTGATATCCAGGTACACCAGTTCATCGGCACCCTGGGCCGCATACAGCGCCCCCAGCTCTACTGCGTCGCCAGCGTCACGCAGGTTCACGAAGTTTACTCCCTTCACGGTTCTGCCGTCTTTTACATCCAGGCAGGGGATAATCCTTTTTGTTAGCATAATTATCAGGCGGAGAATCGCATTAGCTCGGCAAGACTGATCCTGTTTTCATAGATCGCCTTTCCGATAATAACGCCGTAAATGTTCATTTCAGCTAATTTTTCAACATCTTCAATCTTACTGATCCCGCCGCTGGCAATGATATGCAGACCCGGACATTTATCCTGAAGATTTTTATAAAGATCAAAAGAAGGCCCCTGAAGCAAACCGTCTTTGGCCACATCGGTACTGATCGTGTACTTCGCCCCTTTTTCAACATACTCTTCCACAAAATCATAAACCCATAGTGCAGTTCCCTCTTCCCAGCCGCTCACAGCTATTTTCTCATTTTTAGCATCTGCCCCGAGAATGATCTTCTCACCGCCATAAGTTTTCAGCCAATTTTCGAAGATCTCAGGATTTTTAACTGCGATACTGCCGCCGGTTACCTGCTTTGCGCCGCTCTCAAAAACAACCCTCAGATCATCGTCGGACTGCACCCCGCCACCAAAGTCTACGTGCAGGCTGGTTTTGGAAGCAATCTTTTCAAGTACTTTCCAGTTGACGATTTTCTTAGCTTTCGCCCCGTCAAGATCCACCAGATGCAGCCGCTTCAATCCTGCGTCTTCAAACTGCAATGCAACTTCCAACGGGTTTTCATTGTAGATTTTCTTTTGCCCGTAATCTCCCTGCGTGAGGCGCACGCATTTACCTTCTATCAAATCAATGGCGGGTATAATTTCGATCATGCTCGGAGTAGTTGTGATTAGAGTTTCAGGAAGTTTTCAATAATCTGCTGACCTGCATTCCCGCTGATCTCGCAGTGGAACTGTGCCGCGTAAAAGTTATCCTTGTGCAGCATTGCACTGAATGGAAACGCATAATCGCAGGTAGCTACTGTATACTCACAAACCGGCGCCGCGTAGCTGTGCACGAAATACATGAATGCATTCTCTGGAATTGCGTCAGTTAGTGGCGTTTTGTAGTCAGATATATTATTCCAGCCCATGTGCGGCACTTTCATACCTGCGGCAGCGGGAAACCTTTTTACATCCACATCAAAAATCCCCATACAGTTAGTATCGTTTTCCTCCGAATACCGGCACATCAGCTGCATTCCCACGCAGGTACCGAAAACGGGCTGCTTCAATGTAGGGATCAGCTTGTCCAGCCCGGTTTGCCGGAGGTAGTTCATGGTAGTACTTGCTTCTCCTACCCCCGGGAAAATGACTTTATCGGCAGTGGTGATTTCGGTCACATCGTCGGTATAAATGTAGCCCGCGCCCAGGCGGTCGAGCGCGTACATCACAGACTGCACATTCCCTGCATTGTATTTAATGATTACGGTTTTCATCCGGCTATTTTATGGAAAAAATAAAAAAAGCCCGATTCGAAAATCGGGCTTCTGGGGATACTATGTATTCAACCTTATTACAACACTACTTGCAAAAACATATCACCCAAGACGACCGAAAGCCAGATGGCTATGATGAAAATGATGATATGTTTCAGCGATTATCATGGCACAAATGTAAGTAAAAAATGTAAATAGTGGCTTGCGTGTACGTAAAAATTGCATTAAAATTTGCTTAGAGAAATCTTTGTAACTTGCATTTGAAAATTGCTTTCGCATTATCATGAAACATTTCATTTCACGTCTAATTTTCGTTCTGTTTACATTGACAACCTCAAATTCTATGGCACAGTCTGACGATCTGGCCGGTAAGCTTTTCAAAGCACACGCTACCTACCGCGAATCAACCCTGACGCAGCGGCGTTTCAAACAAAAAGATATCCTTCCATTAATTGCCAAACGCGAGGGCAATGCAATGTACTCCATTGAGAAAGTCGGCGAATCCTTTGAAGGACGTACCATCCAGATGATTAAAGTAGGTACCGGGAAGAAAAAGGTACTACTATGGACGCAAATGCATGGCGACGAGCCTACTGCCACCATGGCGAGCTTTGATATTTTCAATTTCCTGGAAGGAAAAAACGACGGGTTCGACAGCTTTCGCAAAGAGCTGCTCGAAAAAACGACTTTGTATTTTGTTCCAATGCTCAACCCCGACGGTGCCGAAAGGTACCAGCGCCGCACCGTCCAGGGTATTGATATGAACCGCGATGCCGCAGCCCGGCAAACGCCGGAAGCAGCTATATTGAAAGGTTTGGTTGATAAACTAAAACCTGACTACGGTTTTAACCTCCACGACCAGAGCCCGCGCTACTCTGCCGGCAGAAGCCCGAAGGTGGCTACGATTTCGTTCCTGGCCACTTCCTACGATTACGAATTGTCAATCAACGATGTGCGCCAGCGCTCTATGCAGCTGATCGTGGGCATGAATAAGAACTTGCAAAAATACATTCCGGGCCAGGTAGCAAGGTATGCCGACGACCACGAGCCGCGCGGGTTTGGGGATAATGTACAAAAATGGGGAACAACGCTCGTACTGATCGAATCAGGCGGCTATGTGGGCGACCCGGAAAAGCAATTTATCCGCAAGCTGAACTTCATGGCAATATTATCTGCATTGGACAAGATCGCCGACAATTCTTTGACAAAGGAGAAACGTGACGATTATTACAACATTCCCGAAAACGGCCGCTGGGTTTATGATCTTGTAGTCAGGAATGCGACTGTGCGGCAGTCAGGCAAATCCTTTACCGCCGATCTGGGCATTAACCGGAATGAAGTAAGCTATTCCAATGCAACCAAGTTTTTTTATTACAGTAAAATAGAAGACTTCGGCGACCTGCACCCGCAATTCGGAAGCCAGGAACTGGATGCAAAAGGTTACACCATCGAAAAAGGAAAAGTGTACCCGACTGCTTATAAGAATGTAAGCGAAATCAGTAAGCTGAATGCATTGAACCTCCTGAAAGAAGGCTATACCTACGTGCGACTTGCGCCTGACGCTAACACCCGTGCACTCGGGCTTTATTTTACCACAACCCCGCTACATATACTCAGGAGCGGTCAGCCTGTACCTTCCGGAACTCCCGGCCTCGGCAACACAGCTACTTTTATCCTCAAAAAAGCAGGGAAAGTAAGGTATGCAGTGATCAACGGGTTTGTGCACGACCTGGAAGATTTCGGCGCAGAGAAGGGTCAGGGAATTGTAGAATAACTCCTTGATTTATAACAAAAAGCACATTTCTGAAATAACTGAGTCGTAATATACAGGTAACATTGGGGTAATATTGGCAATCTACTTTTGTGTCATAAATCTGACACAAAAAAAATGAAAACTAATTTATCCCTGTTATTTATTCTCCTCTTCACTACATCGCTGGCTTTCGCGCAGACTGGTTCTGTAAAAGGCACAGTAGTAGATTTTAAAACCAAAGAAGCTGTGATCGGCGCCAGCGTGGTACTGAAAGGCTCTACCCCTCCCATTGGAACTGCAACTGACGTCGAAGGTAATTTCGACATTTCCAATATCCCCACAGGAAAGCAGACGGTTGTAATCAGCTATGTATCGTACAAGCCCAAAGAGATTGCAATTGAGGTTTATCCTAACCAGACCGTTCTGATCAATACTACCATTGAAGAAGACGTCGCCAATCTGGAAGAAGTAAAAGTTGTTGGTCAGCGCCAGTCTTTCACGGACGTTTCGGTAATTACCGAGATCAAGCAGGCTGAGCAGATTGCAGTAGGTATCTCGGCCCAGCAAATCCAGAAATCGCAGGACCGCGATGCGTCGCAGGTTGTACGCCGCGTACCAGGTGTTTCCATTCAGGACGATCGCTTTGTCATTATCCGTGGTTTGAACGAGCGTTACAATACGGTAATGCTGAATGACGCGATCACTCCTTCTACTGAGGTTGACGTAAAATCTTTCTCATTTGATCTGATCCCAAGTACTGCTATTGACCGGATGATGATTTACAAATCCGGCGCGCCTGAGCTTCCTGGTGAATTCGCGGGAGGTATTATCAAGATATATACAAAAACAGTCCCTGACGAAAACGGATTTACATTCAGTTTAACCGGCGGCTACCGCGGCAATACTACTTTCAAGAACGTTAACGACTACAAAGGTTCTTCGCTTGACTGGATCGGTTTCGGATCTGCTGACAGAGCGCTTCCTTCCGGCTTCCCTTCAACGAAAAGACTTCAACTGGAAGACTCGCCATCGTCAGCAACATTGAACAGGTTCCGTAATCTGCCGGAGTTCTTTGATCTCCAATCCAAGTCGATCTCTCCTGACCTGCGGGCTTCATTAGGCTACAACCACAAGTTTGAGCTGGGCAATATGAAGCTGACTACATTTAACAACATCAACTACTCATCAACACACCAGTTTTTACCAACTACCCAATTCCGCTACCTGAGCTTTGATCCGGCGAAAGGAGAATCTTCGATCCTGAATTCATACCAGGACCAATTGTACCAGAACAATGTGCGCCTGGGCGTGATGTCAAACTGGGCATTGATCATTAATCCGAACCATAAGATTGAGTTCAGAAACCTGTTCAATCAGCTTTCCAATAAGGAAACAAACTTCCGCCAGGGATATAATACAGACAACGATACTGAAGTACAGAACTACGCATTTCGTTACGAATCCAAAAGCATTTACTCAGGCCAGTTGGGCGGAACACACGAACTGGGCGCGCATACTACATTTAAATGGCTGGGCGCATTGGGAACAACGATCCGTAACGAGCCTGATTACCGCCGGTTTATTTCCAGCCGGCCGATGGGAACTGACCAACCATTCAGAGTGGAGCTGGTACCGGGAAGTAATGCAAGCTTGACAAGAGGTGCGCGGTTTTACTCGGAACTGACCGAATATACCAGCTCATTCCGTGCCGATCTGGAACACCGTATCGAGCGCCGCGGCTATGAGGACGATGAAAGCATGCAGATCAAGCTTCGCGCCGGTGCTTACGGCGAGCTGAAAGACAGGGCTTTCAAAGCAAGATGGTTTAACCTGACCAACTCCGGCAATGCATCGCAGGAATTGCTTGGCCAGTCGCCAGCGCAGCTTTTTGATGCTGAAAACATTGCAATTGACAAGCTTTACTACGCAGAGAGAACCAATACCGACGACAAGTACACCGCACAGAATACTTTAATGGCCGGGTATCTGGGCGCCTACATTCCATTCAGTAAGAAATTCAATGCCTCGGTTGGTTTGCGTGTTGAAAACAACATTCAAAAACTGCAAAGCCGCCAGCGCGGCAGCGGCGCGCGTATCCGGGTGAACAATCCGATCCTGCGCTTCCTACCATCGGCGAACTTTGCTTATAACTTCACTGAGAAATCGCTCGTAAGGCTGGCTTACTCAGTTTCTGTAAACCGTCCCGAGTTCCGCGAGCTGGCGCCGTTTACTTACTATGACTTTAACTTCGACGTATCTCGTGTGGGTAACCCCGACCTGAAAACGCCTTCGATCCAGAACGTTGACCTTCGCTACGAATTTTATCCGAAAGACGGAGAATTGATCTCGGTTGCGGCATTTTACAAACACTTTACCAACCCGATCGAGACACGTATCCGCTATGCAGGTTCAGGAGTGTCATTTTATGTTGACAATGCAAAATCCGCCTACACAGCTGGTGCTGAGATCGAGCTTCGCAAATCGCTTAAAAACCTGACAGTATCTCCATTTGTAGATAACCTGAGCGTATTGCTGAATGCATCGGTGATCAACAGTAATGTACTAACTGGCTTTGCCGGGCAGGAAAACGATCGCCAGCTGCAGGGACAATCTCCTTACCTGATCAATGCAGGTATTTACTACAACGATGTGAACCGGGGCTGGCAGATCAACGCACTTTACAATGTGGTAGGCCGCCGGATCTTCCTGGTAGGTGACCGCGATTTGCAGCCGACTGTCTACGAAATGCCGAGAAACATCATTGACCTGAACATTGTGAAAGCTTTGGGTGAACATCTCGAAATCAAGCTGGGAATCCAGGATCTGCTGAACCAGCGTTTCCGCCTGATCCAGGACAGCAATCTTGACCAAAAAATCACGGATATCGACGAATCATACCAGAGCTTCAAAAGAGGCAGCTACTCGCAAATTGGTGTCACTTACAAATTTTAACCAAAACCATCAGTCGTAAACCGGCTCTTTTATCACCAGAAACTTTAAAACAGTAAAACAAACAATTGAATTTATGAAAAACACAGGTAAACTATTAAGCTTGCTGATGTTGGGGCTTACAATGTTCGGATCAATCTCTTGTACGAACGATGACGACGATGATGACGAGGAAATCGTAACCCCGGTAGGTGAAATGAAAACCATTACGGGAAAAATTACCTCTAATACTACCTGGACTGCTTCAAACCAATATCTGCTTTCAGGATTTGTATATGTAGAACCTGGTGTAACACTTACTATTGAACCAGGAACAATCATCAAAGGAGACGGAACTTTGAAAGGCTCTTTGATTATCCAGCCAGGTGCAAAGATCATCGCAGTTGGAACTGCTGATAAGCCTATCGTTTTCACTTCAAACAAACCAGCAGGACAACGCAAGGCGGGTGACTGGGGTGGATTGATCATCCTTGGAAAAGCGCCTGTTAACAAGCCTGACGCGGTAATCGAAGGAGAAAACCAGTCAAAATTCGGCGGAACTGACGCGGCTGATAATTCAGGACAGCTTAAATATGTACGTATCGAGTTTGCAGGTATCGCATTTGAAACTGATAAAGAAATCAATGGTCTTACATTCGGTGGCGTAGGTAGCGGTACTGAGGTGGATTATGTACAGGTATCTTACTCAGGCGATGATTCATTCGAATGGTTTGGTGGCAGTGTAAATGCGAAACACCTGATCGCTTACCGTGGTTTGGATGATGATTTCGATACCGACAATGGTTTCTCAGGAAACATTCAATACGGTTTTATCCTGCGTGACCCGGCAGTAGCTGACCAGGCTGGTGACTCAAACGGTTTTGAGTCTGACAACGATGCTTCCGGCTCACAGGCAACTCCTCAGACTTCGGCCAAGTTTGCCAACGTGACCATTGCAATGGCTGACGGAACACCTAACGCGAAGTTCAACTCTGCAATGCGTATCAGAAGAAACTCTGCAATCTCTGTTTACAATACGCTGATCACAGGTGCTTGGCCACGTTCTGCTGTGACAATTGAAGGTGATCCTACCATCGCAAACTTCACTGCAGGCAGACTTAAAATGGACGGAAATGCAGTTGCTATCACTGGTACACCTGCACAAGGCGTACTGGAAGGTGTTACACAGGCACTTTTCATCCCTGCTGGCAGCAAAAACATGGTTGGCGCTGTTGCGGATCTTAAACTGGCAACTGGTTACAACTCAATCACTGCAAAACCAGGTTTGCTTCCACAAGCGGGCTCTTCACTGCTGACAGGCGGCGCTACGCTACCATCAGGATTTGAAGCCAACACAGTTGTAGGTGCTTTCGGAACTACCGACTGGACTGACAAATGGGCGAACTGGGATCCACAGAATGCTAACTACGAGATCAAATAATAGTAATAGTCTTATATAATTGGTGTCAGAATTTCGAAAGGCCGTGAGCACATGCTCGCGGTCTTTTTTCTTTTGAACGGGCAAATTTCTCTTACTGACCACAAAACCCATATTGCATTCCTCCATCGAAAAGGATAACTTCGTTTACATTATTTTGTCTTGACAATTAATTTGTCGGGATTGCTAATCTTAATTCTACTGAATGTCCGAATTCCAAGCTTACCTGCAATTAGGTTTTGAACACATCACAGATGCCAATGGTTACGACCACATTTTGTTCATCATGGCGCTTTGTACAATATATACCCTGATTGACTGGAAAAAGGTGATCGTGCTGGTAACTGCTTTTACGATCGGGCATTCGATTACACTGGCACTTTCAACGCTCGGCCTCATTAACATTGATCCGGCCTGGATAGAGCTCCTGATCCCCGTTACCATCGTAATTACCGCTTCTCTGAATTTCTTTTATAAAGTCCCCAAGGGATCTTTTGGTAAAAAAGAAGAGAACTCGACAACGAGATACGCACTGGCCCTTTTCTTCGGGCTGATCCATGGGCTGGGTTTTTCCAACTACCTCCGTGCATTGCTGGGCAAGGAAGCTTCCATTTTCAATCCATTGCTCGGGTTTAATATCGGACTCGAACTGGGACAGCTGATTATCGTTTTTGTGATCCTCTCCATTGCTTTCGTAGTAATTGAGATCCTGCGGGCACAGCGTCTGAGCTGGATTCACATACTTTCCGGGATTATAGTAGGAATGGCGTTTTCGCTGATCCTGAATAACGAACTTTTTGTAAGCCTTACTGGCGGCAGTGCCGAATAACAAGAATTTATTACATCTGACTAACTAATTATGAGAAAACTCCTGCTCCCGTTACTCTTCCTGCTGGTTTCCATGGCTTCCTATGGTCAGCAGCTGCCGACTTCCGCCACTTACCAGTACAACGACCGTTTTGAACAGCTGGGACCTATGCTCCCGACGCCAAATTCAACACGTGCAGCTTCCGGGGCACCGGGCCGCGAGTACTGGCAACAACGCGCCGATTACGACATTAAAGCCGAATTGGACGACGAAAATCGCCGTATTATCGGATCAGAAACGATTACTTTTTACAACAATTCCCCCGATGACCTGAGATACATCTGGCTGCAACTGGATCAAAACCTTTTCAAAAAAGACGGTATCGGCTCAATGTCACGTACTGGTTCGATCAGCGAAAAAGGCATGACGCCCGGACAGCTGGAAAATCTGAATAATGGAAGAGGCGCGTCGCTCGACCCTCAAATCGAGTACGGTTACAATATCACCGCCGTTAAAGACAAAGCTGGCAAGGCACTTCCGTACAAAATCAATGGTACTATGATGCGCATTGACCTGCCTGCGGTGATGAAGCCGGGTACCAACTTCGTTTTCGGGGTAGATTGGAACTACAACATCACCGAGTACTATGGCCGCAGCGGCTATGAGTTTTTCCCAAAAGACGGAAATGCGAACTACTTCATCGCGCACTGGTTTCCCCGCCTTGCTCCTTATGATGATGTAAATGGCTGGAACCACAAACAGTTTCTGGGTCAGGGAGAATTTGCATTGATCTTCGGAAACTACAAAGTGGCGATTACCGTACCTGCCGACCACGTGGTAGCAGCCAGCGGCGAGTGCCAGAACTATGCACAGGTTTTGACAGCGGCTCAAAAACAACGTTTGAAAAAAGCGGAAACTTCTAAAACGCCGGTTTTGATCGTAACCCAGGCAGAAGCTGAAAAGGCCGAAAAACGCGAGAATAAAAACCCGGGCAAGAAAACGTGGATTTACAAGGCAGATAATGTACGCGATTTTGCATTTGCGAGCAGCCGGAAATTTATCTGGGACGCAATGCAGACCGATGTTTACAAAAGTGGCCGCAAGATCTGGTGTATGTCCATTTACCCGAAAGAAGGTAACCCGCTTTGGGAACAGTACTCTACCCGCGCAGTTGCGCATACTCTGAAATCTTACGGAGACCGCACTTTTGAGTACCCCTACCCTGTTGCGATTTCCTGCCACTCGGTTGCGGGCGGCGGAATGGAATATCCGATGATCAGCTTCAATGGTGGTCGCCCGGAAGAGGACGGAACTTACAGCGAGGCAGTGAAATATGGTATGATCGGTGTGATCATTCACGAAGTTGGCCACAACTTTTTCCCGATGATCGTCAACTCCGATGAGCGCCAGTGGGCCTGGATGGATGAAGGTTTGAATACATTTTGCCAGTACCTGGCGGAAAAGGAATGGGATTACAACTTCCCTACCCGCCGCGGCGAGCCTAATCAGATTACCGATTATATGTCCTCTGACAAATCGGTACTGACCCCAATTATGGCTTCTGCGGAGAATGTAATTGGTTTGGGACCGAATGCTTATGGAAAACCTGCTACCGCATTAAACATACTGCGCGAAACAGTAATGGGCCGTGAGCTTTTTGATCATGCATTTAAAGAATATGCAAATCGCTGGCGCTTCAAAAGCCCGACTCCGGCTGACTTTTTCCGCACGATGGAAGACGCTTCAGGCGTAGATTTGGACTGGTTCTGGAAAGGCTGGTTTTATGGTACCGAGGCTGTTGACCAGGATCTGGTAAGTGTAGACTGGTTTAGCATTGATACGCAAAATCCGGATATTGAAAAAGAGCTCGCACGCCAGGAATTTGCCCGCAAGCAGAATACAATGAGCAAAATTCAGGATGCAAAAACGAAGGGGGAGACAGTTGTTGCGCAGGATTCAACAATGGCGGATTTCTATAACCGCTACGATCCATTTAAGGTGACAGCGGCTGATAAGCAAAAATATGAGCAGTACCTGGCTTCTCTTTCGGAAAGTGAGCGTGCATTGATTCAGCAGAACACCAATTTTTATACGCTTTCAGTGAAGAACAAAGGCGGACTTCCGATGCCTGTGATCGTGAAAATGGGCTTTGAAGACGGCACTGACTCTGTTGCGGTATTCCCGGCTGAAATATGGCGTTTCAATGACCAGCAGATCAATAAGGTAATTTCTACCAAAAAGAAAGTGGTTCAATGGACCCTCGATCCTTACCAGCAGATCGCCGATATTGATACAGAAAATAATGCTTATCCACGCATTACTAAGCCAACCCGCTTTCAGATTTACAAACAGCAAAGCAGAAAAACACCAAACCCCATGCAAATGGAAGGTGTAGGTGCCGGGAAAGTAAGTACTGATCCGAAAAAGTAAGCTTCGTTTTTACCTGTAAAAAGTCCGCTCCGGTTTCTGACCAGAGCGGACTTTTTTATGCAATTTCAAAATTGAGACTATGTAATTTCAAAGTTAACTCTATGTAATTTCAAAATAGAAGTTATGTAATTTCAAAGTATGCCTATCTTTGCAGCGGGCATTTTCGATAATATGAACTTCGTAATCAGGGATATAGAGAAAGTAGTTTGGGAACAAAGCACAAAGTTCCCTGTCATTGCATTAACAGGGCCGCGGCAGTCGGGGAAGACTACACTTCTGAAAACACTTTTTAAAGGTTACACGTACATTTCGCTGGAAGATCCAAATAACCGCGCCTTCGCAGACATCGACCCGGTTGCGTTTCTGAATCTTTACTCAGATAAAGTAATTTTGGATGAAGTACAGCGGGTTCCGTCGCTCTTCTCTTACATTCAAACGATAGTCGATAACTCAGGTATCATGGGCCAGTTTATACTTTCAGGCTCACAAAATTTTCAGCTCCTGAACAGTATTACCCAAAGTCTGGCAGGGCGGGTTGCCCTGTTCAAATTACTTCCTTTTGATTTTGGCGAAATGAAGTCCGGGAATTTGCTGGCGGACAATGTGGCTGATGCATGCCTGAATGGTTTTTACCCGGCTGTGTTCGACCGCTCGATCAAGCCCGGCGTTTTTTATTCAAACTATATTCAAACGTATGTGGAAAGGGATGTTACCGAACTGACCAGCATTCGAGATACGCGGCAGTTCAGGACATTTGTGAGTCTTTGCGCGGGCAGGGTTGGGCAGCTGCTTAACCTCAATTCACTTGCCAATGAATGCGGTATCTCGCAGCCGACGGCCAAATCGTGGTTGTCAGTCCTTGAAAGCAGTTACATTATTTTCCAGCTTCAACCTTACTATCAAAATTTCAATAAACGCATCGTTAAAACGCCCAAGCTGTATTTTTACGATACCGGGCTGCTTTGTCACGTGCTCGGGATCAGAAATGCGGATACTTTTCATTCTAGTCCGACCAAAGGAAATATCTTCGAAAACCTGATTATCGCCGAGTATCAAAAGAAAAATGCACATCAGTATCTTCACAATGATTACTGGTTCTGGCGCGATTCTAATGGGCACGAAATTGATCTTTTGACCCAAAACGGAAACGCATTTGATATTTTTGAAATCAAATCAACTCAAACCGTGATGACCGAACATTTTAAAGGGATGAATTTCTTTGATGAGGCAAGTGATGGACTCGCTGGTACCAAAACGCTTATTTACGGCGGGGATCAAAATCAGAAAAGAACTGACTATTCAGTCCTCGGCTGGCGCAACATTTAATTTGATACTGAAATCATGAACATTGTAATACTTGACGGATATAATTTAAACCCTGGCGACCTGAACTGGGCACCTATTCAGCAGTTGGGCAATGTTCAAATTTATGATCGTTCCCGGCAGGAGGAAATTGCAGAGCGGACCAGGGAGGCGGAGGCGATTTTGGTGAACAAGGTCGTGTTATCCGCTGCGACGCTGAAACAGCTCCCCAAACTCAAATACATCGGGGTTACTGCGACGGGTTTTAATAACATTGACATTGAAGCGGCCAAAAACCAGGGCATTGTGGTGACCAATGTAAAAGCTTACAGTTCAGCTTCGGTGGCACAGCAAACTTTCGCACTGTTATTATCTCTTGTAAATCGGGCCGAAATGCATAGCCAGAGCGTTTTTGCAGGTGAATGGGCTGCGTCGCAGGATTTTAGTTATTCCAAATCGCCGCTCACAGAACTGGCCGGGAAAACGATGGGACTGATCGGACTGGGCGATATCGGCTCGAATGTGGCTGAAATCGCATTGGCATTTGGAATGAAAGTAATTGCTTACCGCAAACATCCCAAGCCTGTAAAAGACATTGAAATGGTTTCGCTGGATGAGATTTTCAGAAACAGCGACGTAGTAAGTCTGCATTGTCCGCTGACTGAGGAAACAAAGGAGATCGTGAACAAAAACAGCCTCGCGAGTATGAAGCCTAACGCTATAATCATCAACACCGGTCGCGGTCCGCTGATCAATGAAAGTGACCTCGCAGCAGCATTAACAAATGGAACAATCGCCGGAGCTGGTCTGGATGTACTTTCCGTGGAACCGCCCAAAGCTGATAATCCATTACTTTCCGCACCGAATTGCGTGATCACACCGCACGTAGCCTGGGCTACATTTGAAGCGCGACAAAGGTTAATGCAGCTGACTGCGGAAAACCTGCAAGCTTTTCAAAGCGGTTCACCCATTAACGTGGTGAACTAACGCTTCTTCTTACCGCTTTTCTTTGTCTTTTTACCTTTTTTACGGCCCCAGTTCTTCTGCATTTTTGCATAGGCTTTCTTACTGACCGTCTTTTTCTTTTTAGATCTGGAAGTACCCTTCTTTTTGCGGGCATTGATATTATTTACGAGTGAGTTTTTTACGCCCAGCTTATTCTTCTTGGTGCCTGATTTCTTAGCTTTTTTCTTAGCCTTTGCCATTTGTGATGTAGTTTAGAAAGCAAGCTTAAATTTTCATGCCGAGCAACTATTCGCCTGAAGTTGTGGCTCAGATATGAACTTTCGCTCAGCTAGCTTAAATTGATCCCAAATCGACCGCCAAATCAATGAAATACCCGAACCGACTTTCTTCTGGTGCCAACAACCTGGTGATTGCGCTTTCAGAAACCGAGGTAGCCAAACTTTTTATGGACGATACGCGCTCGGATATTGGGTCTGAGGCTGAGAAAATGAAGTATGCAAACCTGGTTAATAGCTTGGTTGTGAAATTCGTGCGGCTCGATTTTCATGAAGAGTTTGAGGCAGAAATGCTGGTCATGGAGCGACTGAAGCCCATTGATTTCCGTGCATTTGAAGTTGGTACAAGAGAATTATGGCTGGATGTATTTGAAGACGAGCTCAACCAGCTTCACAAAAACGGCTTCGTCCACCGCGATCTCCGACGCCCGTCGGGCATAGGCGGGCTGTATTATGACAATATCCTGCTGACAGATACCGGATTAAGGTTGATCGACGTCGGTATATCCGCACTGCGGGAGCAGGTTGGTAACAAGATTTTTGAAAAATACCTGGAAGCGGAACGTTCAGAAATGGCTGCATTCAGGGAATACTTTTTAAATCGTTGAAATCAAAATAACTCTTGCAGCAGCTTTGGGCCAGTTTTTGTACACTATCGTTTTCAGGTTAATTTTGTTTACTAAAATTCAGATCAAAGCGCTTCCCATTGAATAACCGACTTGCTATTATACTATCAGTGCTGTTTCACCCGCTGATCCTCACAACTTACCTGTTTGCATTACTTTTCCTGCTTTCGCCAGACCTGGTCGGAGTCAGCGCATTTGAATTTCCTGCACTGGGCAGCCTGCTAACACTCTTATTCCTGAACACCTTTGTCGCACCAGCGGTAGTTACCTATTATTTTATGAAAATGGGGGTGATAACAAATCTGTACGTCGACGATGTAAATGAGCGGCGGCTACCATATCTGGCAACGGTGATCATTTATGGTCTTGCCACTTACCTTTTCGGGTGGCAATTGCAGCCTGTCGGAGAAATGGCGCCACAGATATCGGTGATACTTGCCAGCGTGACTTTGTCGCTTGTTGTTGTAACCTGCGTAAGTTTTTTCTGGAAAATCAGTGCGCATGCGACGGGTATAGGCGGCGTTATCGCGATGCTCGCAGGACTGATGATCCGCTTTGATGAAGCTGCATTGCTCAATCCGTTGCTGATCGCGATCTTGCTGGCAGGCTTACTCCTCAGCGCCCGTTTGCAATTGAATGCACATAGCCCCAGGCAGGTTTTTGCTGGCTTTCTGTGTGGCGTACTGGTAAGCAGCCTTACTGTGTATTTCTATTTCTGATCCGAGAATCTAAACGCGCCATTCCATGTACGAAAACATCCTTTTTACTCAAGAAAATGGCATTGCGCGGCTGAGCCTTAACCGGCCCGAAGTGTACCACGCCCTCAACCCGAAGCTTATGCAGGAAATAGCAGCGGCGGTTTCGGAGGTAGCGGCCGATGAAAGTATCCGCGTTCTGATCATCACTGCGGAAGGTGAAAAGGCATTTTGCTCGGGCGCGGATTTGAAAGAAACGATGGCAGCCGGCAACACAGCGGAGCAGCTGCTGAAAGATTACTACGAGCCGATGATCAATGCGATCCGCACGCTTCCCAAGCCGGTTATATGCAGATTAAATGGCTTGGCCGTCGGCGCTGGTTGCTCTCTGGTGCTGGCTTGCGACATCGTGATAGCTACTGAAGAAGCCTATCTGAGCCTCGCATTTGTCCAGATCGGCTTAATGCCCGACGCAGGCGCCACATTCTTTTTGCCAAGGTTGATCGGAATGGCAAAAACGTTTGAACTAGCGTCAACAGGCAGGAAAATAGGAGCAAATGAAGCAGCTGCAATCGGCTTGATCAATAAATCGGTACCCGCTGCTGAGCTCGATCATGAAGTAGACAAACTCGCCCGTTTCTACGCCACCGCCCCTACCCTCGCCATTGGCACGATGAAGAAAGTACTGAATGAATCCTCGCATTCGGACCTGGCACGCATGCAGGAACTTGAAAGGGTTAACCAGGAGATCTTATTCCAAAGTGCAGATTGCAGCGAAGGAATTTCAGCTTTTTTACAAAAAAGAAAGCCTGATTTTCAAGGGAAATAGCATTATATAGATTTCAATACAAGATTTTTATTTAAAAACATGCTTGTATTTTGATACACTTTTCTATCTTTGCAGTCCGATTACGGAACGGTTTCGTAGCTCAATTGGATAGAGCACCTGACTACGGATCAGGAGGTTTGGGGTTCGAATCCCTACGAGACCACAGAATAAGGCGCCTTTCGCAAGATGGGCGCTTTTTTGTTTTATGCTCAAGCTGACTACGGATTAGGAGGTTTGGGCCGGGCCGCCGGGCGGTTCGAATCCCTACGAGACCACAGAATAAGGCGCCCTTCGCAAGATTGGCGCTTTTTTTATGGAAAATTAAATTGGATTGAGCACCTGAGTCGTGCGCGACCCCGGTACGGATCAGGAGGTTTGGGCCGGGCGGCCGGTGCCGCGGGCCGCCGGGCGGTTCGATTCCCTACGAGACCATTGTTGTATGTGAGAACGACACTAATTGATAAATACATACCGTTTAATCAGTATGTTTACTACGAAAAATTAATAATTCTAGGAAATCATATATCATAGGTGTGATATTTGTGTTATAGCCTTTGGAGATAAAGGACTATAATAAGTTAAAATTAACTTACTTAAATCATTATGGACTTCGCAACTACATTGGCATCAGCTGTATTGACAGCTACCACATTGTATGCTGTGAGTGTAGTGGCCCGCTTCCTCCGAGGTTTGTTTAAAGATGAAATGAAGGTTATTAACAGAAGAACCGGAAAGTCCGTCACGCTTGGAAAGCATCACAGCAAGAACCAAGACCAGCGGCTTTTAGAGGTTCTTAAATAATGCCTTCAACGTCAAGAAAAAGACTTGTATCCAAATCTGAGGGGTCGGTTACGGCCATTAGCTCATTTTATTCATCATTGCTATATTTAGTTTCTGACGTAGCCACGAAAAAGGGTTTGGCCATTTGTGCCCCCATAGCTGGCTATGTCACATTTATTTTATGGAAATTCATCCGCTCTAATGTAAACCTTTGGCACTATGAGTATAAGACGAAAAAATATATTCGAGAGCTGGAAGAAGAAAATGCAAATCTAGCTACAACCAGCGCACAGAGAATAGCTAACAATCGAGCGATTAAAAACTACAAAGACTCTCTCAATAAGAAGCGAACCGAGGATTTAGACATTATCTGAATCAAGTAACAACATAACAGGGTGTCTCCGTTTTAAACGAGGCGCCCTTTTTATTTGATTTAAGTGGATATATCAGCAGTTACGGACTACGAACATATTGACATACTCATAGTCGGCACTTTTCTATTGATTGTTATTTAACCGAAAAACTAAATGCATAAAACGAAATGCAAGGATAAACTTTATTCCACATCTCCCCTGCCCCCCCGTCACCAACCGCTCCAACCGCCCCATCATCTCATCCTTCTCCCTCAACATCCGCTCGTAAAGCGCAATCTTTTCTTCATGAAGCTGGATAATTTTGTCAATGGGATGGAAGTGTATTGTGCCGTTATTGAATGAATTTTCGAAAGCCTTTTCGTGAAAAGTATTTGAAATAATATTCACAGCCTGCTCCTCATCAAAATTCCGGATCGCCTCAGCGGGAATTTTCAGAATCGCTGCTACCTGCTCCAAAATACCGGACTCGATTTTTTCCTTTTGTTCGAGTAAAGAAACTTTCTGCTGGTTCCAGTCTTCGCCGAGCTCGAAGGCGAGGAAATCCTGCTTAATACCGAGCATTTCGCGGAAGCGTTTCAGGTTCCGGCCTTCGTGGATCTTGGGATTGGAGGTAGTATGTGTCATGCGGAAAGGTTTTTTGTTGAACCGACAATTTATATAAATGCCACCAAAAGTTTCCATGTAATTTACAGAGTTGCCCGTGTAAGTAAATGAGCATTCAACCGCTTCCTTCCCAATTGATTCCAGAATTGACCTTTAACATTGTATTAAAAAACAATTAAAAGGCATGAAAAACTTCATCATCACAACACTACTTATTGCAACTACAATGCTGCCAGCCTTAGCGCAGGTTGATTCTGTTCAAAAACCAAAACCCTTGAAAATCCGCCACGCGGAGCCGCTTTATATGGACCTCATCCGTGACCTGGGTGCCCGGAAAGGTGAAAAAGAATGGAACGTGGGTTACGGTATTGAGGGGCACAAGGATTATACGGTCAACCATACCTTTGTTGAATACGAATTTTCGCCCGTCAACCGGCTTGGTCTGGAAGTGGAGGTTCCCTTTGCTTTTTACCGCCCCGCCCAGCCGCAGGAAGGCGCTTCACTTCCCCGAAACCGCATTGAAGGTTTGAAACTGGCGGCTCAATATACTTTCCTGGTTTCTGATCAGCAGCAAATGTCGATGGCGGCGGGTTATATGCACGAATTCCGCGCGCATTCATTTTACTCGATCAACCGTGGCCGCGGAATGCTGAAAGGTAATTCAGTAAGCCCGTTTTTTATCGTGGCCAAAAAATGGGGAGAGCGCATCCATTCCATGATTTACACGGGCCCAGAGTGGGAGTTTACACCGGAGGAATCAAAACGGGAGTTATTTTATCAAATCAATGCGAGCATGCATTATGTGCTTCCCGGCGGGCACTTTTTGGGGGTCGAGGTCAATGATGAGTCTTCCGCCACAAGCAATCACACCGTTATTCGTCCGCAAATGAAACTGGTACTGGCCTCCAATCTCGCGCTGGGGCTTGTTACAGGTATTCCGACTAATTTCCGGAATAATGGAATGAGCTTTATGGCACGCATTATTTTTGAGCCGAAGCGAAAAAGGTAACCTGGCTGGCATTGTTTTAGTGGAATGTGGCAGCGCTTTAAAAAAGTATATGTTATACTTCGAACTGTAATGTAGAATAGCCATCGGTTATTCATACACTTCGTATTGTTTTGGCGCTAAACAAACATTGAAGTCAAGGTATGGCATCTTCTTCACCACCTGATAGCCCGGGCCAACAACAGGGTAACGATCTGAATATCTCCGAGAATCTTCTCAGGGCAACGCTCGACTCTTCCATGGATATGATGCAGGTGTTTGAAGCCGTGCGGGACGACCGTGGTGAGATTGTAGATTTCATCTGGATACTAAATAACCACGCTTCCGAAAAAATTTACGGCAATGTCATTGGTAAGAGCCTGCTGAAACACCAGCCCGGGGTCGTGGCCGAAGGTATTTTCGACGCATTCAAACAAGTCGTCGAAACCGGTGAGCCGCAACAGTACGAAAAACATTATGTACATGAGCAATTCAATGGCTGGTTCCGTCAGTCAGTAGTAAAGCTTAATGGCGGTGTGGCTACTACGACGTCGGATATAACAAGCCTCAAAAACACCGAGGAAAAGCTCAGGACTGCCAAGGAAAATTTACAGGTCATTTTTGATAGCTCCATTTTTTTTATCCAGGCTTTCAGGGCTGTCAGAGACGAAACTGGGAAGATCATTGATTTCCGGTGGACGTTGACAAATCACAAGTGGAACCAGCTTTATGGGAATGTAACAGGAAAGAGCCTTTTGGAGGAAAATCCCGGTGTGAAGGAAACGGGCTTATTCGACAAGTTTGTGCAGGTGACAGAAAAAGGGATCACCGTCGATCACGAGCAATACTATTCACATGAACAGTTTGAGGACCAGTGGTTTCACCAAACGTTGGTGAAAATGGGTGACGGCTTTGTGATGAATACGGAAGACATCACCCAAAGAAAAAAAAACGAATCAGAAATCCTGCGCCTCAAAGACGAAGCAGCACAAAACGCCAATAGTAAGTACCAGAAGCTTGTTACCTCCATTTACCAGGGATTTGCACTTTACGAGCTGATCCGGGACGAAAATGGCCTGGGCTTTGACTATAAGATCCTGGAACTGAATCCAGCTTTTAAGAAGCAGACGGGAATCAGCATGCAGCTCCAACTTGAGCGCACGGCCAAAGAGATATTTCCTTCCCTTGACCAATGGTGGATTGAAACGTTTACCAACCTGGTTGATTCAGGTGTGCCACTGTCGTTTGAGCATTACTTCAAAGAGATTGACCGGTGGTATGAAGCCGGGGCTTATCCCATTCAGGGAGACCAGTTCGCTGTTTTATACAATGACATTACGGATCGTAAAATCGCTGAGCAGCAACAAGCCTTCCTGCTCAAATTTTCTGACGCCCTGCGTACAGAGCAGTCTGTTGATGCAGTTGCAACTTGTGCGATCCGGCTGCTGATAGCGCATCTAGGTCTCGATCGAAGCTATATTACAACATACTATCTCGAAAAAGGCCGGGCGGAGCTCGACTATCAAATCGGAAACGACAGTGTGCCGCCCTTGCCCGATTATTTCATCTTGTCAGACTATCCGGAAGCTTTTGAAACCACCTTCGAAAAAACGGTTGTCATTGAAGACGATTGGGAAAGGCAAGGTCTGTCCGAGGAAGAGAAGCGTAACAGCAGACAGCTCGGCATGCGCGCCATGATAGGGGCGACTTTACGCAAGGAAAATAAACCGCTCTGGTCTATGGTCGCTATCTCCTCCCGGCCGCGCAAATGGACCAAAAATGAAATTGCATTGCTGGAAGAAGTGGCCGAACGTACCTGGGCGGCCATAGAGCGCGCCAAAGCCGAAGAAGCTTTGCGTAAAAGCGAAGAAAAGTACCGCATGCTATTCGAAACCATGAGCCAGGGCTATCAGGAAAATGAAGTGATCCGGGATGAAAACGGTAATGCCGTTGATCATCGGCTAGTTAATGCAAATCCACAGTTCGAGCGGCTCACTGGTATGAAGCTTTCAGACTGTATTGGAAAACCTGTTAAGGAAATAATGTCGAACACCGATGCTCACTGGTTAGAGCTGTTCGACAGAGTTGCCCGCACAGGCATTCCCGAGCATTGTGAGCGTGAATACGTTAGTATGGCCCGATGGTATGATGTAGATGTCTTCTCAATTGGCGGAGACAAGGTGGGTTTGCTGATGGAGGATATTACCGAGCGCAAATATCAGGAGCGTAACAAGGCCTACCTATTGGAACTGAGTGATGCGTTGCGCCTGCTTTCCGATGCGATGCGTATTCAGGACGAAGCCTTACGATTGTTACGGAAAGAATTAAATGCGCCGCGCGCGTTACTGGCAGAGGCACTCGACCAGCGAGGTACCATGCGGATCACTGCGGAAAGCCTGGAAGAAGGGCTTTTCCCTACGAAAGGAACAACAATGCAGCTTTCTGATTTTACACCAAGAGCATTGGAAGAAGCATTACAGGGAAAGCCACTCTGGCGCGAAGACGTAAAGGATGACGACCTCCTGCCAAAACAACAAGCCGGGTACGCCGCGCTTCAAACGCGGGCCTGGCTGATGGTCCCGCTTGTCAAGAATGGGAAACTACTTGCCGAGGTTACCATCCACCATTCTCAACCCCGGGTGTGGAAACCCCGGGAAATCCAGCTGGTGCGTGAAACAATTGACAGGGCCTGGCTGGCAGTCCAGCGTGCACGCGCCGAGCAGCATGTACGTGATTCGGAAAAGCGACTGCGGATTGCAACAGAAGCGGCGGATATGGCAACCTGGGAATGGGATCTTGTGAAGAATCAGGTAATCTGGAACGAGCGGCACTTTCAGATCTTTGGCATGGAACCCCAGGCTGGTCCTGTTGACCCAATGGTGTTTTTCAAACACATTCATCCCGTAGACCAGGAGCGTGTTGAAGGCTTACTTCGTAAGTCACTGGCGGAGGATGTTGAATTTGAAACGGAATTCCGGGCTGTACTCGAAAATGGTTCTGAGCGCTGGATGAGCGGATATGGCCGCGTTATGGAAAGATCAGGCGATAAGCCGGTTTCCATGAGTGGTGTGATGTTTGACATCACCGCAAGGCGCCGGGCAGAAAATGACCTGCACCGGATCGAAGAGCGGCAAAAAGCCATTATAGAAAGCGCAAAGGACTATGCGATATTAACGCTGGACCTGGATTTGCGGGTGCGCGACTGGAATGCAGGGGCGCAAAATATGATGGGTTATTTGGAAGAAGAGATTGTAGGCCAGCCAGGAGAAATCTTTTTTGTCCCGGAAGACAGGGCAAAAGGCGCTCCTCAGACTGAAAAAGAAAAAGCAATCAGCGAAGGCCGGGCAATGAACGAACGCTGGCATCTCCGAAAAGACGGCTCGCGCTTTTACGGATCAGGAGTGACCACACCCCTGCTTGATGAAGCGGGCAATGTGATCGGGCTCCTTAAAGTTATGCGTGACCTGACGCAACAAAAGCAAGGCGAAGATGCGCTGAAACAAGCCAGCAGGCGCAAGGATGAATTTCTGGCCATGCTGGCTCACGAGCTCCGCAACCCCATATCGACCCTCCGGAATGGAATATCGATCCTGAAAATGACGCAGCAGGCCGATTCACAAACTTCCGAAATAGTGAGTATGATGGACAACCAGGCTACTCACCTGGTACGCATGATTGATGATCTGCTGGATGTCAGCCGGGTTACGCAGGGGAAAATTGAGCTGAAACTGGAACGCTTGAAAATTGATCAGCTTATTACAGATACCGTAAAAGCCATTCAGCCCCAATACGAGGCCCGCGGTAAAACGCTTCACATTTCAACATTATCTGCGGAGCTGTTTGTACAAGGCGACCGCACAAGATTATCCCAGGTAATTACGAATCTCTTAACCAATGGTCTCCGGTATACGGAAGATAATGGAGAAGTGTGGGTGAGCCTCACATCAAAAAATGGAGAAGCAGTGATATGCGTGAAAGACAATGGAATCGGACTCACGCCTGAACAGCAAACATCCGTTTTTGATTTGTTTGTTCAGGGAGATAATTCACTCGCCAGAATACAAGGCGGGTTGGGAATCGGTCTCACATTGGTGAAGCAGCTGGTTGAAATGCACGGCGGGCATGTTGATGCAAGAAGTCCGGGTATTGGTTCCGGGAGTGAATTCAGGGTATTCTTACCACTACTGGATCTACCAGAAAACCGTGAGAAGTCTCAAAAGGACGATCTTTCAGAAGCCCGGTCAGCTATGCGTGTCCTGCTCATAGATGACATGGAAGACCTGGCCAAGCTGACTGCTATGCTACTTAAACTAAAAGGCTTTCACACAGATATCAGGACAAGTGGCAAGGAAGGTGCCGAGGCCGTTGAAATGCTCAAACCACCCGTAGTACTCTGCGATATCGGAATGCCGGAACTAGACGGATATCAAACTGCCGCACTGATTCGCGAAGGGGCATGGGGACGTCAGGTCAAGCTGATTGCGTTGTCGGGTTATGGCCAGCATGAAGACAAGCTGCAAGCAATGCAGGCAGGTTTTGATGCACATTTGACAAAGCCGGTGGACATAGAAGAACTTCAATCCGTAATAGTGAAACTCACTGCCGACGGAAAGAGCTGGCCGTAAAAGGATTGAAATACAACACAAAACAGATTCGCCCGATAACTGATCCCAACATTTTTTATCACACATGCAACCCCTTCCCTGACCGCTCCTGTCTAACATCCGGACTTCAATCTTAACAGTTAACCTTCACAAGATGTCTCTGGGTAAAAAAGTTTTTCAGGCGCTGCTTGCGTGTATGTTTTTAGCTTCCTGCGACCAGGAGCTGATGGATAAAAAAGATGACCGGTTGGAAGAAAAGTTGATTCCGGCTGCCATAGATTACAATGAAGACGGTGGTTCACTTTCCCATTTGATATACCGCGCCAAATTCAGGTACAATTCCGACGATCAGCTGGTATCAGTAACAGATACCTTGCTCACACCTATGGCGCCGCCATCCGGAACTGCCCGGCCCTGGGTCAACTTTTACTACCAGGAGGGCAGATTGGCAGAAGTTGTCCTGCGACACAATCATGACCCCGGCACACACTACGATCCGAAGACAGATCTGAAAACTGCGAGGTTCTACTTTTCCGTCCGCACGCGCCAGGTTGTCGAGGGGCAGCAAAAAGGCACATTCAGCTTCAAAACAGACGCAAATGGGTTTCCGGTGAGAAAAAATGTAAGGTACGGGTCAACCTACCTGGACGCAGCCGGCAATATTGATTTTGTAGCAGAAAACAATGCCGCAAAAGCACGTAACCCGCTTGCTATCTGGGAAATTCTGGAACAGACATTTGACCAAAACAAAAGTATTTTCGCAAACAGCAAAGAATTCCAGATGTTAGGTGTATTGCTGGCTGCCTATAATTGGGATTTGAATACAACCTTTGTGCCTTATCTGGGCATTCTTACTACCAACAACCAAATAAGTAAGACGCTACGGTTTTGCAGCAAATCAGAAGGTTGCCGTGAGCCAGGTACTATTCTGAGTGAAACTGCGTCTGTCAACAGCCAGGGCTATCCCACACGTCGCTTCGTTATCGTCGGCGCAATGGGGCGTCACCAGTTTGTGATCAATTACAAGGAAAATTAGATTGGTTCGGATCAAATCAAAAAAGCACATTTCACTTATGAAAGCTTTATTCATTTTCCTGTTAACAACAGTTGTTTTATGCAGCTGTAACAAAGTCGCAGATCCCGCGCCGGACGAGATACAAATTCCGGCACAGGTGATACAGCTTGTTGAAAGTACCTACGAAGACCCGCAGCATATGGTTTTTACCGAAATCCTGCAAAACAAGATCTGGAATGTAGAGCTTGAATCCCGGGCCAAAAAGTATAGCTCGACATTAAGCCCGAACCATATTCTGGTGACTTACAGACTTGCAGGAACAGATGCACCAGACAGCCTGAAAAGCCTCCTTAATCCGAGCGTCATCACAGGCGGCACATTCTCGAATTTCAGGGAACAGGAACATATCCTGTTTAGTGAAGGTAATTTCTCAAAGACTTATCTGGCCGATTATTCATGGCAGGGAGAACCTTACCTGGTTAAATGGGGAGCTACATTCCTCGCAGGGCAACCCACCACTTACAACATCGAAATGCTGCCGGTGAGCACCAGTTTTTCCACAACCGAACTGAACGATTTACCGCAAACCTTGCAGGAATACATTCAAAAAAAGGAATTCCAACTGATGTGGGCCAATATCTCCGTGAATGCACAATCCAAAAAGTCTTACCAGGTCAGGCTCGTCAAAAACAGCAACAATTTTGAGCTTCTGTTTGATCACGACTGCAAACTTGTGGCTGGCTCTGAGAAACCTGTGTATCTGGGAAATGGCGGCGAACTTCCAAAGAACATAGACAGCTACCTTGCCAGTAAGGAAGAATACAAGAATTTTGGATTTACGGGTCAGTTTTCGGGAATTATCAAGCATGAAATGGATGGTGTGAAGAGTTATAGCGTCAGCATTCAGAAGCACAACGGATATATGGCCGGCTCTCAAGTCTGGTATTTCACCTTTGATCAAAATGGAAGTCCTCTGAATCGAAAGTACCTTGGACTTTACTAAATGATAATTTTCTGTAAAATGAAGGGTCGGCTGACCAGGATTTAATGCATCCCTGATGAGATTATTTAAGTGGCGTGATTACGCTTCTCTTACACAGCTGGTGGAAGGATGCCAGCGGGAAGAGCGGCGGGCGCAGAATGTTTTTTATGATCGTTACAAGAACAGCTTGAAAGGGGTTTGTCTCAGGTATGCCAAAACCGAAGCGGAAGCGGATGATATTTTGCAGGAAGCTTTTATCAAGATTTTCAAAAACATACAACAAATTAAACAACCTGAATCGGTAGATAGCTGGGTGAAGTCTGTGGTGATCAGAACAGCTATCAATTATTACCATAGTACCACCAAAAAAGAGTTGCTCCATTCATCCATTGAAAGCTCCGAAGGCGCAATGGACGTGAGCAACTCTTTCAGGATTATTGAACAGCTGGATACAGATTTTTTACTAAGCGTCATCAGCAGCCTTCCGGATGGTTACCGGGCGGTTGTTAACCTGCATTTGATTGACGGGTATACCCATGCGGAAATTGCTCAGATGCTGTCAGTTGCGGAGGGAACTTCCAAGTCGCAGTTGCAACGCGGGCGCACATTATTGATCAAGAAGTTACAAGAATTAGGAGTCGAATCTTATGAAGTTACCGGAAGAAGAAGCTGATAACGAGCTTGGGAAAAGACTGCGGGAGAAGTTTCAAGGTTTTAATGCACCGGTGAAAGACCAGGTGCGTGTGAATGTTTTCGCAGCTTTGGGTAAATCACCAAACCTGCTTTACTGGTTTTACAGGGCCGGCGCGCTGCTTTTGGTTGTTGCGCTTTTAGGTGGGTATCTGCTATACAACCGCCCATTCAATGGCAAAACGCCCATTGCAGTTTTGAAAAACACCAAGAATGCAGATAGTAAGTCCAAAGATTTGGCACCTATTTCAGAAAGCGGAAAAAGTGTAACGGATCAACTTGATCATAGACATTTAAATGAAGATGCCGGTCAGGCAAGTACGCTGGAAAATGCGAGTAAGCAAACAACTATTCAAGGCCGGCCAGAGGAGAAAGTTAGTATTCAAAAAGATAAAGCAAATGGATCAAAACGATTTACAAACCGCGCTTCCAATCCTAATTCAATAGTAGTTTTTGAAAAAACGAATAAAGATTTCACTGCAAATAAAAACTCGAACTCAGATCCTGAAATAATTGATAATCCTGCGATTACCGAAGCCGAACAGCCCGTGAATCCCGCATTGGTATCTCCCATTGATTCCATCCATTTTAGCACTTCATCAAAACCGCTCACTATACCACACTTAGCTACAAACACCATCGACGAAGCCGCTAAAAAGCCGCGAACTGCATTTGGATTAAAAGGTATTTTCTCAGCTTTCGTCCTTCAAACCTTCCAGCTTGTGAACCTGAGCCAGTCTGCCTCGGACCGGATCCAGAACTTCCGGTTCGCGCCATTGCTATCTTCCAAATCATTATCCTATAAGTTCACCGCGGGTGTTGAAAGAAAACACACCCAGCTTCTTGTGAGCTACGCCTATTTCCGTAACTGGAATGAATACGAAATCGGCACCAATCAGGTAATGGTTACGCGAACTGCTGCACAGCAATACAATATGGTGAGGATTGGAGAGAAACATGTGGAGGATGACCGTTCGCATCTGCTCGGCATCGGTCTGCGCCAGCGTTTTGATATTCCGCAGCACATTATGAAAAATTACAGCGTGAATGTGGGCGCGGAATATACCCGGCTGTTGCCCAAGGGACAGAACCTGATCTGGGGTAACCTCGGTTTTTACAAGCAGGTGTACCAGACAGGCGGAATTCAATTACAAATCGGACCTTATTTGCAGTACAGCTTCACAGAGCGCAAAGTAGCAGGCCAGACCTGGAAGTCCAGACCTTACCAGTTTGGTGTTTCATTAGGGGTTAAAATGAAATAATCGCCCCTGCCAAAGAAACCTGCAATCCATTAATAAAGCCCGTCTCCTAACCGAGACGGGCTTTTCATTTCACAGCTAATTTATAAAAACGAATCTTAGAAGTTCTCCCACTCGTAAGTGAGTACCGCGCCTGAGCTTACATTTTTCTTGGTGAGCGGAAGCCCCTGTTCATTGTAAGTGTATTCTGTGCGTTGCGGCTGACTTTGGCTGGTCCTCACACTGATAATATTATTTCGGCTGCAATGAAGCACGGGGTTATACATGTACGTCCATTTATAGAATGGATTCACTTTGTCATCGTACTCATAATAAAGGGTACTTACTACCTGTCCGTATGCATCCGTAGTTTCTACTTTTACCACGTTTCCGTTTTCGTAAGTATACTTGCTAAGCAAGGTAGTTTCACCTCCCCAGATCACAGTACCTTCTACAAACTCTTCATAAACAAGCCCCTCGGCATTCAAGCGATAGGTAACCTTGTAATTGGGCTCCGTAGGATAAGGCGATAAATTTCCTTCGGCATCTACCCGCAAAGCCGTTTCGACGATCGTGCTATCCGTGTACTTGTAATTTGCCTGTGAACCTCTGAAATTGTTATCGTCCGGACTTTCACGCAGATACCTGCTGGCGGTTACGCGGCCCAGCTCGTCGTAGGTGTACAGATAGCTGG
>NZ_JBHYGF010000080.1:0-9629 GCF_051859145.1 Dyadobacter sp.
ATCCGCAAGCGCAGTCTTCCTTACAATCAATTTGAATTTACAGGAAAGCAAAACCTGATCGCTGGCCTTCACGGTGACTACCGCTGGCGTAATTTCCACCTTTTCGGAGAAGGCGCCGTTTCGCTTTCAAAGGGTACCGGGTTGCTTTTGGGGAACATTGTAAGTTTGGGTAAAAAGTGGGATGCTACTATCCTGGGTCGACACTATGCACGTAGTTTCCATACATTCTACGGAAATGCAATCAGCGAAAATACAAGACCGATTAACGAGAACGGACTGTACGGAGGCTTGCGCTTTATGCCGTCCCGCCGCTGGCAGTTCAGCGGCTATGCCGACCGGTTCTGGTTTCCGTGGTTGAAATTCCAGGTAGATGCACCTTCCAGTGGATTTGACTATTATCTGCATTGTCTCTACAAACCCAATAAGCGGCTGAATGTGTATGCATTACTGCACGAAAAGCACAAGCAGCGCAACGCGACAGAAAATAAAGCGCCGCCAACCGGGCTGGTTATGTCGGTTCGCCGGACTGCCATGATTAATTTTGAATACGAAATCCCGATGAAATTTGCCTTGCGTACAAGATGCCAGGTTGGCGATTCGGGGCTGAAAGGAAAACAGAAGTCCAAGGGAATTACTGTTTTTCAGGACATAACCTGGCATTTATCCCGAATCGAACTCAGCAGTCGCATTGCGTGGTTTAATACTGATGATTACGAAAGCCGGCAGTACGCCTACGAAAAAGATATGCTCTACGCATTCTCCATTCCGGCTTATTCCGATGCGGGAATGCGACATTATCTGATGCTCCGTTATACGATTTCGAAGAAAATGAAAGTTTGGGCACGCTGGTCGCAGACTAATTATACAGAACTGGAAACAATCAGTTCAGGCCTGAACGAAATACGCGGCCATAAGCGAAGCGAATTGAAAATGCAGCTCATGTATGAGCTTAATTGATTTTAAAACAACATCAATACCGAATAATGACCATCGACAAACAGGAAGCACTTAAGAAATACTTTGGCTACGACTCCTTTCGTACACACCAGGCTGAGATCATAGACTCGGTTATGGAGGGAAAAGATTGCTTCGTCTTAATGCCAACAGGCGGTGGTAAATCAATCTGCTTTCAAATTCCTGCTATTTTAAAGGAAGGGTTAACCGTCGTGATCTCTCCTCTGATTGCATTAATGAAAGACCAGGTAGAGGCACTTCACGGAAACGGTATCTCAGCTGCATTTCTTAACTCCACATTGTCCTCCTCAGAGCAGGACAGCGTAATGTGGCGCGCCGAGCTGGGCGAGTTGAAACTGCTTTACATTGCACCGGAGCGCCTTTTTTCAGGCAATACTTTTGACCTGCTGAGAGAATGGAACGTAGGATTGTTTGCGATTGACGAGTCGCATTGTATTTCTTCATGGGGCCACGATTTCAGGCCGGAGTACCGGTCGCTGAACTCGCTGAAACTCCGCTTTCCTAATGTACCGGTGATTGCATTGACTGCTACCGCAGACAGGGTTACCAGGCGGGATATCCTGAAACAACTTCGCATTGAAAATGCCGAAACCTTTATCACCAGCTTTGACCGGCCCAATCTCAGCCTGACCGTTTTACCAGGAAGGAAACGCATTCAGCAAATTCAGACATTCATTTCCAAACGACCTAACCAGCCCGGGATTATCTATTGTTTGAGCAGGAAAGGCACTGAGACAGTCGCTGCAAGCCTCCAAAGTGCGGGGATCAAAGCAGAATTCTACCACGCCGGATTGCCGGCCGATAAACGTTCCAGAGTGCAGGAAGCTTTTTTGCGCGATGATTTGCAGGTAATCGTGGCAACTATTGCTTTTGGAATGGGGATCGATAAATCGAACGTACGCTGGGTAATCCATTATAATCTGCCGTCTAATGTGGAGAGTTTTTATCAGGAAATCGGTCGCGCCGGTCGCGACGGGCTACCTTCGGATACGGTGCTCTTTTACAGCTATATGGATATCATTACCCGGCAGGATATGATCAATAATTCGGAACAGTCCGACGAGCAGAAGGAGCTGCTGCATGCCAAGCTGAACAGGATGAAGCAGTATGCAGAAGCGGACATTTGCCGGCGGCGCGTTTTGCTCAATTACTTCAATGATTCGTTCGACCGCGATTGCGGCAATTGTGATGTTTGCAAAAACCCACGTACCCGTTTTGACGCCACGATCATCGCACAAAAAGCACTTTCCGGAATCGCACGTACCGACCAGAAGGTAGCAATGGGCTTGCTGGTAGATATTTTGAGAGGAAGTAAAAACCGGAATGTAATTCAGCACGGGTACGATCGCCTGCCTACTTTCGGTGTTGGAAGTGAGCTTAAAGGTGACGAATGGGCCGAGTACATCAGTCAGCTGCTCAACTCGGGTGCAATGGATATCGCTTACGACGAGGCGCACGCATTCAAGCTCAATGCATTGAGCAGACAGATTTTGAAGGGAGAGCGGAAGGTGGAACTCGTGAAGTTCATTCCACTTTCGGAGCGGAAAGCGAAAGAAGAGGAGCTCGTACCAAAGGAAAAGCCCAAGCGGGAGGTGATTAAAGATGCATTGTTCGATAGGTTGCGTGCACTTCGCAAGCAACTGGCAGATGCGCTCGGCGTGCCGCCATATGTTGTTTTCAGCGACGCTACATTATCAGAAATGGCACAGAAGAAGCCCGTATCAGAAATGCAGATGAAATCCATTTCCGGGGTAGGCGCTGAGAAGTTTAGACGGTACGGCGAAACTTTCATCAATGAGATCCTGGATTTTGCCCGTGAGAATTTGAAGCCGGGTACCCGATCTGTTGCCGGCATGACATTCATTGAGACGTGGGATCTCTTCAAGTCAGGACTTTCTGTCAGGGAAATTGCTGAAAAAAGAAATCTTAGTTCCACGACCATTATTTCCCATTTGATCAAGCTCAAAGAAGAGGGACAGCCTATTGATCTGGAAGCATTAATCGAGCAATCTGCATACCAGATTATTGTAAAAGCGGCAGACGAGATTCAGGTGGGGAAAAATGATCCCATCAAACCGCTCTTCGAATTATTGGGGGAGCAATTTGACTACGGACAAATTCGGCTGGCGCTCGCAATCAGGGAAGAAAAGAATAGCACTATTTAAATATTCGTTTAAAAGAAAATTTGTTGCACAAAAAGCATATACGTTTTTGACTTAAATTTTCTGTCACTTGCAACCATCTGGCCTGAAAATTGCTCTTAATGCTGTACATGGTCTTCTTTATTAGATTCCAGACATTGCATTTAATATGAAAAATCAGCGTATCCTGCTAATAGCCTCTATTTTACTTGTTCTTTGTGTTTTTGAGAAACAAGCTCGCAACAAGGCATTAAGAAATATAACTGTGGAAAATATGTACAATGTACCTGAGAGAAATGGGGTCGATGCCCCAGTATCGCCTCAGGAGCGTGTAGAAGTTTCAAGCGGTGACAAAAGATTATACGATCTTGCCGACATTTTTGAATTTGACTCGGCAGACAGCACATTGGAAGCAAGTTCCGTCAAGTTCAGTGACCGGAACATGCTCAATATGACAGCAGACAATAAGCTGTTAAAATATTAAAATTCTTAGCTGAACAATCCCATAATATCTTCCTGGCTGAGCTTTTTGATAAAGCCCGATTCACCACCAACAAGATCCTCTGCAAGGTCTTGTTTTCTTTGTTGCAGCAGCAGGATTTTCTCCTCGATAGTATCTTTACAAATCATTTTATAAGCAAATACCTTCCGGGTTTGCCCGATCCGGTGTGTTCTGTCGATAGCCTGACGCTCCACCGCCGGGTTCCACCATGGATCAATCAGGTATACGTAGTCAGCTTCGGTCAGGTTAAGTCCTACCCCACCCGCTTTCAGGCTCATCAGGAACACGCGACAAGTCTGGTCATTCTGGAAACGGTTTACCCTTCCAGCCCGGTCGACAGTCTGTCCGTCCAGGTATTCGTATGGGATATTCATTTTCTCCAGATGCTGCCGGATCAAATCTAGCATCCCTAAAAACTGGCTGAAAATTAGAATCTTGTGGTTCGATGCATTCTCTTCGATCTCGCGGGTAATTTCTTCCAGCTTGGCCGATTCATTTCCAAAATCTTCTTCTCCCGACAATATTGACGGTGAGTCGCAGATCTGGCGCAGTTTCAACAAAGCTTCCAAAATCAGGAAACTGCTTTTATTGAGCCCCTCAGTAGCAAGCTTCTCTGCAATTTCTTCCCGGTATCTCTCGCGGAAAGTTTCGTACACTTTGCGCTGCTTTTGGCCCATTTCACAGAAAAGAATGGTTTCAGTCTTGTCCGGCAAATCGGTCGCGACCTCTTCTTTTGTTCTTTTCAGCATAAACGGATACACCAGCTTGCGAAGCTCGGCTGCTTTTTCCTTATCCTGATATTTATCAATAGGCGTGGCGTACTCAGTCCTGAAAAAGTCTGCGTGGCCCAGCATACCCGGGTTCAGAAATTCAAATTGAGAGTACAGGTCGAAAGTATTGTTTTCGACAGGTGTACCTGTCATAGTAAGCCGGTTTTTTGCACGCAATAACCGCGAAGCCTTCGACGTAAGCGAATCCGGATTCTTGATCGCTTGTGCTTCATCCAAAATAATATAATTGAAATCGAAGCGACGCAGCAGCTCAACATCGCTGCGCATTGTTCCATAAGTAGTGAGTATTACGTCGTATTCGGTAAAGAAATCGATCTCTTTTTTACGCGCCATTCCCCGGTGTACATACAGTTTCAAATCTGGCGTAAACTTTTCAGCTTCTGCCTGCCAGTTGAAAATCAATGTGGTAGGAACTACGACAAGGTTCGTATTACTTGGATTCAGGTTTTTCTGCTGCTGCAGAAATGTTAACATTTGGAGGGTTTTTCCCAAACCCATATCATCTGCCAAGCAGCCGCCCCAGCCAAATTCATCGAGAAAATGGATCCATTTGTAACCTTCCTCCTGGTACTGCCGCAAGGTAGCTTTTACATTCCCGGGCAGTGGCACATTCGGAATTTCCTTGAAGTTGAGCAGCTTTTCCTTTTTCTCCTGCAATTCCCGGAAAACATCTTCATTATCTATCTCCGAAATCAGCTCCTCAATTAAAGAAAAGTGGATTTTAGATAAATGGACCTGATCCGCATCTACCCTGCCAAATTGCATGATCGGTTCAAGTTTGGTAATCCACTCCTCCGGCAGCATTCCCAGCGACCCGTCGCTCAGCTGCACATAGTTCTGCTTTTTGAGAAATGCTTTTTTAACCTCAGACAGCGGAACAACCTGATCTCCGAAAGTGATCTCGATCTTCATATCAAACCAATCGATCCCGGAGGAAGCTTGTACCTTCACCGAGCCGCGATTGGGATTGAAACGCATTTTTTTCAGGTTATTAAAACCTAAAACATCGTAATGCTTCTTCTTGGCGGCTTCCACAAATGTGAACAGCCAACCATCTTTCATTACCTGATCAAAAGGAACATAAAAGAAGGGCTGACCAGCCTGGCTACCAAAGCTTGGATGCAGACTTTTCAACCATTGCCAAACTGCATTTTCCGCATTCAGATCCCTTTCGAACGTGGCGATCTGTCCGTCCTTGAAGCTGGTTTTTGCTTTCCGCTGGTCGTGTAAAAACTCGGTTGTGCCCTGCTCGTCTGCATATACATACGAAGGAACAATCAGCAGGTTTGCTTCATCTTCACGCAGGTAAAGGAGCGGCTTTTCAAATTTCAGCGGCGTGGATTGTACCTCGTGCCGGGTCTGAAAGAGCACATCGAACTGCTCTGTAACCGGAATAATCCAGTCATTGAGGAAGCTATCGCCAAATTCCTTTTTGACACGGATCTTAAATCCATTCTGACTAAGGTAAACCGCCATTTCCGCTTCACTCACGCCTGCCCAGCGAAACAATATTTTATCATTATACAGTCCCAGCCAAAAGCTGTCCAGCGACATTACCTTTTGCAGCTCGATAGGCGCACCGGGTTTTAATTCCAGGTAAGGATTGAGGGTAATGAACTCTCTGTCTTCCGTGAGTACAAAAAAGAGCTTTACAGGTTCACGGTGCAATTCCAGCTGTGTAAGCTGGTTATTGCTTGTCACATAATCACTGTCGGCCAGGTAGAGCCGCTCCGGATCCAGATCATTGAAAACCTTGCTGATCTGCTTGCCCACGTAGTTGCGCGCTTCCAGGCGCTGCTGGCTGCTTACATCGTCAAAATGAAGGTATGCATTATATGCCCATCCGTGTTTACGGATAAATTTCTGCAAACCCTCTTCCCAATGCTTCGCAAGACGCACCAGGCGCGCATCAGCTTCTGTAAGAACGGGGATTTCGTCAGCCGCATAATAGTGGCTTGATCCGCCTGCTATGTTGCGGATGTTGGTGACTTTCTCGGATTTGGTACTGTGCTTGACAGAAAAAACGCCAAATCCAATGTCGAGCAGGTGGTTTTTACCTTTTGACCAAAACACGAAAATAGAAACCCTATCCTCTTCGTCCTGCGCACTATCTGCATTGGCCACTGCGAATGTGACACTCTGCCGGGGCAGTATCCGCTCTTTCAGTTCGTCCCAATTCTGGTAGCTGCCTACTTTTTGAAGGGCCGGATCAAGTTTGATCAGTTGCAAACCTCCCGCTTCGTCGAGACGGAAGTCGAATTTATCTTTAAAGTTATCCTGCAGAGAATAACCGTATTCGGCTAGTAAGCTGTTTTTTTCGGCTGTCAGATCGCGCATTACTTCAAACGCCTTTTCGCCGAGTTCTTCCCGCAGTTTCAGCAGAGCAGCCAGCTTGTGCGCGCAGAGTGGCGCCCAGAGCTTTTGTCCGCAGGTGCAGGAGGTATGTATTTGCCGGGTATTTGCAACCCGCTCTAATTTGACAGTATAAGATTGTCCCTGATCTACAACCACGCACTCGGCTTCGCCTTCTTTGGCGGAAGTGATCTCCACCTCCTGCACCGAATCTTTGTTTCGCCAGGTTTCATCCAGAACGAGACTGCGCAGCTGAAAATCGCGGATTTCACCCAGCTCCACCACCGTGTCTTTCATTTCATAGACAACCTGCTTGATCGTCGGCATTTTGTCCAGGATATACAAAATGGCTGCTACCCGGTGCTTGCACAAACCCGCCTTGTCAGGGCATGAGCATTCAGTAATGATCTGAGGAGTAAGGAAATCCCGGATGTTGATTTGATAAAAACGAATGGAGTAGTCGCTTTTAACCTTAAACTCCGCATTCCCGGGACCATTGTAATCCAGCTTTAATACTTTTAAGCCGCCACTGCTATAAATGGAACGCCCTCTTGATAATACGTCCTTCTCTGTTCGTTTCAACAAGAAGTTAGATAATTTCTCCTTCTTTTCGTTTTCCATTTACCCGCTACCTTTTGAAAACGCAAAAGTACGGGATGTTTAGGTTTTATAGAAATCAGGGAGGGAGATATACCGGTAATTTAACCTAGCTGATATAAGGCTGGTGTATTACACCAATATGCGCATTGGTCGGGTTACCGTTGAGAAAATCCGTAATCTGCTGGCCGATATTAGGATAGAGCCGCTTTCCGGGAAGTTCTTTTACCGGTAGCCAGACCATTTTCAGCGCGGTTGTCTGCTCGGGGTTTAATGCAGGATTTTGATCTGAGATATCGGCTTCAAATACCATGTGAAGTGTCTCTTTCTGTATTTCCGGCCAGATTACTTCGCCACAGCAGACCATTTCTTTCACCTCTGCCTGAATGCCCAATTCTTCCTCCAACTCACGGGCAAGTGCGTCGGACAGGCTTTCACCGGGGTCAGGATTTCCTCCCGGCAGTGCAAAAACGTCTGTCCCGCTGTAACAGTAACAAAGTGTCAGAATACAATTATCGCGAAGAATAATGGCAGATGGGCGTACATTCATGAAAACAGTGGTGTCTGATTAGATTTAGCCCAATATAGCATTTCCCAACTTTTTTACTCCCGCAAAACCATTTTTTCAATCAATAACATGAAAATATGGATCACCTTGATGTGGATTTCCTGGATCCTGTCGGCGTAGCCAAAATGCGGCACTCGGATTTCAATATCGGCTAAACCGGCCAGCTTACCGCCGTCTTTACCCGATAAAATAACTACTTTCATTCCTTTTGTTCTCGCAGCTTCGGCTGCGCGCAGGATATTGGCTGAGTTGCCACTGGTACTTAGTCCCAGCAAAACATCCCCCGGCTGACCCAATGCTTCCAGGTATCTTGAAAACACGAATTCGTAGCCAAAATCATTACTTACGCAGCTCAGGTGGCTTACGTCTGAAATCGCAATCGCAGGCAATGCACGGCGATTGTCACGGTATCTTCCCGTAAGCTCTTCGGCGAAATGCATGGCGTCGCAATGCGAGCCGCCGTTTCCGCAGGAGATAATTTTCCCATTATGAATGATAGCCTCGGCCATTAAACCGGCCGCGCGCTCAATTCTTTCTATCTGATCCGGGTCACTAAGAAAGTTATCCAACACGGTTTGCGCTTCTTTCAACTCTGCGCTGATCAGATTCTGGTAGTTCATATTTTTCAGGCTTTTGAATTCAAATTGTAAAAACTGTGCTAATATCCGTCAATTTCACCTAATCAGATGCGGATAGCTTTTAAAACATGGGTTTTCCTGCCCGGGCCTTTGTGCCGCTCTACTTTAAAACCGGCGGCAGCCAATGCACGTTTGACAATCCCTTTGGATGAATATGTTACTAATACGCCGCCGGCGGCTGTTTGGGCTGCCACCCTGGTAAATATTTCTGCCGACCAAAGTTCAGGCTGTGCACGGGGATCGAATGCGTCGTAGAATACAACGTCAAAAATTTCATTGGTTGTAAAATTCTGTAAATGGACCTGTTCTTTCCTGAATGTAAAGTAATCGGAGAGCCGGTTGGGCTCGCCCCAGGCTGATTCGTGCAATTGCATAAAGCCTGTTCCGCCGCTCTCGCTTTCGTAGTTAAGCAATGCCGCCTCAGTCAGGTCTACCGGGTAGGCTTCAATTGTTGTATAGATAACCTGCCTTTGAAGCGCATCAGCAAGTTGCCACGCCAGAAATGCATTTAAGCCAGTACCAAACCCCATTTCAAAAACATGAACAGGATTTTCGGACTGGCTTAAAACCGGCTGCAAGCCGAGGTTGATATAAATGTGCCTGGATTCGTTCAGCGCTCCCTGGAGGGAATGATATTGCTGGTTGAACTGAGAACTGTATAAAGAATGTGAACCGTCTTCTGTGACTAATAGGCGTTCCAATTAAGCCGGGTGTTTTGGTTTGTTTGGCTTAAAAATACTTAAATCATCCTTTTAAGGGTAATTTGAGTAAAGAAAATATCCCCTTTCCGCTTCACCAGCAGGTCTATATTCTTCCCGTCGCCGCGCTGCATCAGCTTGTATATTTCGCTGACATTTAAATCGGTAGCTGCGTGATCATCTATAAAAAGCAGCTGATCTCCCTCCAGTAACCCTGCTCTGGAAGCCGGAGAATCGTCAACGATGTGGTTCACAATGTAAGACCGCAGGTCTGTTCCCTCGGCGCGAATCTCCATTCCGCTCATATCGTGCTCAAATTTCTCACGCATGCGGCTCTTAACCGGCTTCAATACCATGTACTGCTCCT
>NZ_JBHYGF010000080.1:9639-11885 GCF_051859145.1 Dyadobacter sp.
GTTCATGGTCACTTTAAACCGGCGCAGCGATTCGCAGCCAATATTTCCCTGCCGCTCGGTACCTGCCTTCAATTTGGCGCCAAATGCAATGCTGTCGGGAAATGAGGCAACAATGTTAGCCATCTCAAACCTGCCCAAACGAAGCCTGTCGATCCGGCCCAGATTTCCATTGATTACCCCATTGAGCCCGCGTCCCAGCTGTGCCCTGATCACCTTTTCGGGTAACCTGAAAGTTTCTTTGCGGGTGTTGTTCAGCAGTAATGCGTGGCCGGCGCCGGTATCGATCAGCACGCGGATTGGATGTTCCCTGCCATCGGCGAAAAGGGTTACTGCGTCGGTAAATGGTTTGGTATCTTCAATGATAAGGGGATGCTTGTCGCCCTTTTTAGGCTTGTACTTGTATTTATCAGGCCGCATCAGGACTAGTTCCTTTTTGGAAAAATCAATGGTTACGACGAAATTATTGAAGATCTCGTACCCAAATATCCCGTGAACCGGAACTCCTACATATTCCGACAGCCGCAGGAAGTCCTCTTCAAGAACTACGATATTCTGGTGATTTGCTTTGAGCCGGCCCATCGCGAAACGGTTATCAATCGCAACGTGGGCGGAAATAGACTTGCCTTCACCCGCGCCGGTAAGGTTAACCTTCCTGGTTAAACGCAGCTTGTCGGGTTTGAGCACGTAGGGATCTGTAATGATAATGGAGCTGACGCCCGTGTCAAGTATAAACCGCAGGGAATCACGGTCATTGATCTTGGCGTACAACAGGATCAGGTTGGAATGCAGCTCGAACGGAATGCGCGTTGACTTATGGTTTTTGTCTAAAAAGTAACCATATTTTTCCTCCGAAACAGGTGGAACGTCGTCGGTATGTGCAAGAGAAACGGTGCTGGTAAAAAGTATGATCGCCAGTAATAACCACTTAGACGTTTTCATCGTGGCCTCCTTTCTTTTAAATCGGGATTTTTAAGTCTTCTGTTAGCGCTAAAAACACTCTGATCATAAATGGCTTAAACTCTGTCTTTTATTCTCTTCTGTGTACACAAAGTATCAAATGTCACTGCATTGTAATGGGAGTAAATTTAATGTTTTTTGTCTCATTTAAACACAAAAAAATCTTCGTATTTAATAATTTTCTGTGTTTTTATTTAACAAGGCTATATAATCAGGTAAATGACAGAATTATGATAATTTTGTTGCGTAAAATGAAGTTTTTTCACAATTAAAATTTTCTCATGCGAAAAAAAATTGTTGCCGGTAACTGGAAGATGAACAAGGTTCTGGATGAGGCAGTTGCGCTTACTTCTGAGTTAGTAAATATGGCCAATGATGAAGTGCAGAATGACGCGCAGATCATCCTTTGCCCGCCTGCCATTTACCTGACCACTATTAAAAAATATATCGAAAACGCACCCAACTTTTCGCTGGCAGCACAAAACTGCTCAGACAAAGTTTCAGGCGCATTTACGGGTGAGATCTCGGCGCAAATGCTGCAATCGATCGGTGTGGAATATGTGCTGATCGGGCACAGCGAGCGCCGCCAGTACTTTAATGAATCCAATGCAGTATTGGCCGAGAAGGTAAATGTAGCGCTGGCAAATGGCGTTTCGCCGATCTTCTGCTGCGGTGAATCTTTGCAGCAGCGACAAAATGAAGATTATATCGGCTTTGTAAAAAACCAGCTTACAGAAAGCCTTTTCCATCTTTCAGAAGCTGATTTGCTGAAAGTTGTAATCGCTTACGAGCCAATCTGGGCGATTGGAACAGGCTTGACTGCAAGTGCACTACAAGCACAGGAAATGCACGCAGCATTGCGTCAGCACATTGCGGCAAAATACGGTGAGTCGGTAGCAGAAGAAATCTCAATCCTCTACGGAGGCAGCGTAACAGCCGCCAGCGCACCAGAACTTTTCGCTTCCCCCGACATCGACGGCGGCCTCGTAGGAGGAGCTTCGTTGAAATCGAGGGAGTTTACGAATATTATTAAGGCTAGGTAAGGATTGCTTTTGTTACAGTGAGTGTTTCTATTTTGTAAAGCTGAGCATAAACCTTTTGTCATCCTGAGCGCAGTCGAAGGAAAAGGCACCACGCCTCCCCACTTCGACTGCGCTCCTTTAGATTAGCAATGTATTAGGGAAATAAGATTGGTGTAGGTAAATTAATGAAATGAGAAGGGAAGTAAAGTAAACTATGACATGCGCTCTGAGCTACGAACTCAAAGTCTGATTTAGACTTTACTTCCC
>NZ_JBHYGF010000081.1:0-11883 GCF_051859145.1 Dyadobacter sp.
CTCCCAATCCTGTCACATGGACAAAGATGTCTCTGTTTGTGTCGTCTTCAACGATGAAGCCGTATCCCTTAGCTTCATTGAAAAATTTTACAGTACCTGTTGGCATAATGTTGAAATAAAAAAATTGAAATAAGGTGAAAACACAAAGATTTTATTCGCGATTCAGTTGATATTCGAAATGCCTTCACCAAATAATTGAGGGAGGCTCAAAGCAATGGCGAAAGAAATTTTGGAAAATCTTGTTAAGACATCTTGATTATAATGAACAACTTACAAAATCTTTAATCACAAAGAAACAAAAATTGTTTGTAAAACAATTTATTTGGTAAAAGAATTTGTAAACTAACGACTTAGCGGTATTTTGCTTCACCATACCCTTTGATAAAAAACCGTCAGGTTGATTGTTTATCCCCTCTAAAATTGGTAACTATGAACTAACAATTCGAGAAAGGCATGAACAAACTTCGATACTACGTTGAGAATCAAATATTTGGAGTATGTGCCAAGCTGGGTGAAAAGCTGAATTTTCCAGCAAGCAGCATTCGGAAATACTTCATCTACGCTACCTTCATGACCTTTGGCTCACCGATCATATTGTATCTGGTACTTGCATTCTGGATGGAGATCAGGCAGCATTGGAGAAAGAGCAATAGTCCTACGATTTGGGAGCTATAGGTGGGTTTACCCCGGAAAGTTGTTCAAAATGGTGCTTTCCGCGCACGAAATATTCCCACACAATACTTTTGTAATAGAGTGGCGCCCTGTAAGTTGTACGCGGTACATCCTTCATCAATGAAGGGATCATTCTGTAAAATGCAAAATGCGCTCTGATAATGGCGAGTACATCCGGCCAGGCTCCTGCTGCCATAAAGCGCACACTTGAAATCCCATCCAGTACCAACCTGATAAAAACCGTCTTCCACCTTCTTCCTTTCGGAAGGTTTTTAAACAGCATAATCAGGTTATTGCGATAGTTCAGGAATGTTTTTCTCGGATTTGATTTGTGCAAAGTACCACCGCCTACGTGGTAAACAACTGACCTGCCGCAATATGTAATGCGGTACTGCATATTTAAAAGCCGCCAGCACAAATCAATTTCTTCCATGTGCGCAAAGAAGGATTCATCGAATCCATTCGCTTTATGGAAAGCGGAGGAGCGCATAAAGAGGCAAGCGCCAGTTGCCCAGAACACATCCTTTTGATCATCATATTGCCCAAGGTCCTGATCGCGGGTATCGAAAATCCTGCCCCTGCAAAACGGATATCCCAGGTAATCCATAAAACCACCGGCAGCACCTGCATATTCAAAGTGCGTGGGCAAGTCGTAGGCGAGGATTTTAGGCTGACAAGCTGCAATACTGTTGTCAGATTCCATGAAGGAAACGACGGGCTCAATCCAATTTGGAGTTACCTCGATATCTGAATTCAGCAGGATGTAGAAGTCGGAGGTAATTTGCCTGAGCGCCTCATTGTAGCCTCCTGCATAACCCTTGTTCTCGGCAATCCTTAATGTTTTGATTTCGGGAAAATTCGCATCTACCCAGTCCAGGGAATGGTCGGTAGATGCATTGTCCGCTATCCAGATGTCGTGACCGACCGAATAGCGGACAATGTTGGGAAGAAATTTTTCGAGATAATGCTTACCGTTGTAATTCAGGATTACGATCGCAACAGAGGAGGTCATCGGGGGAGTTGTTATTTCATAAACCCACTCAGATCCAGCCCTGGGATATTGGGTAACACACCGTCAGTTGCTTTTTGTAAATGCGCTTTTATTTTGGGTTCGATATTATCGAAAGCCCGGTTTACTGCTGCAACGATAAGATCCTGCAGCATTTCCTTGTCTTCTGGTTTGATCAGGTCCTGATCGATATCCAGACTGATCAGCGACTTTTGTCCATTTACCGTGGCTCTTACCAACCCGCCGCCTGATTCAGCGGTTTCTGTGATGGTAATAAGTTGTTCCTGAGCTTCTTTCATCCGGGACTGCAGGTCTTTCATTTTACCCATCATGCCCATCATGTCTGCCATATTTCCAAACATATCTTTAAACCGTTAAGTGTTGGCTTCTACAAATTTCTTTGAAGATTTCTACCTTAAAAGCATAAAAGTACCACTTTTTTCAACTGTTTGGTTGATGTCGTCCACGAAAGTCATTTTGTAAACGTAGGATCCCACGGGTGCATTTTCACCATTGATGGTTCCATCCCAGCCTTTTGCAATATCTTCCGAATGGAAAACCACTTCTCCCCACCTGTTAAGCACAGAAAACGCAAATGATTGCAGCTGTGTTGATTTTGCTTCCAGCACATCATTGTAACCGTCTCCATTGGGACTGAATGCGTCAGGCACAAAAACGCCAGCACTTCTGCGGTAATTGATAATGTTGGACAAACTCTCGAAATCCTCCGAAGCCGAGTTCGCACGGATCTGGAAATTATATTCCAGATCGCTCTGTGCACTGAGTTGAACGGTGTAGCTTGTTTTAAGCTGGTTTGGGATGGTAGTAGAACCGCCGGAGGCTATTTGATTTACCTCATAATTGTCAACACCTTCGAGCAGTGGTGATTCTGGCGACCAGGTTAATGTAGTAAGGTTTTTTTTCAGTAAAATCGTGCAAATTGGTTGTGTTACAGGCAACTTCTGCCCGCACGAATTTTGATAATTAAAGCGGTAGCAATAAGAAGTTTCAGCGGTTTTTACATCAGGATCCGAATATTCGTTCTGGTTATAAAGCGTGATTATTTTTCGGAAAGTAGGTGTTCCGGCTTCTGCTTTTTCAATGGAAAGATCATAGGTGCTATTAGGCCCTGCACCCGGCACATTGGCTTTTATAACTACAATATTATCCCCCGCCACAGACACAGAAGCTTGTAATATCGGCCTGGCAGAAGATACCTCCGTCTTCACACCAACAGGTGCCGAAGTAGATGTTACATCTTTAAGCTTAGCAACTACCTGGTATTCCGAATAGCTTCCGCAGGCAACATCCTCATCGGTATAAGTAATCTCTTCAATGGAATTGAAGCTCTTGATTACCGTTCCATCCCGAAGCAAATCGTAGCTGACGAAATCGGCATCGGCGGGATATTTATTCCATGTTAACGTATTTTTTCCATCTACCGACTTTCCAGCCAGCGTCATACTTGTAATTACTTTGCTGTCTGTCAGCCCCTGGCAAAGGTCCTGAGAAGAAAGCTTTACCTTGTAGCTTTGATTTACATTAACATTTTTAATGTCCACAGGCTGCAAGCCTCCAGAAGATCTTTTTCCTGCGCTACCAAATGTATTCCCGTCAGTACTGTATTTGATTTCAGTAGGAATGGCAGTTACACCCAGGTAATTCAGCCGCAAAACTCCGCTGCCCAGCATCTCAACCGATTTGATCGATATATCATTAAGCTGAGCTTGCTGAAATGAAATTGGAATATTGGCAGTTGCACCTTGTGCGCAGGATTTACCAACATGCAACCCTGTGATTTTTACGGTCGGGCTTGTACTTGTATTCGTGTAGTTATGTTCAAATATATAGCTGTCACCCCTTTTCCAGTTTGAAGTCTGGCCGTCGCCCCATTCAATTCTGGCTTCATCATAACCCGCAATGATCTGGTCTTCCGCTAAACTGAGTGTTATTTTTCCGCCGCCGCAAGAAGAATATGCCGCGGTAAGCTGGCGACTTTCGAAAACTGTCACGCTCTTGCATGCATAAATTACACCGCTTGGTACTACTACCTGCTGGAGTACTACAAAACTTCCCCGAATGTTGTAAACATTGGAAGTGATCGTGCTCAAACTTGGCGCAGCTCTGCCGTCGTACCCATAGTTATACGAAACATTCAGACTATTTGAAACAGTATTTGTGAGCTTTACAGCCAAAGGCGCACATCCTTCTGAAACATCTATATCAAAACCACCCCCGCCTTGCTTACACAAACCGATAGTAGGATCCTGCGCATTTGCAGGAGTTTTCAGTAAACAAAAAAGACCAACTAGAACTGATTGAAGAGGTAGCAATAATTTCATAAGTGTGCAATATTAAGCTTCGGCTATAACGACAGTCAATTTAACATTGAGCAATATGGAATTGTGAAGCGTATCGGGGAGATCTTGAAATCAGGGTCGCAATCTACGCAAATAATTAACGGGAGAGACTCCAAACTATTATCCGTACAATCAATGGATTAGAAAAATCCTACCTTATCAATAAAAAGCTACCTTTCCTTGCAATTTTTTGACCTGAACTATCGGTCGCATTGATCTGATAAATGTAGTAGCCGCCCGCAGCCTCTTTGCTATTCACCTTACCGTCCCAGCTTCCCGATAAATCGCTGGTGTGAAAAACCACTTCGCCCCACCGATTGAAAATGGACATTTCAAACTCGGAAATAAAGTAGCCTTTTACCTCAAAACGTTCATTGTGAGTGTCTCCATTTGGTGTGAATGCATCCGGCACCAGTACGATCGGGTCACTTCTGAATCGAAGCAGATTGGAGTAACTGGTCATAGAACCATCAGCTGACTTCGCTTCGACCCGGTAAGAATAGGAAGACTGTTTTGCAAGATCCAAAACATGTGCCGTACCCAGCTCTTTGGAAATTACAACCTCGATGTTGCCCTGGTTATCAAGCTGATGCAAATCGTAAGAACTTACCGGCTCTGTAAATGGCGAATCTGCATTCCAGACAATTTCAGGTGCCTTGCTCGATAAGAGGATGGAACAAACCGGGCTACTGAAATCGGGTGATTTCTGGTTGCACGCATTCTCATACTGAAAACGATAGCAGTAAGATTCTGTCGAAGGATCGACATTGGTATCTACAAATTGCAGGCTCTGATTGTCCGTTGCAGATATCTTTTTAAAATTGCTGCTACCTCGCGGCGCGCGCTCAACGATGAGGTCGTACGAACTGGTCAGTCCCTCACCGGCTAACGTAACCTGCGTGGTGATCGTGCTATTGTCCTGAACTGTAACACTCGCACGATTAATCATAGCGGGGATTGAGGTTTGAGGTTCCAGTACAATGGGCGCTGAATAAGAGCGGATATCGTTGCCGATAATAGCTACAATCTCATATTTGTAACTGTTTCCGCAAATGACATCAGTATCAGAATAGGAAAGTTCGGTAGCCGACGAAAAGATAATCGCACCATCCCTTTTTAACTGATACATTGTTATATCACCTGTATTAGGCAGATTCTGCCAGGAAAGTGAAATAATTTCGTCGAGTGACAGCGAGGCTTCCCTGATACTTATACTACTTACGGTTGGGCTGTCCACCAGCTCATCACAGATGTTTTTGGAAGAAAGCTTGAACCTGTACAGCTTCGTCGGGTCCAGCCCTGCGATGGTAGCCAGCTGAGTTCCGCCGCCCTGCCCCACCTTTCCGGTTGGAGTAAATTGACCATTTCCATTGTCTATCAAAACTTCCGTAACAACACCTTCGACGCCTTCGTACAAAACTCTGGCTTCACCTGATTCCAGCATTTCCACGCTTTTGATTTCAATTCTGGCCAAAGATTGCGGAGTAGTTCCGGTCAAAGTTCTCACTCCCATTTTCTGCTGACAATCCGCATTGCGGTAACTTCCTTTTAAAGAAATGGGACGGCTGGCATTTGATGCATAAGAATGATCAAGATATAAACTGCTGCTTTTGGGACTCCAACTCTGGGCAGAACCATCGCCCCAGTCGACAATAATGGCATCATACGCATTGGAAATACTGTCACTGATCAGTGTCAATCTCACTTTTCCGTCGGTACACCTGATCAACTCAGCATTCGGAGCGCGTGTCTCTTTCACAATCACATCCGCACATTGGCTGAAACCTGTACCATTGGCGCTTCCATATTGCAGAATTGTGTAGGTACCCGGCAGGTTGTAGGTAAAAGTAGAATCCGGCGTTGCTAATGGGGGGTTTGGGGCTGTGGTTTGCGAACGATCAAAGTTGTAAGCATATGTGACACTTTCGGCCTTGGGAACCAGGTTTTTCAACGTGACAGTCAGTGGCGCGCAACCCTGGGAGGGTGTAATGGAAAAACCGCCCGTGTTTCCGCAAAAGCTTTGACCCGAAACCTGGTAGGACGAAGCCAGGAACAAGCCCAACACAAATGCGATCAACTGCCTGAAATTCATAGATGAGTAGAAATGTCCCCTGATAAGTCGTCTTGCTCCAAACTTTGAAACGGTTAAGATAAATCCATTGTTAACCATTCGACCAAGTTCAAAAATAGAACTTTCGATATTAACAATATACCTTTGTACGGTAAAAACGAGTTTTGGTTTAAAACTATTTTTCATCAACCCGATTAATGAATAGCACTAACAATCCGATTAAGTTGAATTCCATAGAAGATGCCATTGAGGCAGTCAAAAGAGGTGAATTGATCATTGTAGTGGACGATGAGGATCGTGAAAATGAAGGTGACTTTATCTGTGCAGCAGAGCTGGTTACCCCTGAAATCGTCAATTTCATGGCGCGTGAAGGTCGCGGCCTGATCTGCGTTCCGATTACGGAAGAGCGCTGCGCCGAGCTGGACCTGGAAATGATGGTTGGCAACAATACGGCGCTGCACGAAACTGCATTCACCGTTTCCGTCGATCTTTTGGGCAATGGCTGCACAACCGGGATCTCCGCAAGTGACCGTGCCAAAACCATTCAGGCGCTTGTCAATCCGGAGACCAAACCGGAAGATCTGGGCAGGCCGGGGCATATTTTTCCGTTGAGGGCAAAAAAAGGCGGAGTACTCCGGAGAACAGGGCACACAGAAGCTGCCATCGATTTTCCGAGACTTGCCGGGTTATCTCCTGCAGGCGTTTTGGTTGAGATATTGAATGAAGACGGGTCAATGGCGCGCCTTCCTCAACTGCGCGAGATTGCTAATCGGTTTAATCTCAAACTGGTCAGCATCAAAGACCTGATTGAATACCGGCTGCGCGAAGAATCGTTGATCAAGCGGGAAATTGGGGTAGATATGCCGACTGCCTGGGGTCATTTTGATCTTATTGCATACCGTCAGATCAATACCGGCGATCTGCATTTGGCTTTGGTAAAAGGAACCTGGGAAAAAGACGAACCTGTACTGGTACGCGTCCATTCGTCTTGTGTTACCGGAGATATTTTTGGCTCCTGCCGTTGTGACTGCGGTCCGCAGCTGCATGCCGCCATGGATATGGTTGACAAAGCAGGCAAAGGTGTGATCGTTTATATGAACCAGGAAGGACGCGGAATCGGACTTTTGAACAAACTACGCGCCTATAAACTACAGGAAATGGGCCGAGATACTGTTGAGGCTAACCTCGAACTGGGCTTTCCAATGGACGATCGCGACTATGGTGTCGGGGCGCAAATCCTGCGTGACCTGGATGTTACCAAAATCAAACTCATTACAAATAATCCCAAAAAACGCGCAGGTCTGATCGGGTACGGACTCGAAATCATAGATTCCGTAGCTGTGGAAATTCCTGCGAATCCATTCAATGAGAAGTATCTTCTTACCAAAAGGGATAAAATGGGACATAACCTGAGCAATCTTACTATTCCTGTTAATAAAGGATGATCACCATCAGGACCGCTGAAACAGAAGCCGACATTCTCAAATGCCGCGGCGCAATACAGGCGCTGAGACCGGGTTTGTCGGATGAAATGTACCTTTCGGAGGTAGTCAAAACACTGGCAGACAACCGGAAAATCATTTTCGCAGAAACAGAAAACGAAGCGGCCGCAGTAGCTGTTTTTGAGACAGGCTATAATCTGTTTCGGGGCAAATACATTTATATAGACGATCTTTCGACACTTCCGCAACATCGCGGGAAAGGTTATGCAGGAATGCTGCTGGACTGGATCATGGATTATGCCCGGACAGGCAATTTTGATCAGGTACACCTTGACTCGGGCGTTTCGGAGGCAAGAACGGACGCGCACAGACTCTATCTCAACAAAAGATTTCAAATTACCAGCCTCCATTTTGTAGCCAAAGTGTGATGATCACCAGAAGCGGCAGTGGATCAAGTGAGCATATTTTACAAATGAACATAAATCAGATCTTTGAAGCATTCGATTCCCTGCGTGTATTGGTGATCGGCGATGTTATGCTGGACTCTTACGTCTGGGGAAAAGTGGACAGGATTTCACCTGAGGCACCCGTGCCCGTTGTAACTGTTCAGAGGCGCGAATACCGCCTCGGTGGTGCGGGGAATGTGCTTTTGAATGTACAATCACTCGGAGCAGAAGCGATCGTTTGCTCGGTGATCGGCGCGGACAGTTCCGGAGATTTGCTTGAAAATAGTTTGAAAGAAAAAGGCTTGAACTGTGAAGGGCTGATTCGCAGCGACGCCCGCATTACAACCATCAAAGAACGCATTATCGCTGGCTCACAACAGGTTGTCCGCATTGATACTGAAACAGACCGCCCTATTTCCAGAAGCGAAACGCAGCAGCTGGTGGAAAAAGCGAAAGAGCTGATCCCGACCTGTCACGTTATTATATTTGAGGACTACGATAAAGGTGTTCTTACAGCTGAGTCAATCGGCGAAATAACTGCATTTGCCAACTCACTTAACATCCCGACAGTTGTAGATCCTAAAAAACGTAACTTTCTTTCCTATAACCACACTACCCTTTTTAAACCAAATCTCAAAGAGCTTCGGGAAGGTTTGAAAGTGGAATTTAATGTCGACAAGCCGGAGGAATTGCGTGCGACTGTGGAGCAGCTGAAAGAAACTTTGAATGTAAAAGGCGCATTGATCACCCTTTCTGAGCGCGGCGTTTTTATTGATCTCAATGGAGAAACACACAAGCTCCCAGCGCACATTCGTCACATCGCTGACGTTTCCGGTGCAGGCGATACCGTGATCAGCATTGCTGCCTGCTGTGTTGCATTGAACTTACCGCCGAAGTCGATTGCAGCGATCTCAAATCTCGGTGGTGGACTGGTTTGTGAAATGGTAGGCGTAGTTCCAATCAACAAGGCGCTGTTAAAATCCGAGGCAGAAAAACTGAACCTGGCCTGATCCCCAACATATTCCGATTACCAGTTAATACCAGTCTGCCCAAGGCCCATTTTCTTGATAAACTTGGAAGAAAGACTTGACCGGCTTGTAATATAGCGCACGCTCGCGCCAATATAAGGCGTGGTTGCAGGTGTATAGGAAGTCAGATTTTCTCTTGCGCTGTTGAATGTACGAAGCTGCCGGAAAGTGGTAACACCAGCTTCAAGCGAGACGTTTATTACGCTGAAAAGGTGCGCATTGGCCGACATTCCAACTTTAATGTGCCTGTAATTTTCGCGTCTGAGTGTTTTTTCTTCGGGAGTCTGAAACTGAAAACCGCCGCTATATCCATTCAGCCCGCCAAACATATCCACATTAAACCACTTGGTAGCTTTATAGTTTACATTCGCCACAAAAGGCAGTAATGCAGAAGCCCGCCAGTGTTTTCCCAAACCTTTATTCACCGCGAACACCGGCACAAAGCGCAGTTTCTGATTGTAAGCTATCACTGACCCGTAGGCAATCTGCGTTCTTAAACCCAGAATATGCATGCGCGCGGCACCACCCCAGAAAAATGGCTGCGGACTAAAGAATGTCTCGTTTGTCTCCGTCATCCCCAAACCCCCACCGTAAGCCCAGAGTCGGTCTTTGATGCTGGCCTGCAACCTGATAATGCCTAGTGAAAGTGTCTTGTAGCCGTTTCCTGGAACATTCTTGGTGTCAATAGTAGGCTGGATCTGCGTGTATTGTGCGATAGCCACGGTATGTACCGCACGTAAATCAAACTTTTTTCGCAAGCTGAATCCCAGCTGCACCTCACTTTGCAGCGGAATAACCCCCAGAAACCCGGTTCTTGACATCCCGTAATCCTGCACACCGTCGAGGCTGGAAGGCACGTAGTAATCTGCTTTTAATGTAAGATTAGGATAAAAAAGCCGGCTTAATGCAAAATGTTGCGCATTGGCAGCTGTTATCGTCAATAACAAAAGACACGCCAGGAGGTACCGGTTATTTATCATAAAGCAAAATTAGGGGGTGCGTTAATCTGGCAAATAACGTGAAAGTAAAATAGGGTATTGTGTTTGAAGATTACCTCACCAGGCTGATCGCTATTTTTCAACAGTAAAGAAGTATAAATAATGGTACAAAACTCTTCCTGTTCTGTATAGTCTGAAAAAAGTTTGTTACAAAACTTAACCTAAATACACGATGAACGTAACACTGCTCCTGCTCATGATTTGCGTCTCGACAGTCGCCTATTCCCAGTCGGCCGGACAAACTTTCGCTGAAAAACTAGGATACCCGAAAGGTAAAAAGGTCCTGATTATCCACGTTGACGATGTTGGAATGAGTTACGAGTCAAACCAGGGTGCGATACGTGCGATCCGGGAGGGAGTTGCCAATTCGCTGAGTGTGATGATGCCCTGCGGCTGGGTACCGGGCTTTGTTAAATATTGGAAAGAGAATAAAGACCTTGACGCGGGATTGCATTTGACGCTGACTTCTGAATGGAAAGACTACCGTTGGGGACCTTTGGCCGGAAAACAACAGGTAAAAGGCTTAACAGATCCGGAAGGCGCCTTGTGGCCCAGTGTTGCAGAGGTAGTAAAAAATGCATCGCCTGATGAAGTAGAGCAGGAAATCCGTGCGCAGCTCGACCGGGCCAAGTCAATGGGCTTTGAACCAACGCATCTTGATTCACATATGGGGACATTGTTTGCTACTCCCCAATTTATCGAGCGGTACATTAAAGTCGGGATGCAGGAAAAAATCCCTGTTATGTTTCCCGGAGGACACAATACTGCGGTTCGGGCGGAAGAAAAGCTGGTTGCCGAGCAATTTGAAATGACACAGAAAATAGGTCAGCAACTCTGGAATGCAGGTCTCCCCGTACTTGACGATCTGGAAAACAGCAGCTACGGCTGGAAAGGCCCTGAAAATGGCGATAAGTCGGAGAAAGCAATGCAACAATACAAGACAGCAAAGTACATCGAGGCTTTTGGCAAACTAAAGCCCGGACTTACAATGGTGATCATGCATTGCACGATTCACACAGAAGTATTCCCAAAAATATCAGACTCGTGGCCGACCAGAGAAGGAGATTTTCTGGCAATGATAGATCCTGAATTGAAAAAATACATTGAAAAAGAAGGTATTGTACTGACTACCTGGCGCGAAGCAATGCAGCGCAGGCAAAAGGTGAAGTAGGAGTGAATTATGACAATCCGTCATTTTCGATTCCAATATAAGACGCGATAATCTTGTAAAAATCGGGCGGGAGAAATGGTTTGACCAGATAGTCGCTGAACCCGCTGGATAATGCACGCTCCCGTTCATCTTCGAATGCAGAAGCAGTTAACGCCACGATCGGCACATCAGGATTCAGCGCCCTGATTTGCTTTGTGGCTTCAAAACCGTCCATTACGGGCATTCTCAAATCCATAAAAATCAGCTCGTGGCCTTTTTCGCGATATAGGTCTACCGCCTCTTTCCCGTTTGCTGCGAGGTCAAACGGGATTTTTTTTCTTTCAAGAAGTCTTGTCGCGAGCATCAGGTTTGTTGCATTGTCGTCGACCAGCAATATTCTGGCGTTGAGATTGAAATGGGCAGTCAGCAGCTTTTCAACCGGCAATGGAGCCGCTTTTTTGACAGAATATGGCAGCTCGATTTGAAAAAAAAATGAGGAGCCGCTGCCCAACTCGCTTTCCAGTTTGATTTCTCCGCCAAACAGGCGTACAAGCTCACGGGATATAGCCAATCCCAGCCCCGTGCCACTATCCTGCCTTTCAACCAGACTTTTAACCTGCGTGAAAATATGAAATACATTGGATTGCTGCGATTCTGATATCCCAATACCGCTGTCCGATACTTTAAATGCGAGGGTAATTGTAGAG
>NZ_JBHYGF010000082.1:0-11824 GCF_051859145.1 Dyadobacter sp.
CCAACAGCTACTTTTTCACCGCTTACCTCAGCTCCGACGACAGCTTCTGGATTTCGTGCGTGGACGGACTTTTCAAGATCACGCTGACCGAAGAAATTTTCCGGAAATACCTGAATGTACCCCTCGAAAAGCCGGGCGATATCGGCAGCAGCATCCGCGGTATTACGGAGGACGATTCGGGTAAAATATGGGTATGTTCCTATGGTTTCAACCGCGACGGACGAACCTATTTGCTTCACCAGATTGATCCGGTAACGGGAATGAGGCGACATATGGCGCTGCACCGGCCGAGTAATCTGCCCGGCGACAATGTAATTCCCTATAAAGTACTCTTTGCCCAGAACCAGGTTTATGCAGTAACTGACGGTACCCAGTTTATCAGGATCGATCCTGAGACAGAGCGCTTTTACCCGGTTGCATTCCCGGCTGTAAGCGGCCGCGGTTTTACTACTTTTTACAAACTGAATGAACATACGCTCTGGATGGGAACCTGGGGCGGCATGGCCACGATCGATACCCGCGACCTGAAACCCATTTTGCTTAACGACAAAGCCGGTGCATACATCAAACATGCGAGGGTCAACCATTTTATGGCGTGGAAAGACAGCAGCATTCTGGTAAGTACCACCAACGGTTTGTATGTGATAAACAAGGATGCGACGGTCCGCGAGCATTTCGGACAGAATTCCAAAGACAAGATCCAGCTCCCCGCCTTGCAGATATTCCACACGATCTGGCATGAAAATGCATTGTGGGCTGCTTCCGGCCAGGGCCTGATCCGCATTGATACCATTCAAAAAAAGGCCCGGCTTTTTACCACGCAGGACGGTCTGCCCGATAACAACATTTACGCCGCCCTGCCCGACAAACGCGGTAACCTCTGGCTGAGCACGAACAAAGGTCTTTCTCGTTTCAATGTCCGCACACAGAAATTCTTTAATTACAGTACCAGCGACGGACTGCCGCACATGGAGTTCAACCACGGATCTTACCTGCAATCGCGGGATGGTACTTTGTATTTTGGCGGCCTAAACGGGATCGTCGCATTTGATCCCGCACGCATTGACCTCAGTGCCCGTAAAGAACGTCCGTTGCAGCTGATCTCCTATTCCAAATACGATGCAGACCGGAACACTACCGACACGGTCACCAACCATCAACCCGGCAGCGAGATCGTGTTCAACCCGGGCGACCGCCTTTTTGCATTCTCTTTCATGAGCCCCGATTACCAGAATACGGCACGCAACCGCTTTCGCTACAAACTGGAAGGTTGGGACGATGACCGCTGGCAGATCTTCGAAAATGGGAACAAGTTGCTGCTGAACAGTCTGCCCGCAGGCAATTACAAGCTACGGGTACAGGTATCCGCCGCAGGCGCCGACTGGAGTAGCCGAGAGTGGCAGGTACCTGTGCGGGTGGTTGCGCCCTGGTATAAATCGGTGTGGTTTTACCTGCTGAGCATGCTTTCCATCGGGCTGGTCCTCTATCTTTTTTACCGCTATCGCCTGGGACAAATCCTGCAAATTCAGCAAATACGCAACGGGATCAGCGCGGATATGCACGACGAAATCGGCAGTACGCTCAGCAGCATTACCTTTTACAGCCAGGCGCTGTTAATGCAAATGGAAAAGCCCGAGGTTCAGCAGGTTGTGGAAAAGATAAAAAACAATGCTCAGCAGGTACAGGAAGGGCTGAGTGATATTATATGGAGCGTAAAGGCCGGCAGCGACGAGATTGAAGATGTGTTTGCCCGCATGTTTCAGTTTGGCAGCGCACTGGCTGAGTCAAAAAGCATTGCATTCCATTTTGAAACAGATCCAAACCTCGAAAACATGAAACTGGATATGCAGACGCGCAAGAACCTGTACCTGATCTTCAAAGAGGCACTCAACAATGCGGCCAAGTACGCTGCCTGCACGAGTATCCGTGTGATCGTCAGCCAGGAAGAGAACCATGTTAAAATGGTGATTCAAGACAATGGGAAAGGATTTGACCAAGAATCTGCAAGACGTGGGAACGGGCTCGCGAACATGCAGCAGCGCGCATTACAGATCAGGGGACAACTGGCCATTCACTCGGTAACAGGCGAAGGAACGGTGATCACATTGACTTTCTGACACCGCAGCGATAACAAATATTTGCTATGTTATTACAAGCGGCGATCAACTAATTTTACACGATGGCTTCAAGGATCATTATTTTCGACGATAACCAGGAAAGGTTGAGCAGCGTGGCAATGCTGCTTAACCTGTCCGGCAATTTTACCTGTACAGGCACTTTTCCCAATGCAGACAACCTGGTTGCAGACATTACAGCTTCCAAACCCGACCTTGTATTAATGGATATTGATATGCCGGGCATGGACGGAATCGGGGCAACGCGGCTGGTGAGGAAACATTTCGGTGCGTTGCCGGTATTGATCCAGACCAACTTCGAAGACGATGAACGCATTTTTGAAAGTCTGCGCGCGGGCGCAAATGGATACCTGCTCAAAAAAACAAGTCCGGAGCGGTTTTTGGAAAGTTTAACAGAGGCACTCGAAGGCGGCGCGCCGATGACCGGCAGCATTGCCGCCAGGGTACTCAGGCATTTTTCGGCAGATTCCACTGCTAAAAAGGATTACCACCTCACCGAACGCGAAAAGCATATACTCAGCTTCCTGGTTAAAGGGTACAGCTACAAGCTGATCGCTTCCGAATGCCGCATTACTTATAATACTGTCAACAACCACATCCGAAATATCTACGATAAGCTGTATGTGAACAGCGCCACGGAGGCGGTTAGTCTGGCTATTAAAGAGCGGCTGGTATAATTACCGGCTTACCTGTCTGTTACTGTTCCCACTGAATAGTACAGCTGCGCCACTGCTTTTTGGTAGCTGGCTACAAGCTCGGCCAGTTTGATCTTCATATCGATCAGCTTCGTTTCCCTGCTGTTGATCAGGAATAATGTACTTTCCCCGAGGTCAAATTTAGCGAGTTCGCCATTGAGGAGTGTTTGCTGGTTTTCGATGCTTTTAGCCTGGATTACCAGCTGTGATTCATAAGCTTGCAGACTATTGAAGGAGCTCAGGATTTTGGTATTGATCTCACGGCCTGTTTGCTGAACATCGTATTGCAGCGCGCGTTGTTTGACTTTAATCTCATTCAACTTCCCTCTCTGGCTTCGCAAAAACAGCGGAAATGAAAAATCTACCCCAAGCTTATAATTGCTCCATTGCAAATCGTAGTATTCAGGTACGTAGGAGCCGAAATCCGTTCTGGTGGTAATGAGCGAAGCGCTCACATTGAGCTTGGGTTTCAGCATTTCCCGGCGGTAATTCCTTTCGAGTTGAAGCTGCAAACCCTTGTTTTTCAGCAGCAGCAGCTCCGGATGTGAGGTAGCTGCATTGCTGATCAGTGTTTCCAGTTGGTTTTTGTAAAAATCGGCACCGGGCTGCTCTGTATCCTGCGGTACTGAATTAGCAGGCAGTTCCAGCGGTTCTTCGCGCTCGTTCCACAAATGGTTCGACATCACGAGACGTGCGTTATTCAGCTCTACATTGATTTTTTCAAGCTGCAAACTGCGCTCCTGGTAGGTAATTGCTGCTTCCACTGAATCAATGGCGGGCTTGTCGCCGATCAGCACCTGGTTTTTGACAAATAAAAACCGTTTCAAAGCCAGGTCGGTACCTTCGCGGATCAATGTAAACTGACGGTACGCATAAAACCAGTTCCAATAATCTTTCACGGCTTCATACCAAACCAGGTTAATCTGCTTGATTCTTTCTGCTTCGGCATAACTAACCATTACCCTGGCCTGCCGCAATGTATTTCTGCGTGCATCAATCAGAAAACCCTGCCCGATCGGAACACTTAATCCCAGCCCGGCAAGTCCCGGTTGGGCTGTGCGCGTTTCGGGATTCGTGTAAGCACCTACATTGCGGTCGTAACCGATTTTCAGGTCAGCGCCAGCCAGCCAGAGCGGCACTTTCAGCTCATTCGACCAGTTGTTATAATAGTCGGTGCCACCAAATGTTTTTCTGCCAAAATAGCTTTTAAGATTGGGATCAAAATCACCCCACGCTTGCTGCACCTTCGTTCTGGCCTCTTCGCTGAGCAAGCCCGCCTGCTTTACAATCGGGTGATTGGCCAGAACGATCTGCTCAAAATCCTGCAATGCGAATACCCTCGCATTTTCGGGAATGGTATCGCTCTGAGCGCGGCCTGTTACCTGAAAGGCAACAAGCGCCAGCAGCAGGAAGATCAGTCGCTCCCCTTTTATGAAGTAATCCATGTTCAACAATGTTACGGCCACTTTTTTCATCACTTCGCTCCTACCTGCACATCCGGCTCATTCTGCAAGCTCGGCGGGAAGCCATTCAGCAGTCGCCAGATCTCATACCAAAGCGGAACAGACCGCAAAATCACACGTCCGTAAACACCCGAACCCTGCCGCAGCTGCTTGGGCCATGGCTGGTCTTTTTCAGGAACCGGATCCGCCGGTTTCACCAAAAGCCGGTATTTCCCGCCTTCGCTGCTTACCAGGTCAATCACCGATACTTTACCCGCGAAAGTTCCGACCGCTACTGACGGCCAGCCGGAAAACTGTACCGAAGGCCAGCCTTCAAACTGCAAACGCACGTCACTTTCGTTCAGGATCAGCGGCACGTCCATAGCATCCACGTAAATCTCGGCAGCGACCAGAGGTGCATCTGGTTGAAGTGTAGCAATCGACTCTCCTTCCTTGATATTTTCGCCAATACCCGCTTTCAGCGTTTTAACCACAAAACCATTCTGCGGGGCACGCACCACGTACAATCCGCGGCGGATATTGATATTGGATATTTCGTTGCGGAGCTTGGCGATTTCACCCTGCGCGCTCACTCTGCTCGATAATGCCGAGCTCAGGTCGGATTGCGCTTTTGCCAGCGACTGATCATATTCTGCCTTAATATTATCCAGGTCAATCCGCGCATTCCGGAGTGATTGAATGGAGTTGTTCAGCTTGTTTTGCTGGCTGATCACTTTGGCATTATCTTCCTGCAACTTCAACCTTCTCGATTCAATGTCCGTCAGCGAAAAGAGCCCGTTCTGATAACCCGCCTCATAACGTTCCAGCCGCGATTTCGCGATTTCATAAAACCGCTGCACTGCTACCAGGTCGGCGCTGTCGATGGTCACGTAGTTCTCTGCCTGTTTTACCTTGTTGCGGGCCGCATTCAGTTTGATTGACAATGCAGCAGTAAGCGCGCGCATTTGTGCGTTAGTAGCCTCCATTTTCTGGGCGGCTGCATCTTCACTTCCTTTTTTGGCAGAAAGTTGTTCTTGTAAACGTACCGGCAGTTCAGGGTCAAAGTAGGACTGGCTTGTTTCGGAAATAACAAGAATGGTATCTCCCATTTGAACGTGTTGCCCCTCTCTTACTCCCCAGTGCTCAATGCGTCCGCCGATCTGGTTCTGCACGGTTTGCGGCCTGTCCTCCGGGCGCAATGCAGTCACGTAGCCACGTCCGGGAATAGTTTGCCGCCAGGGCAAAAACAGCACGATGATAAATAGCAGCAGCAGGGCGAGCATGATTTTGCCCAGTGCTTTCGGAGCGCGGGTGGTCAGGATCTGTTCCCGGGAGAATACTCCCATTTCTTCCCACCTGTTTTGTTCGAGCGTTTCGTTAGCCATGTCTCACCTCACTTTCTTCAAGTTCAAGATCTGTAACAACTGCAAGCTTCTCGCTACCGGTTACCATATCAAAGAGTGTATTCAGATTGGTCATGAATTTTTCAACTGCGTAGCTGATTTGCACGATGATCACCTCGGCGGCAACAAACTGCCCGAGCGTCATTTGTCTTTCAATTACATAATGCGAACCTAAAAGCAGGAGCCCGCCCATTAATGCAGTCCGCAATGCAACCGAACTCGCGAAAAACTTCCGCAGGATCCTGAAATGGTCATTCCTTGCCCTGAGGTATCTGGACGTAAGCTTATCTGTTTCCATGATCACCTTACTCAATTGGGCAGGCTGGTTACGGTACTTGTCCAGGTCCGCAGCCACAGATTCCAGGTAGGCCACTACTTCATATTTGTGCTCTGATTCCTCAATGCTCGTCATCAAACCTTGTTTATAGAAAAGTCCGAGCATAAGAAGAATAACCAACACAGTTATCACACCAAACACAATAAAAACAGGATGGTAAAAGGAAAGCAGGATCGCAGCAAAAAAGATCTGTACCGTGGATGCGACCACATCGACGAGGAGCTTTGTAAGTCCTTTCTGGATGGTAGTGACGTCAAAAAAGCGGTTCACCAGTTCCGGCGGATATTCACCTTCCAGCTCCGATCTTTTGATCCTCGGAAAGCGGTAGGCAAATTCCAGTGCCGCTCTTGTGAAGATCTTCTGTTCAAGTACCTCCACGAGTGTCAACTGGGCGATCAGCAAACTTCCGCCGACAATCACGCCCAGAAGCACCATACCGATCAATATATACGTAGAACTGAATAATGCGCCATTGGACAGGAAGTTAAAAACGGCTGTGGTGCCCAGTGGCAAGGTGAGCCCGATAAGACCAATCAGAATGGCGTAAATGAAAATGAAATTGATTGTCGATCCTTCAACATAAAGCATTCCCACTAATCTCTCCCAGGCAGTGGGAGCTTCGACATGATGTCCCTTCTTCATTTAGTTAATATTCGTTTAACATAGTTTTCCAGCTTCCCATTTTACCTGTTCACGGCAGAAGACTGACGAGGAGCTTTACTCTCATAAAGCCGGGTTAATAGATCATTCCCGATAAACGGAACCAAAAAATATGCCAAAAGTCAGTTTGTCAGGCATATTTCTCAGATGCATCCAAATTTTTCGGCCCATAACCCAACGAAGGCAGGGCTGCGTCAGGGCTATGTCAGTCTCGCCCGACATGGCAGACCTGCGGCATTCTTACTCAGCGACCGGTTACAAACGCCAGGTTTGTAGAAGCTGTGTGTAACTGTTTATACATTTTTGATTACAACCTTAAAAGAACTCCGGCTTATATCACCACAAAATAAAGCAACCCGGCACTGGGTACCGGGTTGCTTCTCAGGCTGTAATCCGGATCGCTAGAAATCCGTGGATTTGCTCACATTCTCAAACGCGGCCAGATCACGCTGAACAGCTTCAATCTTGCTGTGCGCCATTGCGAATGCGTCGGAACCCAGGAACAGGTGCAGCGGCCTGCTTTCCAGTTCTGCCACGCGGATTAATGCGGCGGCGGCCTTCTCAGGATCGCCCGGCTGGTTACCTATGATCTGTTCGTTGTGGAGTACTTCCAGGTCACGGGCTTCTGTATATGCAGCGATCGGGCTGGCAGCTGTCCGCAGCGATCCCTGCAACAGGAAGTTTGTTTTAAAATAACCAGGATACACAACCGTCGCTGTGACGCCGAGTGAGGCCGCTTCCGCGGAAAGTGCCTCGGTAAATCCGGCGACTGCAAACTTCGTCGCATTGTAAATACCCCAACCCGGGAAGGTACCCAGGTAGCCGGCAATGGAAGAGATGTTGAAAAACGCGCCTGACTTCTTGTCACGAAAGTGCGGCATCACGTGACGGATTACATTCAGAGCGCCGAAGACATTGACATCGAAATTCTTGCGCGCTTCCTCGTCGGTGAGCTCTTCCAGCGTACCGAGCTGCCCGTACCCCGCATTGTTGACCACCACGTCAATGCCGCCCAATCTGCCGATGATCTCTTCAACAACTGCTTGTACCGCAGCATTGTCTGTCAGATCTACCTGCACAGGCAAAAAGTCGCTTCCTTCATATCCCGCTTCTGCGCGTAATGCGGCTACATCCCTTGAAGTTGCGGCAACCTTATATCCTTCGCGTAACAGGTTTTTTACCAATGTTAAACCCAGTCCTTTTGAGGCGCCTGTAACGAACCAAACCTTTTGTGTTTCCATGCTTGTGAGTTGTTAATTTGTATGGCACAAAGTTGCTCACAAGCACCGGGAAGGCACTTATTCGGATCACAGGTGAATTTGCGACTTTCAAATATGGGCAGGCACAAACGTACTTTTCCTGAAAGCTGAGGGTGACGTATTCGTTTTTTTCCTGAAAAATGAGGTAAAAGCAGCCTGACCCGAAAACCCCAGTCCGTCGCTGATCTCGTTGATCCCCCAGTTGGTTTGTACCAGCAGGGACTTGGCTTCGTGCAGCAAACGGTCCTGAATATGTTCCCGCAATGTTTTTCCCGTATGGCTTTTCACTAATGCATTGAGGTAGTTGGGATGCACCTGCAACTCGTCTGCAAACTCGGCCGCGGTTTTCAGCCTGGCGTACGAACTTCGTTCCTCCACCTGGAATGCGGATTCGAGCAGCGACAAAAAACGGTAGATATGCCCGTAACCCTCGGGCGTTGCGGCAGTAGCCCTGTTCTTTCCGGCCCGCTGACTTTCCAGGAGCAACATCTGCAAATGCAGCAAAATAGCCTGCTTCTTATCGTCACTGCTACCACGTTCTTCTTTCAGCATGGTTTTAAAGTAGCCGTCAATCCTGTCCGACTGCTCGTCTGTGAGCTGAATAACCGCTTTGTCGCTGGCGAAGTAGGGATACTGCCTGAATAATTGAAGCACATGATCTGCTTCGCGACCAAAGTAATCGGGATGAATGAGACAGAAATGCCCGCCCGTTTCACTGGAAGTAGTTTGCCACGACATAATCTCGTCAGGATGAAGGAATGCGATTTCATTCGGCCCCATTTCATACCGGTGCAAACCAATGGTGAGCACGCCGGTACCGAAAGTCATGTGAAATATCTTATAAAATTTCCTGCGGTGCGGCGATATGTAATTCCTGATGGGATAATTGTCACGGTTTTCTATCACAAAATAGCTGGAATCAACAGGATAATGCGTCACGTCAAGTAAAGGCACTTCGTAGCTGTCCTGCGCAAAAGCTTCCAGTTCCACCCGGGGGATCGTTGCGTTCTCCATTCGTGTTAACATTTTTACTTTACCCAAATATAACAGCCGACCAAACTGATACAAAATGCGCCACCTGGTTCATTTTACACGCGGCCCACCTGCGTCGGAGCGACTCCGTACTTCTTTTTGAATGCGAATGAAAAATGGGAAAGGTCCTCGAAACCTACTTCCAGGTACACTTCAACCGGCTTCTTTCTTTGCTGCGCCAGTTGGTAATGCGCCAGTTCAAGTCGCTTTTCGGTAAGCCATTTCTGGGGAGTTACATTGAATATTCTTTTAAAGTCACGGTTAAAAGTCGACAAGCTCCGCCCGGTGAGGTACCCCAGCTTTTCCATGGGCATATTGAACATAAAATTACGCTGCATAAAATCAACCAGGTCGATCTTACCGGGTTCATCAAAATTGGCCAGCACGCTGTCTACATTCCTGTCGATCTCCCGCAGGATCGTGATCGCTTCGGTGATTTTGAGCGAGGCGATCGTCTCCGGGAATTCGCCTTTCACATCAAAATAAGGTATCAGGGATGTCAGGCAGCTTTCGAGCAAAGGATGGTTGTTAAAGCTGAAAATCTTCTGCTCAGGGACTACATGCCGCCTTACTTCCACTTTGTCATAAAACGCCCTGAGCCGGCTCGTCGACAAGTGCATGACCACCGTTTTATGGGGCAAGCCGTTTTTGGGATAATTCACAATGGTTGCCAGCTGGTTTCTAGGGATCAGGAAAATGTCACCCGCGCGGAAGTAGTAAGTGGCATCTGCCTGTATGATCTTCGTTTCTCCCGAAATAAACCAGATCAGCATATGATCGTCAAACATCAGGTCCGACTTGAAAAGCTTGTCGTCGTAGCTGGAAAGCTTGATTTCTTTTGTCAGGTATTTTGAAATGTGTTCCATAAACAACAGGCTTTCGGCCGGCAGGTTTTAAACGATTGAATCAAGATAACAAAAACATACACAGCAATCCTCGGCGACTTATAGCTGGCCTTTCGCAACCGCCGCATTCGATTCCTGCCCAAACGAGATACCCGTCACCTCTTCACTCCATTTCCAGAGCTTTTTGGCATTTGTTTCATCCAGTGAATACAGTCTCACTCCGCGCTGCATTTCTCCTGCATTACCTTTCGCGCTCAGTTCGGCTACGTCTGCATCCTCGCAGTAAACACCACCAATTTGGTCCAGCAGCGGACTTGTGGCGCACCAGACCGTTGTGGCTGCTCCCTGGGGAACCGTTTTCAGAGAGGCAGCTACTTCTGGCAACAGGTTACCCTCTGCATCCATAAAGCCCATTTGCTGAAAAAGCTCCAACGAAGCCTCCCGGCCAAGTTCTGTACCGTGAATGGAACCGGGATGCAGTGAATACGACCGCACATCAAACGCCTTTCCGAAGTTGTCCAGTTCAAGCGCAAATAAATTGCTTGCCGTTTTCGACTGTCCGTACGCCTGCAGGGTTTCGTAGGCACGATGCAGGAAATTAGGATCTTCAAAGTCAAAAGGCGCCATCTGATGACCCAGGGAAGATACATTGATCACCCTGGCACCTTGCGCTTTGACCAATGCGGGCCACAACCTCGCGGTTATATGAAACTGCCCAAGGTAATTGGTAGCCAGCTGCGACTCGATCCCGCGGCTGTCACGCCGTAGCGGTACCCACATAATACCCGCATTGTTGATCAGCAGGTGGAGTGGCCGCCCGCTTGCCAGAAAAGCAGCTGCAAATGCATCGATCGAAGCCGGGTCCATGAAATCAATCTCTCCCACTTCCACATTCGGAATGCCGGCCAGATTTCTCCGGGCCTTTTCCAAGTCCCTCGCCGGAACGATCACGGTAGCTCCGGCTGCGGCCAAAACTCTGGCAGTTTCGAGTCCGATACCCGCATTGGCGCCGGTCACGATAGCGATTTTCCCTGTGAGATCGATACCGCTGATTACCTCGCTGGCAGTTGATGCTGCATTGAAACCCGAGCCTAGTGGCTGCTGTAATGCGCCCTGATAATTGCTTTGTCCCATTCGAATCTTTGTTTAAAGTGATAGGACAAAAGTACCAGGCGGGCTCCGACTGCATTTTGTTAGGAACGTCAATTTACTTTGTTAAGAAAGTCACCAATTTTGACAATACCCGATTGTTTTACACATTTGGGGCTGACGTTATGCCGCAGCTTTGCGCTTTTTACCATCTAAACCCATTCGTATGAAGATCCTGTTCTTTTCTGCCAAACCTTATGACAAGCAGTTTTTCAATGCCTATAACCAGTCTTACGGTTTTGAAATTGAATACTTGGAAACCCATTTGGGGCCGCACATTGTGAATGCAGTTCAGGATGAAAAGGCAGTTTGTGTTTTTGTAAATGACAAGGTCAATGCGGAGGTAATTGGTGTTTTGGCTGAAAAGGGCGTGAAGATCATTGCATTGCGTTGCGCAGGCTTTAATAATGTCGACCTGGAAGCTGCGCGTTCGTACGGTATCCAGGTTTGCCGCGTACCTGAATATTCCCCGCAGGCAGTCGCGGAACATACCGTAGCCATGCTGCTTACACTCAACCGCAAAACGCACAAAGCTTACAACCGGGTGCGGGAACAAAACTTCTCGCTGAACGGATTGCTGGGTTTTAATCTATTTGGCAAAACAGTTGGCGTGATCGGTACCGGAAAAATCGGCAGCGCGTTCTGCCACATCATGAAAGGTTTTGGCTGCAAAGTAATCGCCCACGATCTTTACCCAAACGAAGCGCTTAAAAATTCAGGAGTTGAATATGCGCCGCTCGATGAGGTACTAGCTGCCAGCGATATCATTTCGCTGCATTGCCCGTTGAACGAGGATACACATTATATGATCAACGAGCAGTCACTCGGGGTTATGAAAAAGGGTGTTACGTTGATCAACACAAGTCG
>NZ_JBHYGF010000083.1:0-11726 GCF_051859145.1 Dyadobacter sp.
GAAGCCTGCGCCGAAAACAACAAAGAAATGCTGATCCTCGACCGTCCTAACCCTAACGGTTTCCTGATCGACGGGCCAATCCTGGAAGACCATCTGCATTCAGGAATAGGTATGTACCCGATCCCGATCTCACATGGCCTTACTGTCGGCGAGTTTGCACAAATGATCAATGGAGAAGGTTGGCTGCCGAATAAAATGCAGTGTAAGCTTAAAATCATCAAAGTGGCCAACTATACGCACGATACGCCTTATACCGTGCCGGTATTTCCTTCCCCAAACCTCAATACGCAGCAGTCGGTGATGTTGTATCCGCATATCTGCATGTTTGAAGGTACTATCGTCAGTCAGGGACGTGGCACTTACATGCCATTTACGGTACTGGGCGCGCCCGCATTGAAGGGTAAATATGAGTTCTCGTTCAAACCGCAGAGCATTAAAGGAATGAGCGAAACGCCGCTGCACCAGGATGTGGAATGTTACGGATTGGACCTGCGTAAATATGATATGTCTTCCATCAGAAAGTCAGGCAAGCTTAACCTGGGCTGGCTAATGGAGATGTACAAAGCTTATCCCGACAAAGCCCGGTTTTTCGATAAGTCGCAGAGCAAGCAAATGAACGATTTTGATAAGCTCGCGGGTACCGAAAACCTGAGAAAGCAGATCATCGCCGGCGCCTCCGAGGAGGAAATTCGTAAAAGCTGGGAGCCCGGACTTTCACAATTTAAGGAAGCCAGGAAGAAGTACCTGCTTTATCCCTGAGCGTTCCTGTACTTCCGGTAGAATTTAACCGACTGCATGATCGCCAGCAGCACGAATATCAACGAAAATAGGTGAGCCGAAAGCCAGGGGCTGAGCCTGGATGTGCGGGTAAGTACTTTTTGCAAAATCATCACAAAAATGAACACGCCTGTAAAAGTACCGGCAGAAGTGCCCGTTACGTAGGCATATTTTCGTGAGCCTGAAACTTCAATGTAACCCGCATTGATCAGGTACAAATTCCAGCCCATCCAGAAAGGTACCTGCACGAGGTTAATGCAGTTCAATGCAAGACCAAGAACAAACGGGGAGAAACCTGTCATGAATGCAGGAATGTTGTTCTCACTTTTGGTTTCGGTTCCGTTGTAGAAGGAAACCGCAAGCGCAAGCATAAAAACGATCGAGAGTATCTCCGTTGCTTTTGTAAAACGCTTATGGTTGTGAAGCCAGTTGGCAGCTTTTAGCGTTAGCAGGATCAGCAAAAACTCAATCATTACTACACCGAGCAGGAACGAGGTAAGACTTGCAGTGCCTTGCGATTGGTACATTTTCAATGCAATGACATTGATATAACCCAGCGGCATCGAGCCCACCATACTCACTATAAAACCCACCACTATGTTCTTCAAATGCGCCATAGGTTAAAATCTTTCCAGCTTTTGAACATGGAGCTTGTTTTGTCTTAACATCTGAATACCTTCCGAAAAGGTCAGGAAGCGATGCCCTCTGCTATGATTGATGCGGCTGATTCTGAACAACATCGAGAAGTGCCGCACGATTTCTTTCCAGGCTGTAAAAATAGACTGTCCCGGATCGTAAATGTGTGTCGGCTCGCTGCCAGCGCCATTGAGCTCGATAATCGAGAGGTTTTTACCTTCCCGCAACTCTTCCAGCGTGTTGTATTTCATATCGATGCGGCCGTAGTAAAAATCAGGTACCTGCAGACAAATCCGATTAATAACCTCTGTAAGCTTTTCATCCGCCCAGGAAGTCGCATTCACAAACCTCGACCCGCGCGCGTGGTTTCCGTATGGTACCAGCATCACCCGCTCTCCGGCAGCCGGTACTTCCAGCAAGCGTTCCTGGTACATTTTCCAGAGTGCATTCAGTTGCAGGTGGTAGCGTGGATTTTGCTCAATGAGATCCAGTACCGACGAGCTTCCATCGCCCGTAACGGTCAGGAATTCCTTTGACACAATGCCGGTAATCCTTCCCGTAGCCTGGTTTGGAAAACGGACGTAAAACACACCCATTTCATTGGGTAAGTCGATATATTCCTGGATCAGAAAGTCGAAGTCTGCCTTTTCGAGATAGGCTTTAAGATCTTGTTCATTTTCGATCTTCTGTACCGCCATTCCGCGCATGCCAATATCTGGCTTGGCTATTTGCGGAAAAGAAATTCCTGCCGCTTTGCATTGCTGCTGAACAATGGAAAGGGGCTCTCCCGGTTTACACAAAATTGTTTTAGGATAAAACTGGCGCGGTATCAAGTCGTAAATCTCCTTTTTTGACTCCATTAAAAAACCTCCATTCCGGATCAAAGGATTGGACGCATTGAAGAAGAAAAATGACCGCGCCCTCAGCGAATAGTAAAGCCACACAAAGTACATCGGGATGTACACAATCCCGAAAGGCCAGTATTCCCAATGTGTTATTTTGTGAAACAGCAGTGCAGCTCTTTTCAAGACAGTTGCGTTAAACAGTGATGAAAGAGTTGGAGAAAGTTTGTTCCTGTAAAAGATCGCGGTGGAACATTTCAGTCTTGTCACGCAGCGTCACAGCCTGTGTAATGCTGAATGTCTTCATGATATCGTTCCTGTTGATTACCAAGCCGTTTTCACGATTGTCCCTGGCTGTATTGGAGTGGAAAAAACGCATATCTTCCGGACCGGGTTGCGGGTTTTCTTCCATAAAATCCCTGAACCACAACTCTCTTTCCTGCCTGACTTCGGGTGCATACAGCGTGCTTGAAGACCAGATATAATGCGCGTTCACGGAAAGCTCCTGCGTTTCCTTTTGCAAACCATCCCAACGCAGCTGATATAGCTGGTCGCCCAGGCTCAGTATAATTGTAAATGGCTCAATTTCATTCAGATCGTACTTAGCCCAACTAGCCACCGGTGATTTCGCAGCGATGATATCCAGCAGCACCAGGCCGCGACTTTTGCGGTAAAATGGCTGGGAAATGTGCCGGTCCGCTGCCCCATTCAAAAGCACGCCGATTGTTGTATTTCCATCTATCGCAAACCAGCTTCCACCTCCCAGCGGATCTTTCGGGAAAGTAAGCTCCTTGTTGCCGATCACGTAAGGTTCGGGGTGAATTGCCGCCGGTCGATTCTTATGTTCGTCGCGGTTTGAAGTCAGAATGGTGCATTCACCATGCCGCACGTAGGTTACTGTGCACATTGTCTGTGTTCAATGGTGGAGGGAGCTACTCCAAAACTTTCGTCCACTTCCACATTGTCCATATCGATGATCGCAACGCGGATCAGCGCCTGGTGGTGGATACAATGTTCAAGATTGTAAAGCAGCTCTCTGTAATAATTGGTGTCAATGGAAATTTCCCTTCCCGACGCACGGTGCAGGAGGGTAAGTCTTTTATCAGCTTTGTCAACGCCCTCGCGGATCCGGTGAATGCACCCGCGTGCAAACTCGGGCAGTGTTTCGATCAGGGTATTCCGGGGGCGACTCTCATAATTGATCCTGCCGCATTCATATTGGTGGATCAGGCATTGAAACAGCTCAATAATGTGCCGGGTATGCTGGCCGATGCTCGCCCCGCTAAGTTCCCGACAAGGGAAATTGTACTGTTCATTTGTCAACTGACTCAAAAAGGTATCTATTTCGCCAAGGGTATGCCTTACGGATTGAACGAGCATATCAAAAAGTCTTTTTTTTTCGGCAGTAAAAAATTGTTCCAGCTACCTGTCCGATTACGATGAAGCGCCGCATTCACTACCAGAACTTTCCGGATATCAGAATTCGTGGCTTGTATAGAGCAGATCAAAAACGAAACATCCCGGGGATAGCTTCCCAGGGATGTTTAATTATTCTCAACGATATTTAATTAAAGGCGCAAATAGATTTAGTTTAGGTTATAAGCTCTTGGTGAATGTGTGCATAATGCAAAAAAGATATCATTTAATGCCATTTTGCATAAATACGATAAATGAGTCAAATCAGATTTGTACCAGCAAATAATTTTTACAATTTTCCTGTACTATTTGCGGAAAAAATAAAATTAAAAGTGAATTGCTGATGCTCTATGAAAATAGTCTGATGCAGTCAATCCTCCAAAATTTTGGGACAATCCCGAAGTTTTTAGGGGTGAAGTCCTGTAATTGTTGGGTAAAACCTGCTGAGGCTTCTGTGCTGGTCAGGAGAACGTTTTCACTCTGCTGAGCAGATCGTTCCGGTTGTCATTTGTGATCGGAATCTCAATGTCGTTGATCATTACATGCACATAGTCGATCGCGGTAATTGCATTCAGATTGATGATGAAGGATTTATGAACCCGGAAGAACACGTTTGCAGGGAGCTGTTGAAGCATGTTTTTGAGTGTTTCCCGGATGGTGTACTTTTTATTTCTGGTGTGCAGTTCAAGGTAGTTGTCGTCGCTGCGGATATAAAGGATATCTGCCAGCTGGATTTTGGTAAACATCTGTTTTTCCTTGATAAACAGCGCATCCTTGATTACCGTGGTATCTTCTTTTTCCTTGCTTTTGCTCTCGCCGGCCAATGCAGCCAACCGGTAGTTTTCCAGCGCCAGCTTCACAGCTGTATATACAGTGATTTTCTGAAAAGGTTTTTGCAAAAAAGCATGCGGCGCCGACTGCAAAGCTGCATTTACCACGGCAATATCATCGTGGCTTGACAGGAAAAGGAATGGTATACCGAGATTTTCCCGGATGTGATCGGCAAGGTCAATACCGGTCTGGTAGCCGTTCAGGTTAATGTCAAGAATCGCAAGGTGAAAGATTCTGGAATTGAGCATTTCTACCGCAGTAGCATAGTCGGAAGCAATGTCATTGGCCTCATAGCCAAATCCATTCAGGAGAAATTGGAGGTGTCTGGCAATAATAAAATCGTCCTCAACAATTAGAATGTTCATTTTGTCAAATTGTACGCAACGCACTTGGCGAATCGTGACCGATAAATCTTTAATAGAACAGGGCTTACCCGCCGGAGTTGAAATAGTATGCATTCAAATACGAAATAACTAGTGTTTCGGATTCTCTAATATGCAGCAGATTTACAATTCACAGCTTTACAAGATATTAAAATAAATATAAAATCGATTCTCACACAAGGACTTATCGTTTTTGTAGAGATATTTCGAATAAATGAAGTTTAATGCGTTTTCTGGCGGCCTGTGAGGATAAAAAGCAATGTAACAAAAGCGAGTCCGCCGAAGAACCAGAGACTTAAGGCTATATTGTAGTAGATGATCGCGATAAGGCACACGCCCGAAAGTAGCAGCGCGACAGCGGGAAAATAGGGATATGCAGGCACTTCGAAAGGTCTCTCGAGTGCAGGTTCTTTTCTCCGCAATGCAAACAGTGCGGCCATACTGATCATATACATCACCACTGCACCTAATGCGGCCAAAATAATCACCTGGTCGGTAGTACCCAGCAGCAATGCGGCACACCCTGCCACGCCGCCGGCGATCAGCGCCCAGTGCGGCGTTTGAAATCGCGCATTTACCTGGCCGAGAACAGAAGGAAGATACCCGCTTCTGGCCAATGCAAAGATTTGCCGCGAGTAGCCGATTACCGTTCCGTGAAACGAGGCGATCAGCCCAAAGAGACCAAGACTGGCGAAAAGCTGTGTGAGTCCGCTATCCCTGCCCAGCACAATGCCCAGCGCAGCAGGTAATGGATAATCAATTTCACTCAGCGACTGCCAGGGAGCGATACCGCCCGTCACAACCATCACTGCCAGCGCAAGTACCACCAGCGTGAGGATACCATAGATGTAGCCCCGCGAAATAGTGCGCCTGGGATCTTCCACTTCTTCGGCTACCATTGCTACGCCTTCAATCGCCAGGTAAAACCAGATCGCAAATGGAAGTGCAGCAAAGACGCCCGGCCAGCCAAACGGCATCGGGTCGGTGACGTAAGTCTCGTAGGAAAAGTGCGGGGCGATAATGCCGATATAGATCAGCAGCTCGGCAACAGCGAGCAGGGTTACCACTAACGAAAAGGTTGCTGATTCTTTTATGCCCAACAAATTGATAACAATGAAAATCAGGTAACACCCAAATGCGACATGCAGCACTTCCAGCTGCGGGTACAGGAAATGGGAGTAGCTGCCCAGGGCGAAAGCAATGGCGGTAGGGGTTACCAGGAACTCGACCAGCGTGGCGTAACCCGCTATCAACCCGCCCCACCAGCCAAATGCCCGGTGTGCGTAGGAAAACGGTCCGCCGGCCTGGGGAATGGACGTTGTGAGCTCGGTAAAGCTGAAAATGAAGGTAACGTACATCACCGTCACGACAAGTGTCGCGATCAGAAAACCGATTGTTCCTGAAACGCCCCAACCATAATTCCAGCCAAAATATTCACCTGAAATAACCAGTCCGACCGCGATCGCCCAAAGGTGGATTGGCTTTAAAACTTTTTTAAGAGAAGCACTTTGTACGGAGGTCATAGGGTTTAGGTTAGTTGTTCAGGAGCTATCTCGGGGCATTTCGCAGGTAGTCACCCATTTCCCTGACTTTGTCGGTGTTCAGGTAGTCGACATTCATGGACATGAGCGTGCGCCAGGAATTGATATTATCTGGCGTAGCCCAAATCCTGACTTTTTTGCCCATATCGTGAACCTGGCTGATCATTTTCATGATGTTTTTCTTTTCCTTTTCGGGAAGCGGACCTTCGCCATTCCAGCGTGAGTATTTCTGGAATGCCTGACTGATCAGTCCGATTTTTCGCAGTTGTGCGGGCGTGTAAGTGATTTCGGGCCGGCCGTCGAAATAGATGAATGCAGGATAGTTTTCGAATTTGGCAGGATCAGGCACGTTTCCGCTGATCACGATTTTGACAGAACCTTCGGGTGCGAAAATGGCTTTATGCGGTTCCAGCTGCCTGATCAATGCAGCCAGCGTTTCTTCGCCGGAAGTTTTCAGGTCGATGAGCAGCTGCATGGTCATATCCCCCGGGTAGATCTTGCCGCCGTTTTTGCCAGCTTGTTCCAGAATGGGTTGCAGGTAAAGCGCTGCGAAAGTTTTTTTGGGATTAATCTCCTTTATTTCATGCGCCACATAAAGGCTGTCTTGCACAAGATAAAGGTCCGCTTCGATAGAGCCGAACTGCTGTTCGAAGGCATCGAAGAATGGTTTGCGACGCGTGTAATCATTGTGTGAATGCGCCTGAGCGGTGGTGTAAGCTTTGTTTTTTTGAGCAAATGTAAAAGGGGCAACGAATGCAAAAAGCAGGAACGTTAAGGTCAGTTTCATGTGGCTGGGGCGGAATGGGTAAGCTAATATCAGATCGAGAACACAATCTTCTTCGGTTTGATTTATAAAGCAAGAATTTTCTTCGGAAATAAGGGGCTATTTCAAACAAATTTGCAATGAAGTGCGCAGATGCGCTGAGAATATCTTTATTTTCGCCCAACTTATCGCATTCTGATACACAAGGTAAATCAGCGCCTGCATGAAACAAAATTCTTCTCTATTCCGGAAAAAAACGGTTGATCAAATTCTAAAAGACGCACATGCCAATGAAGGTGGATTAGCAAAAATCCTGGGGGTGAGGGACCTGGTATCGCTTGGCATTGCGGCAATCGTAGGAGCAGGGATTTTTAGTACCATCGGTCTGGCCAGCTTTAATGGCGGCCCGGCGGTTTCACTTCTTTTTGTTTTTACTGCCATTGCCTGTGTGTTCACAGCATTGTCTTACGCACAATTTGCCAGTACGGTTCCTGTATCCGGTAGTGCCTACACGTACGCATATGTTGCCTTTGGCGAGCTCTTCGCGTGGATTATCGGCTGGGCGCTTATCCTCGAATACGCGGTGTCCAATATGGTCGTCGCTATTTCTTGGTCGGAGTACTTTGTTAGTATGCTCAAAGGTTTCGGGATTACGCTGCCGGGCTGGCTTACCATCAACCAGGAAAGTGCATTCGAAGCATACAGCAAGCTGCAAACTGCTGGTGCAGCCGAGTTATCGAGCTACGAACAATTTGCTGCTACTGCTTACGAGACCGCGCCCCGCATCGGCGACTTCGCGATCATGCTCAACCTGCCCGCCGGGCTGGTTACATTGCTGATCACCGCGCTGGTTTACATTGGCATCCGCGAGTCGCGCACAGCAAGCAACATTATGGTAGTTTTAAAGATCGGAGTAGTGCTCCTGGTGATCCTAGCAGGTGCATTTTATGTAAAACCGGAGAACTGGACACCTTTTGCACCCAATGGAGCCAAAGGTGTTTTAAGCGGAGTGGCCGCCGTGTTCTTCGCATTTATCGGTTTTGATTCAATTTCAACAACAGCCGAAGAATGTAAAAATCCGCAACGCGACATGCCCCGCGCAATGATATACTGTCTGGTGATTTGCACCATTCTATATGTACTGATTACACTTGTACTGACGGGAATGGTCAATTACAAAGAACTGAAAGTAAGCGACCCGCTTGCATTTGTTTTTCAGCAAAACGGGCTTGACTTTATGGCGGGGGTTATATCAGTAAGCTCCGTTATTGCCATTACAAGCGCATTGCTGGTGTACCAGTTGGGGCAGCCGAGGATCTGGATGACGATGAGCCGAGACGGTTTGCTTTGGAAAAAGTTCTCCAAGATCCACCCTAAATACCAGACACCCTCATTTGCCACGATTGTTACAGGCTTTGTGGTAGGTATCCCTGCATTGTTTTTTAAAATGGATTTCTTCGTCGATCTGACCAGCGTGGGTACATTCTTCGCATTCATCCTCGTTTGTGGCGGCGTACTTTATTTGGATCACAAAGGCATTTCGGCACAGTCCAAATTCAGGGTACCTTATCTGAATGGGAAATACCTTGTAGGCTTGTTGTTTGTAATTGCAGTGATCGGGCTGGCTCTGTACGGTCAGGAAGTGATTGCAGAATGGGATAAGCTTTCCGGCGCTGAAATCATCGAACACAAGCTGCTGACGATCATTTTCTGGATTACCTGGGCGGTTTTGTCCGTAATGAGTTTCAAATACAATTTCTCAATCCTGCCGGTAGCAGGTATCCTGACAAACCTGTACCTGATGACCGAACTAGGCTCCTCGAACTGGCTGATCTTCGTGATCTGGCTGGCGATCGGGCTGGTAATCTATTTCAGCTACGGATATCGCCGGAGTAAGCTGGCGGCATAAAACTTACAGCTTTTCGACTTTTAATTTTATCCGCCGAACCTCTTTCTGACGCAGGGTATCGAGGGAAGGTCCTGGTTCCAATGCTGAAAGTATGAATCTGTATTGCTGACCCGCGAAGTTTTTGTCAAGGGTATCAGCCATGGCGAAGCCGGTATTGCTGCTATCTTTTTCGAAAAAGTTGCAGCTTCCGAGGCACATTTTTACATGCTCATTGATGCCGCCTTCTGTTGTTACGCCTGATAATAGCAGGTCTACCTGCGCATTGCCGGCCCAAATGCAGTTCGCGCCTTCCGGACAACGGCTGTCGCCGTAACCAAAAAACGTCAGCGTAGCTTTCGGTACATCGTTAATGGTAATCGTTTCCTTGTAGGAAATGTATTCGTCTTTATTGATGGAATTATCCTTGCAGGAAAACATAGACCCAACACAGATCAGCAGAAAAAGCTTTTTCATTATAATCACATTTAGTTTTCTGAAAGACGTGCAAGAACTGTAAATGGTTGGAAGTAAACGGCGCCGCGCCTGGCTAAATAATCAGCGTAAAAGTAGTGCCTTTTCCCACCTCGGAAATCACGTTGAGCTGACCATTATGCTGCTGTAAAATCTGGCGCGAAAGACTTAATCCAATGCCTGAGCCCGTTTTTTTAGTTGTGTAAAAAGGAATGAAAATGTTCTCGATCGCCTCAGGTTCAATTCCGTCGCCATTATCAGCTACCTCGATCATAACGGTATTGTCGGTTTGGTAGGCAGTAAGTGTAATAAGCCGGTCAGTTTGGGCTGAAAAAGCTTCCGAAGCATTTTTTACGAGGTTGATCAAAACCTGCTGGATCTGATCTGCATCGGCTTTGACCATCAAATTTTCTGGTTTGACCGACAATTTCCACAAAACACCCGACTTGGTCAGGTCTGTCTGGAGTAGCTGTAATACTTCCTGCAAAAGCTCAGCAACACTGTGACTGGCGAAAACGGGTTTGGGTAGCGTCGTAAAATCGCGGTACGCATTTACAAACTGCATCATACCCTTGCTGCGCTTTTCGAGGGTTGATAATGCTTCTTTCAAATCATTCACCGCCTCCTGGTCGCTGGTGGATTTCTCAATGTCTTCATTGACAATCAATCGCATGGTACCTGCTAGCGACACGATGGGCGTCATGGAATTCATGATCTCGTGACGTAATACCCGCGTCAGGTTTTGCCAGGATTCAACTTCCTGCTGCTGTAATTCAGTTTGAATATTTTGTAAAACCACAATCCTGACCCACATACCACGCAGCTGGATCGCCGCACCCTGCAATGCAAGCGGCTGGTCAGAGGGGGTACGGTACAATTCCCGCACACCGCTGTTCAGGTTGGAAAGCAGCTCGTAAAGGCGCGGGTGCTTGTCTTTGAGCTCGACGAGCTGATGTAGCCGGTAAATACCCAGCATACGCAAAGCCGCATTATTGATCAGGTTCACCTGCCCGGTACTGTCGAAAGTGATCAGTCCCGTACCAATGTGCTGTACGATCGTATTCAGATATTGCAAATTCGCCTCTTTCTCTGCCCGCGCCTGGCGAAATGCGTGGAGTACCTCGTTAAACTGCTGGTTCAGCTCCTTGAATGTGCGGCCCATTTTGTTGTCAGACCGGAAATTGATCGTAAAATCAGAGTAGCGCACCGATTCCAGAAAATAGGTTAGCTTCCTGTTCACATTGGTCACATATTGGTACAGCAGCGAAGCCTGCACGAATATGAAAATGGTTCCGAGCACATACACAAGCATTTCATTGGTATGCCTGGCAGCCAGCCACGCCAAAGCAATCACGCTCAGGATAATAATTGCTATCCTGATCATGATCATGATACTAAAGTGCCGAAGTCCGATCATTTCGTAAAGGCAGAGGTAGGGGTAAGAGTCTAATTTTCGAGGATGTTCTGAGGCACACCCGACATTTCGCTCAATATATATTTTTCCAGCGAGCTGATTTTATAATGCGCCATATCAAATTTCGGATCTTTGAAAACTTCCGCAGCAGGGACCGAAATGGTTACCATTCCCGCAGCATGCGCCGACCGCAATCCCGCGTGTGAATCCTCGAACGCAATGCATTCCTCAGGCAGCACACCCAGTTTTTTAGCGGTAGTCAGGTACACAGCCGGGTGTGGTTTGGTAAATTCTTCCAGCTCTCCTGAATGCCAGGTGTCGAAATATTCCGTGATATTCAGTCTTTCGAGTACACCTTCGATCAGATCCATGTGTGAAGCGGAAGCTACTGCCAGCTTCAAACCTTCGGCTTTAAGCGTTTTGAGCAATTCAATGGCGCCGGGCATTGCATTGGCATTGTTGAGGATGAGCGTATGTGCCTTTTCGAGTATCTCTTTTTCAAGCTCTTCGAAAGACGGCGTATTCCAGGGTTGGATTTTGTGGCAAAAATCAAGAAAGAGCTTGATCGACAAGCCTGTGGTCTGGAGTTTAAGTGCGTCAGTAATTTCAAAATTCACTTTTTTCATTACTTCATGGGCCGCCTGGTGCCACATTGGCTCTGAGTCGATCAGGAGGCCGTCCATGTCAAAAATTGCTGCTTTGATCATATTTGGGTTATTGTAAATGCGAAATCGGGTTGGTGATTGGTTACAAATTGTTTTTTA
>NZ_JBHYGF010000084.1:0-6579 GCF_051859145.1 Dyadobacter sp.
GGAAGGTCTACCAATTCTTTAACTACTTTGCGGTCGATCATCGAGAAATCGCCTGCGTCCCTCGGAATGGGGATATAGCTGAGTCCCTGGAAAACCTTATAAAATGTTTTATAGAAAAAATGGATGTGCGGCTTCATCTCGCGCTGTACGCGCACACCGTAAACCACATCATTTCCTTCCATCCATTTCTCGTAAAATGCCGGTATAATTTCAGGCGGATCCTGTAAATCGCCATCCATTAAAACCACACAGTCGCCGGTAGCAATCTCCATTCCGCTCAGAAAAGCTGATTGGGATCCAAAATTACGGGAGTGACTGATACCCACAACATTCGGGTCTTTGTCACAGATTTTATTGATAACTTCTTCCTGATTATCAGGAGAGCTATCATTTACAAAAATGATCTCGTAACGTACTTTGAGTTCATTGAAGGTCTTTACCAGCCTGTCGTACATAAAAGGAATCGCCTGCGCATCCTTGTAGCACGCGATAATCGCCGTAATCACCGGGTTCAGTTTCGGGTTTTCAAATGCCGGGATCACCTTGCTCTCGTAGCTGATACTTTCCTGCCACGCACTGTATTTTGATAATCCGGTTTCCAGTGAAGTCCTCGCTTTCCAGCCAAAATCCTGTTCAAACGCGGAGGGATCTCCATACCAGTCGGCAAGGTCCCATTTGCGGTTTGAAAAGCTGCCCCACTGCGGCTCCCGGCTAATCGAGAATGTGGCACGGGTAACATCCACGAGGTCGCCCATCGTAGTCTTTTTGCCAGTAGCAATATTGTAGGACCTGCCGGACGTGGCTGTGCTGATCTTCAATGCAGCATCGAGAAACGCCTCTACGCAATCTTCTATAAAAACAAAATCGCGGCTGATATCCGGGGATACCAGCGAAGGCAGCTCCTTTCTTCGCGCATTTTCAATGAGCTTCGGGATCAGCCTGTCAGGTTCTTCCCAGTATCCGTAAATAGAATAAAGCCGCAGATTCAGTGTTTTCAAACTGGCAACTTTGGCATAATATTCAAGCAGATAGGCTGCCGAAACCTTGGAAACTGCGTAGTGGCTGTTTGGTTCCACGCGATCCGTTTCCTTCGGAGAAGTACAGTTAAAACCATATTCCGAGCTGCTGCCTGCGTGAATGTAAGCCATTTCGGGTGTACAGTTCTGCAGGATATTGGCAGTTCCGATTACATTGGTTTCGTAGGTCAGATTGACATTGCTTTGCTTGCTGTAAGCGCCGTAAGCAGCCAGGTTAAAGATGGTCTGCGGTTTGTATCTTTCAAAAATCTCCTGAACAGAGTTGTTGGAGAGGATATCGCAATGCACAATATTTTCAAAAGGCACATTCAGCAGCTTCAACCGCCACGCTTTGGTTGCATCGTGTGTCAATGCAAAGCAATCTTTACGGATCTTGAAAATATCGTTAAAAAGATTGGCGCCGATAAAGCCGCTGGCTCCGAAAACGAAAATTGGCCCTTTTAAACTTTCAATTTTTTCGCGGTAAACCGGTAAATGGTCAAGCATTCGTCAATTCATTAAAATAGCGCTCCTTAACTTCAAGGGTTGCCTGCTCATATTGGTCTTTGTTCATCGGCAGGTAATGCCATTCCAGCTTGTTTTCCATGTAGGAAACTCCCTTGCCTTTTACCGTATTTGCGATAATTGCTTTTGGTAAACCGTTTTTGTGACTTTTCAGCTCATTCACCGCCATACTGATGGATACGATATCGTGCCCGTCCACTTCAATGGTCTCAAAACCAATCGCTTTCCATTTTTCAACAGAAGCCGTTTCACCTAAAACCTGATCCGTAAAGCCAAAACCCTGCAAGCCATTTTTGTCAACGATCATCATCAGGTTATCCAGCTGATTTTGAATGGCATAATGCGCTGCTTCCCAGGTGGTGCCCTCATTAGTCTCCCCATCAGAAAGCAATGCAAAAGAATAGCTATCCTCGCCCGCTACTTTGGCAGCGTGTGCAATGCCGGTCGCGATAGGCAAGCCGTGACCCAGTGAACCTGTTGCAAAAGGAATTCCCTTGTACTGGCGCGGGGCAGGGTGGGCCGGCAATGTAGTTCCGTCAAGGTAAAAAGTATCCAGCTCTTCGTCAGTGATTTCGCCCAATGCATTCAGGCAGGCATAAAGTGCCGCTGCGGCGTGACCTTTGGACAGGATAAAAGTATCGTCGACCGATTTTTGAAGAAACAGTACTGCGATCATCAGATCAATGCAGCTCAGGGAGCAGCCGATGTGGCCGGCATTGGCTTTATGGTACAAACCCAGGATTTTAACGCGGAGCTCACCGCTTATTTGCCGTGGATCATTCAATATCTCTTCTGCGGTCATGCGTGATGTGTATATCAATTGTAGGGAACTGCTCACAAAATAACGGTCGAATCTTGTGTTTTAAGTGCGCAATATACGAAATCTTATTGGACGGCTCTGAAAAGCGCAGGTTATGGTGGCGGGTTTTCAGTAACGGACACCTTTCAGGTTGACAATTACGATCGGTGCCGGCTGTCCTGCTTTTTTGAGCCTGATCAGGTCTGTTTCAGTGGTGTCCATTACCTGGATATACTGTGCGTCTTTGGGGAGGTACAGGTTGGTCAATTGTGCGTCCTGAACGGAGTAGGGAAGGAAAGTTTTATCCATTTCACGCCTCGCTATCAGTTTGATTGCGGGATAAAGGATGGTATCACCTGCCTGATAAGTGCTCTTGATCTTCTGCGCTGCTGCGTAGTAGGGGTTCGGTATGCGAGGCTCCGCAAAATAGCCGTATTTGGTAGAACGGTCTTGGTAAAACTCCCGCAAACGCAAGCCAACAAAGCACAGCTGAATTGCCAGGAACACGTAAAGTAAAAGCCTGTACCCAAGTTGCAGCTTCCGGTAGTATTGCAGCAGCAGACTTAATAAAACGATTACATAAGGAAATGAAAAACCCGGATAGCGCTGGTTCAAACCATAGGTATGCCCCGCACGGAACGCCATGAAGATCAGGAAAAAGGTTGGGATTAATCCCATTAAATACAGCATCCACAATCTCTTGCGCTCCTCAGTACTGGCAGCCCGGTGTATATCGGGAATAAATGACAATGCAAAAATGCTCACAGAGAAGATGCTGAATTGCAGCTTGTGGTGACTGTAAAACAGCCCGGCAAGAATGATAAACAGGAAAGGGACTTTGTCTTTGATATTTTCGGGTGCCTTGATGTGATTTCTGAAACGATACCAGAGTATGATCAGCAAGCCCGTAGCAATTGCCACTGCAATATTCCTTTTGCCACCCAATGCATCAGTAAGTCCATTCGTGAAGATGACCAGATCGGTGAAAATCGGTAATGCGCGTTGAAAAACATTGCCGAGGGTAGCTGGCAGGATTGTTCCGTAGGGATTGTTTAGAGGCATGGTTTCTGCCATTCTTTTATACAGATCCGCCTGGTCTTTTAACGTATATAACGTGTATTTTCCACCTCCCAAAGTAAGCCACCACGTAAGTCCCGACAATGAGGCCACTGCTGCCAGCGCCATTCTGATCCAGCCTTTTACACTTCTCAGAAAGAAAAGTGCATACGCGCCGTGCGCAAGCAAAACAGAAATGGTAAGAAAGTGCGACAACAAACCCAGCCCTGCCGAAAGAATGTAGCCCAGGTACAATAATGCAGTTTTTTGCTTGCTCGCCTTGTTCTCTATGATCTGAAGAAAGAAATAAGTTGCGAGGAGCGTCAGGAAAAAGGTAAGCGAGTAGTTGCGCGCCTGGTGACTGTATGCAATGAAAAATGGCTCGACAGCCACGATCGCAGCTGCGATCAGCCCGGTATTTGCACTGAAAAAGCGTCGGCCAAACAGGTAAGTCAAACCGATGATCATCACACTTAACAGCACCGAGAAAGACCGGGCGGAGTAGTCGGACAAGCCGAAAATATCCATCCAGATGTGCAGGAGCAGATAATAGAACGGACTGTTTCCAATATCGCTGCGTGTCAGGGCGTCGTAATAATCATTGATTGTTTTAGGAGCCCAGAACTCAGCCGGGGTAAAAGCGCGGGCAGTCGGGATTTCCTCGTAAGTAAAAGACCTGATTACCTGCGACGGTCTGTAATCCATGGGCGGCGTTTTCCAAAACTCCTTGATCGCAAGTCGCTGCGTTGAATAAACCGGCTTTTGATTAGCGCCTTCCAGGACAATTCCCTGGCTGACTACCATTGTACTTTTCTCATCAAAAAAAATGCTGAACCGGTCCAGACGATATAATCTTAATGCGGTTCCGATAATCAAAATGACGAGTAATATAAGCCAGGAACGCAGATTTTCGCTTGTGAAATTTTGGGACATCAGATGTTTGCTGGTGGGTTCCGTTTTGAGAAAATGTACGGAATTAATATATCAAGTAGCCGCGAAAATAAACAAATTTCCTTAACAGGGCATTTTTCAGATTTTAAGAATCGTAAATTCTACCCTGCGGTTCCGCTGGCGGGTTTGTTCGGTCTGGTTGCTTGCAATGGGTCTGGCAGGCCCCCAGGCTTTGGTTTGAATGCGTTTTTCTTCAATGCCTTTTGAGAGCAGGTACTTCTTCACTTCGGCCACCCGGTCCGCCGATAGTTTCACGTTTTTTTGCACTTCACCCTGGTTATCCGTGTGTCCTTCCAAGAGTATTTCCATGGTCGGGTAAGTCTTCATTGCGTTAACGATTCGGTCGAGTTCAGGGAAGGAAGTCTCTATTACGGCTGCACTGCTTTGTGCGAACATGGTATTGCTCAGGCGGATCTGGGCGCCCTTTTTTACAGGTTGTAAATAAAGATTTTTACGTATGGTTTTAAAACCGTTGTCGGCCGTGAGGTCTATTTCTTCCGAGATCGGGAAGTAACCTTCACCGGATGCGGCTACTTTGTAAACTTCTTTCAATGGTAAAATGAGCCGGTACTCGCCGGTTTCCGGATCAAAGGTAGCTTTGCTGAAAACCGAATTGTCTTTCTTGATCTCGGCAACAACCTCAGACTTGACCGGCTTGGTCGTTTCTGCCTCATACACATTCCCTGCCACAATCACCACAGGCTCCGGCTTGATTTCCGGCGACATTCTGATCCGGAAAATGTCCTCAGTTCCCGGTGTTTTTTCACTTGCGGCAAAGTATGCATATTCGCCGGTCGCCGGTACATTCAGGTACGCATCCCACAAAGGAGAGTTAATGGAGGGACCCAGGTTCTCCGGTTTCGACCATTTCAGCCAGGTATCGTCCAGCCTTCTTGTCAAAAAAATATCGCCGCGTCCGTAGCCGCTATGCCCGAAAGAGGAAAAGTACAGCGTTTTGTTGTCCAGCGCGAGAAAAGGAGTTCCCTCGTCATCTGCAGAATTGATCAGAGAACCCAGGTTGCGAGGTTCTGACCAGGTTTCATCTTTTTGTAAAAAAGAAATATAAAGGTCTTTTCCGCCCTCCGTATCCGGTCGTTGAATGGAAATGATCAGTACATTTTCAAATGGGGAAACGGTAATTTCAACGCTTTCCGTTTTTTCGAGCATATTCAGGATCTTGGATTCTTTCGGAAAAGACCAGCCTGTTTTTGTTTTAAATGATTTGGAAAATCCGAAGTACATACTCCCGTCGGGGCGGTACACATTGATCAGATAGAGCGTTTTACCATCGGCTGAAATGCTCGTAGCTGCATTGGGACCCGCATTATTGATCGGCGAGCCCATATTCACTGCATTTGACCACTGCCCTTTTTCATTAGCTGTCGAAAACCAGACATCCTGCATGGCAGGGTTACCTACATTTCCGGCGAAGTTGCTGCGGGTGAAGAAAAGCGTTTTTCCATCAGGAGAAATAACAGGTGCCACATCCTGACCGGTGCTGTTGATAGCACTCCCCATATTTTCCTTTTTTGATTTGAAATCAATGCCGCTAGCCACGTTAATGCGCGCTTCGATCGGCTCCGTACTTTCAGAAATCCCTACTGCGTCAATCTCATTAAAGCCCGACACTTTGCCAGTTTGCAAAACCAGCTTTACTGCATTGACCATCAGATTTTGTTGCTTTGGAAAAACCCGCAGTATTCGTCCTTTCACGGTTTGCTGCACGGCAGGCGATTCCATAACCAGGTACTCTTTGCCGGCAGGATCATAAGCATATACCCGCACAATGGCGCCGGGATTAAAATTCTCTGCGACTGCGATCTGTTTTGCAGGAATGGCCTTCTCGAATCCGACTTTGATCCAGTCTTCACTCCTGTTATCTGCCTCCGCGGGCGACCATGCACAGGGACTTGTCCCGAAATCGGGCAGCTTATTCGGTTCGCCGAGGATTTGTTTGGCCCGGGAAGCGTGGCCGAATGCAGAAGGCCGTAATTCAGAAGAGTAGCCAAGTACTTTGCTCGCCCATAATACCTCCTGAGCTTCACTGTAATTGGGAAAAACGGAGGTAAGCAGGAAAAATGTAATAAATCGTGTCAGTAAAATCATGGGGCGCTCCATTCCGGCAGAGGCAAGTCAGTATCTAGTAATATTATTAAGAATACAGATGAATGCCAAACTTACTGTTTGGAGCCGATCAGCAATATCCAGTCCCAGCCCGGCTGTGAGTCGGGC
>NZ_JBHYGF010000084.1:6589-11578 GCF_051859145.1 Dyadobacter sp.
CGGTTGTACCACCACCTGTTCCGCCGTACTGAACTTTCCGCCATCCCACCTGCGGCCTGTGCGCGGACTGTACCAGACTGCCCCGAACTCTGTTCCATGCAGATATTTGAGGTCAACTTTGACCGGCCTGGACTCGGGCAGGTACATCATGCACATTCTTTTATTGGAAAGGGAAACAATGCCGATATCGGCTTTGTCAATGGAATCGGGCAGCAGGTCGGGCTTGTCGGGCTGCATGTATTCCCAGGGTATACCTTTCAGGATTTTCACCAGCTCGTGAATGTACTCTGCGCCATCTTTGGTGATATTGACTTTCCATGTTGGATTAAAATTCTTGATCGTGCTCATGTGGCAAAATCCCGCGGCAGAGCTCATAATGGATTGGTAAGCCTGTGTCCGGATCAATGAAGACTGGTCGGTTATCTCTCTTGGGAACTCCGAGTTTGCAATCAAAAATGGCCTTAATGAAGCTTCTGCCGAGTTTTTCTGCCAGTTGGCCAGCGCAGCGTACTCGGAAGGGGTAACTGTCGAGTCGGGAATGATGAATTTCAGGTTGGAGAAATTAGAAGGATTCTCGTTCAGGTTGCTGGGTGAGCAGGTATTGAGCGAAGCCAGTATCTGCCCCTCCGATACCGACCTGATCCCTTCTGCAATCGCGCCGAATTGCGCCGCACTCTGGTATTCCTCTTCACTGACGATCCAGATCACGTTAGAGTAACCGGCAAAAGCTTTGCCGACATAGGTACCGTACTCTTTCCAGGCTGTTTCATTAAAAGTATCAAAAACAACATTCCAGCTTTTTCTGGATACGACAATGCCCACGACCAGGTTTCGTTCTTTGGCAGCTGCTATGATTTTGCCAAAATAATCGAAGTACGCTTTGTTGGGCTTCGTAATGTCATTATTGAGAAAAGGCGTGACTTTGTTGAAATTCCGCTGATTTGGCAGCATAGGCAGCAGCTGCACCAGGAAGGTGTTAAAGGATTGCGACTTCCTGATATCCATATATTGAACCGCTTCGGTATAGCTGAGCCGACGCAATAGCTGCCAGGCCACATCGGCTACCATCAGAAACGGAACCCCGTTGTTGTCAGTAATATGCCTTCCGTTCGGACTGATTTTCAGCGGAAATTTAGGTGCGGCCTCCTGGGTAGACTTAAATGGATGCACAAAGCCCAGAGAAAAGGCAATCAGTATTCCCAGGCATGCGGGTAAAAGCAACTGCGCGCGGCAGCTCCTGATTTTTTGTACCAAGTTCAAATTCAATTTGTGCGGAAGCTGAGATCTTACTAGCTGTTTTTTAACTTTTCGATTGTGGCCGCAGGATCATTCGAATTGAAAACAAAGCTGCCAGCCACCAGAATGTCCACGCCTTCTTTAACAAGTTGTGGTGCATTGTCCAGATTAACGCCGCCATCTACCTCAATCTTGAATGAATACCCAAATTTTTCGCGCAGTGCATTCAGCTTTGCGATCTTTTTGTAGGTATTTTCAATGAATTTCTGTCCGCCAAAGCCAGGATTTACAGACATAATCAGCACAAGATCAATGTCTTCCAAAATATCGGACAGCAGCTCAATGGGCGTGTGCGGGTTCAGGGCAACTCCGGCAGATAACCCGAGTTCTTTTAAATGCTGAATGTTGCGGTGGAGGTGGGTACAAGCTTCGTAGTGGACTGTCAGGCCCCAGGCGCCTGCTTTTTTAAATGCCTCAAAGTAGCGGTCCGGCTTTTCGATCATTAAATGTACATCGAGCGGCTTGGCAGCGTGTTTATAAACTGCCTCGCAAACCGGAATGCCAAATGATATATTAGGTACAAAAACGCCGTCCATTACATCTACGTGGATATATCCGGCTGAACTTGCATTCAGCATTTCAACATCGCGTTGCAGATTGCCAAAGTCGGCAGCTAGTATGGAGGGAGCAATTTCGGCCATCGGAAATCTTCTTTTTGTAAAAACGATATCCGGCGAAATTAGCGAATTACTTGTTTAAAACGTGAAAATGGCATTTGCATCGAAGTCAAGCGTCGGAAAAACAGGTGTCCGTACTTGTTGATCAGCAGTAAACTTCCCGTGAAGTTGATATTGGCCTAAATGCAAAGTGTGAACCTCGATCAACTCTTCTTCGGGAAAGATCAACCAATACTCTTTTACACCGTACCGTTCGTAAATTTCTTTTTTGATAATAGTATCTAGATTCCTTGTATCTGGGGAGACAAGTTCTACTACCATATCCGGTGCACCATGAATCCAGTCCCGCATAATATGGGCTTGTTCATTTGAGACGAACAATAAATCAGGTTGTAGCACATTGAATTCTTCTTCTAGAATTGTGTCCAATGGAATCTTGAAAACTTTACCTAAATCGTTCTTCTGAACATGTTCCATCAATATCCACAACAACTCCGTGGCAATTTTGCTTTCGAAAACCTTCGGACTACGCGACAATACAACTTCTCCGTTGATGATCTGTGTAAGATCGGGATTGTATAAATTCCAAATAGAATACATCTGACTTTAAGATGGTGTTTCTGTTTAGACGCACGGATTTCAATCAGGTCACATGGAATTATCAAAATTTTAAATAAATCTTAAATTTGGGCCGAATCCATAACGCCATTCCGCATGAGTCCCGAACAGCAGATCCAGGAGCTTACCGACAAGCTGAACCACTATAACTATCGCTACTACCAGGATAGCGTATCCGAAATCTCTGATTTTGAGTTTGATCAGCTTTTAAAACAGTTGAAGGCGCTGGAAGATGCGAATCCGGAATTCAGGCAGGCGGATTCTCCCACGCAGCGGGTTGGTGGTACGATTACCAAATCGTTCAATACCGTGTACCACCGTTTTCCTATGCTGTCGCTGGACAATACTTACAATGAACAGGAACTCCGCAATTTCGACGACCGGGTCAAGCGCGGGCTCGACGGGGAGGCTTACGAATACATCTGCGAACTCAAATTTGACGGGATATCCCTGAGTTTTACATACGAAAACGGCGTACTGGTAAGAGGCGTAACACGCGGCGACGGGACGCGCGGCGACGAGATTACCACCAATGTAAAAACCATCAGAACACTTCCGCTGCGCGTGAAGTCCGACAAGCTGCCGCATTTGTTTGAGATCAGAGGTGAAGGTTTTATGCCGTTGAGCTCATTCCAAAAGCTGAATGAAGAAATGGATACGCTGGGTGAAAACCAGTATGCAAATCCGCGTAATGCGGCTTCGGGCTCATTTAAGTTGCAGGATTCTGCTGAAACTGCCCGCCGCCAGCTCGATTGTTACATTTACTCTTTTCTTTCCGATAATGCATTTTTCAAAAGTCACGAAGAAAGTCTGCTTGCATTGAAATCCTGGGGATTCAATGTTTCGCCGGGCTGGAAAAAAGTGAGCAATATCGACGAGGTGATTGAATATATCCACGAATGGGAGGAAAAAAGGGCGACACTCCCACTGGCAACCGACGGGATTGTGATCAAGATCAACTCATTTGAGCAGCAGCAGGAGCTTGGCTTCACAGCCAAAAGTCCGCGCTGGGCTATTTCATTTAAATATAAGGCTGAAAACAAGCCTGCTATCCTCAGAATGGTGACTTACCAGGTGGGCCGCACAGGTGCAATTACGCCCGTTGCGAACCTGTGTGACCTGACCGAGCGGGCACTTCCATATAAAGACGTAAAAGGTGTGCATTTATCGGGTACCCGCGTAAAACGCGCAACGCTGCACAATGCAAATGAATTGGAAAGATTAGGTTTGGAGATCGGAGACACGGTTTTTGTTGAAAAAAGCGGGGAGATTATTCCAAAAATTACCGGTGTGGACGTGACCCAGCGCGAGCTGTTTCCCACAGAACCCATCGTTTTCCCAACAAAATGTCCGGAATGCGGCTCCGAGTTGCAGCGGAATGAGGGCGAGGTTGCATTCTTCTGTCCAAACGACAGCCACTGTCCGCCCCAGCTGAAAGGTAGAATCGAGCACTTTATCCACCGGAAAGCGATGAATATCGAAAGTCTGGGCGAGGGTAAGATCGAGACGCTTTTTGACCTGGGTTTGGTAAATACTCCGGCAGATTTGTACGATCTGAACGAAGGCAACCTGCTCGGGATTGAGAAAAGTATTTTGAATGAAGAAACAGGTAAGGTCAAAAAGATCAGTTTCCGTGAAAAAACAGTGGAGAATATCCTGAAAGGCATTGCGCTTTCGAAAACAGTACCTTTCAAAAATGTGCTTTTTGCATTGGGAATCCGCTTTGTAGGTGCAACGGTGGCCGAAAAGCTGGCTACTTACTTCAAATCCATTGAAGCATTGCGCAATGCAAGTTACGACCAGCTTACGGCAGTTCCCGAAATCGGCGGGCGCATTGCGATGAGCATTGAATCCTATTTCAGCGTGCCCGAAAACCAGCAGCTCGTAGCCCGCCTGCAAGCCGCTGGACTGCAAATGGAGAGCGACGAAAAGCCGGTGGAAAAAGAAAGCGACGTGCTCGAAGGCAAAACTTTCGTGATTTCAGGTGTATTTGAAAATTTCGAGCGCGACGATCTGAAAGACAAGATTGAAGCCAACGGCGGACGGGTACTCAGCGGCGTTTCCGGTAAACTCAACTACCTGCTCGCCGGCGCAAATATGGGCCCTTCCAAGCTGGAAAAGGCGCGCAAGCTCGGCGTAACAATTCTTTCCGAGGAAGAATTTTTGGCAATGATCGATAATAAGTAAGGTAAAACGACTTAGAAGGCTAACTTTGCGTTTTCGAAAATCAACCAATTATATAGTTTAATAATGCCATTGGACCAACGTTTCAAAGGGGTAGGTGCCGCATTGATCACTCCTTTCGATCAAGAGAATGAAGTAGATTATACAGGTTTGAAAAAGCTGATCGACCTGGTAAGTGAAGGCGGTAGCGATTACCTCGTAGTACAGGGAACCACTGGCGAGTCGCCCACGGTATCTTCCCGCGAAAAACGTGAAATCCTGGCATTTACGATCA
>NZ_JBHYGF010000085.1:0-5062 GCF_051859145.1 Dyadobacter sp.
CCGTTTCATCTTTGCACTCCCGTCCGGGGCGCTATGAAACGGGGGATTAGCTCAGTTGGCTAGAGCGCTTGCATGGCATGCAAGAGGTCGACGGTTCGAATCCGTTATTCTCCACAAATAAGAAGTCACTTACATTTTTTGTACGTGGCTTTTTTTGTTTTCCGGCTGTATTTATTTTGTTTAAAATGCAGTGGCGAAAATCCGGAACCAGCTTTTTTTTCGTAAACTTGGGATCGACAGTCTTGACGGAAATGGCAGCCAGCCACGCTGCACATTCCTTCATAAGCGTGAGTTGTTCAGATAAGCAGATTAATTTTTTGATAACCTGCGACTTGTGCCTGCCGATGATTTTTTGAAAATTAATAAGCAGCAGCATTCGCAGGTTAAAGTAATGAGCGATTTAACTTCCAGTAAGGCGATTTTCATAGCAGATGACGACAGTGACGACAGGTTTTTTATCAAACATGCCATTGTTTCGTCGAACATAACAGCCGAACTCATCGAAGCCGAAAACGGCCTTTACCTCATTGAGCTACTTAAAAATACTGCATTAAAAGTATCGCTGATCATTGTCGATATGAATATGCCGAAGATGAACGGTATGGAGACTGTTTCGCATGTTCAAAAAATCCCTGCTGCCGAGGGAGTTCCCATTGTGATCATGTCAACTTCTCCCAGTGAGCAACTTGCCAAAGATGCGCAGCGCGCAGGTGTAGCCGCAGTTTACAGGAAGCCGGATTCTATCGAAGAATTTGAGCAGCTCATTCAACAACTTCAAAGGAAATATTTACTTTAAGACAATCAAACGCTCTTCAACAAGCACGATGAATTTTGATCCCCAAAAAATAAACACACCAAAGTTGCCGAAAGCGCCCACTGGCATCGATGGTCTCGACCAGATCACCCTCGGCGGGTTACCAAAGGGGCGACCTACTCTGATCTGTGGCGCGGCCGGATCCGGAAAAACGCTCATGGCAATGGACTTTCTGGTCCACGGTGCACAAAAATTTAACGAACCAGGCGTTTTTGTGGCTTTTGAAGAGAAATCAGAGGAATTAGCACAAAACGTCGCGTCGCTGGGATATGATCTCAAACAGCTTGAACAGGATAAGCTGATCAAAATTGACCATGTGCATGTAGAGCGGCACGAAATTGAGGAAACCGGAGAATATAACCTGGAAGGACTTTTCATCCGGCTGGGTTACGCCATTGATAGTATAGGTGCGAAGAGGGTAGTTCTGGATACGCTTGAATGCCTGTTTTCAGGACTGGCCAATCAGGCGATCCTGCGAGCGGAGCTGAGGAGATTATTTCAATGGCTTAAAGAAAAACAGGTTACCGCGGTTATTACGGGAGAGCAGGGCGATGCAAACCTGACCAGACAGGGCTTGGAAGAATACGTTTCCGACTGCGTGATCTTGCCGGACCACCGCATTGAAAATAAGGTATCTACCCGCATTCTGCGCATTGTGAAATACCGCGGAACTGTGCATGGTACCAACGAATATCCGTTTTTGATTGACGAAGAAGGTATCTCGGTGCTGCCGGTGACGTCCTTGATGTTAAACAATGATGTATCCTCTGACCGGGTATCTTCCGGCATTCCCTCGCTGGATAAAATGCTGGGCGGCCCCGGATTTTATGTCGGAAGCAGCATTCTCGTTTCAGGAACGGCCGGTACGGGTAAAACAAGTATCGCAGGCAATTTTGCAGATCAGGCTTGCAGAGACGGGCGGCGCTGTGTGTTTTTTGCCTTTGAAGAATCACCCCAGCAGATTATCCGGAACATGCGTTCGATCAACATAGATCTGCAAACGCACGTAGATAACAACCTGCTGTATTTTAAAGCCACAAGACCTACACTTTACGGATTGGAGCTGCATTTGTTATCAATGACCAAATTGATCGAGAAAGTTAATCCGGAAGTCGTGATCATGGACCCGATAACCAACCTGATCACAGTTGGATCCAACAGCGAAGTAAAAAGTCTGCTCACAAGATTGATCGATTATCTACAATCCAAAAAGATTACCGTCATGTTCACGGCGCTCTCCATGAAGGATAACAAATCGGAACAGTCCGACGAAGGGATATCGTCCCTGGTCGATACCTGGCTGCTTGTTCGTGACATTGAATCCAATGGAGAGCGGAACAGAGGAATGTATGTGATGAAGTCGCGAGGTATGAAGCATTCCAACCAGGTTCGTGAATTTGTGATTTCAGATGATGGTATCCAGCTGGTGAACGTATTCCTGGGGCCGGAGGGTGTGCTGACAGGCTCCGCAAGAGAAGAGCAGCAGCTGCTTGAAAAAACCGGTCTGGCGATCCGTGATCATGCTGTTTCAAGAAAAGACAGGGAGATTGAACGGAAAAAACTGGTGCTCGAATCAAAAATAGCCTCGCTGAGAGAGGAATTTGAGTCGGTACAAGAGGAACTTAACAAGACTTACATAGAAGAAGAGCTCAAAAAAAGTATTATTGAGGAGAACAGACAGGAGCTCACTCAAAAAAGAGATATGCAATGATTTCGGATCAAGTAAATACAGAACCTAACGAGGGACTTTGGGAGTTAAGACTTTACATTGCCGGACAGACACCAAGATCTGTCGCGGCACTTACCAATTTGAAAAAATACTGCGAAGAACACCTGAAAGGCAAATACACCATTGAGGTCATTGATTTGCTTCAGCAGCCGCAGCTGGCAGAAGGCGATCAGATACTCGCAATTCCTACCCTGGTGAAAAAAGTACCCGAGCCGATCCGCAAAATTATCGGGGACCTTTCCAACGAAGAAAAAGTGTTAGTTGGTCTGGATATTCGTTCCACTACCAAACCACAATGAGCGAAATTCCACCTGTTTTACCGGATACATCCGACCACAGCATAGAACCCTACGTGCTGCGGCTTTACGTCGCGGGTGCATCGCCAAATTCTACGCGTGCAATCGTCAATATCCGTGAAATATGTGAACGTTATTTGAAAGGAAATTACAGCCTGCAGATCATCGATGTTTATCAGGACAAATCGCTGGCATCGCAGCAGCAATTGCTTGCGCTTCCCCTTCTCTTAAAAATCAGTCCCTATCCGGAAAGAAAGTTTATCGGAGATATGTCCGATACGGCAAAATTGCTGCTCGGCCTTGGACTATCTCCGGAAACCCATGGATAAAAGTAAAACATACGAACAGCTTCTCGCAGAAGTACAGCAGCTTTCCCGGCAATTGCAGGAATCAAATGACACGATCCATGCAATCAGGACCGGGCAAGTTGACGCCATTATCGTGAATGATCCGGAGGCAGGCGACCAGCTGTACACATTGAAATCGGCAGACCATACTTACCGGATTTTCATTGAAAAAATGAATGAAGGTGCTGTAACGATCAATCGCGACGGCACAGTACTTTACTGTAATTCGATGTTTGCTGAAATGGTCGGCGCTCCATTATCGAATGTGGTAGGCTCTTCACTGGAATCATTTATTGCAGAAGAATACCGGGAAACATTCCAAAGCCTGATCAGCAAAGGGTGGAAAGAGGATACGAAAATGGAGCTATGCATTCAGCAGAATGATAAGAATATTCCCTGTCAATTATCAGTCGCAACACTTGACCTCGACGGACGTGAATCGCTGAGTGTGATTGTTACCGATCTTTCCTTTCAAAAAAATACCCAAAAGGAGCTCAGAGAAAACTATAAAAGGCTAGAAGAAACCAATTCGCAGCTGGAAGCAAGTAACCACGATTTACAGCAATTTGCTTCCGTAGCCTCGCACGATTTGCAGGAGCCGCTGCGTAAAATTCTCATTTTCTCCAACTTACTGTCAACTACTTACGGGAAAGAGGCGAATGCGGAAGTGAAGTCTTACCTGGAAAAAATTTCAGCTTCTTCATTGCGAATGCGGAATATGGTCAACGATATCCTGAAATATTCGCGGCTGTCCAATGACCAGATTAATCCGGAACTGTTCGAGCTGCGCGAGCTGATCCGGGAGATTGAAGATGATTATGAAATTTTGATTGAAGAAAAACAGGTCCAGCTCGTTGTAGGCGCATTGCCCGCTATTGAAGGGAACCGGGCGCAGATCAAGCAGGTATTCCAGAACCTGATCAGCAATTCGATCAAATTTGCGAATCCCGCTGCAACACCGGTGATTAAAATTACCCACATTTCATCTGACCTGAAGAAAAATGGCGTTGAAGTGCCTCTTGTTGATGGTTTAAACTATTCAGAGGCTTTTGACGTAACCATTTCCGGAAATGATGTATATATCGCAGGGCGCGAATTCAGCGGAAATATCAGCATTGCCAAATACTGGAAAAATGGAGTGTCTGTAATTCTTCCCGGGGGCAACTATACCTCGGGTATTGTCGTGATCAATAATGATGTTTACGTATCCGGTGGCGCATACAACGGGTCAAAAAACGTTGCTAAGTACTGGAAAAACGGGACTCCCATAGTGCTTTCAGATGGCAGCCAGGATGTTTTTGCATCGGCGATTGCTGTGAGTAACCAATAATATCAATAACACAAGCTTCTGTAAAGCCATTGAAGACAACGTGCAACGTTCCTTCAATGGCTTTTTTGTTGTTTAGAGTGCCAGGTTACGCCGCATTCAAACTTCTTTGTACGGGTAAGTAACGAAAACCTCAGTCAACAAAACTGCATAAAAGATTACCCCGCAGGCTATTTTCAGTTAATATTGCGGGGACTTTATTTTAGACAGATTTATCATGGCAGAAAACATATTCGATTTTGGAATGATCGGGTTGGGCGTAATGGGCCGCAACTTCTTGCTGAATATGGCCGACCACGGCTTCTCGGTTATCGGTTTTGACAAAGACGCAGCGAAAAATTCCGCATTGGAAGGTGCTGCTACACCCGGGACTACCGTGAAAGGGGTATCCGAGCTTGCAGAAATGATCAGCCTTTTGAAACGCCCGCGTAATGTAATGATGCTCGTACCCGCAGGTCAGCCTGTCGACGATGTAATTGCTTCTTTGCTGCCTTTGCTTGAAAAAGGGGACGTAATCATCGACGGAGGAAATTCGCATTATACCGATAC
>NZ_JBHYGF010000085.1:5072-11422 GCF_051859145.1 Dyadobacter sp.
GCGCCGGGTTAAATACCTGCGCGAGAAGGAAATCCATTTCATGGGGATCGGCGTTTCGGGTGGTGAAGAAGGTGCGCGCCGCGGACCGAGTATTATGCCGGGCGGCGATTTGCAAGCTTACGAAAATGTAAGACCAATGCTCGAAGCAGTAGCCGCCAAAGTAGACGGTACTCCCTGCGTAGCTTATTTAGGTAAAGAAGGTGCCGGACATTATGTCAAAATGGTGCACAATGGAATAGAATACGCCATTATGCAGCTGATCAGTGAATCTTACGCGATCCTGAAAGCAGCCGGATTGAGCAACCAGGCGCTACATGAAGTATTTAAAAATTGGAATGAAGGCGACCTTCAATCGTTTTTGGTTGAAATTACAGCTGACATTTTCTTGCAAAAAGATGATAAATCAACCGCAGATCTCTTAGACGTGATTTCCGATAAAGCTGGTTCAAAAGGAACAGGCAAATGGACTTCACAAGATTCTATGGAGTTGCCTGTGGCCGTTCCAGTTATTGACATTGCTGTGGCAATGCGCACCATTTCAGGTTATAAGGATGAAAGAACAGCCGCCGCTCAATTGTACAGCGGAAGCACAGTTGCCGCAGAAGAGATAGAAGTGTTGATAGGCCAAGTGCACGACGCTTTGTATTTCGCTACTATTATAGCTTATTCGCAGGGTCTGGCTATGTTGTTCCAAGCATCGAAGGAATTACAAATGGAAATTCCGTTAACAGAAGTTGTGAGCGTGTGGAGAGGCGGCTGTATTATTCGCTCATCATTACTCGGTTTGTTTATCGGAGCTTACCGAGAAAACCCGGAATTATCTAATGTGTTGTTGAACGAACGTGTAGCATTGATGGTTAAGTCGTCGGAATATAACATGCGTATGCTTATCGCGTTTGCCGCCCAGTCAGGTATTCCCGTAGGTGGATTTATGTCGTCATTAGCGTATTTTGATGCTTATCGTTCCGAGCGTATGCCGACCAATTTGATCCAGGCGCAACGCGACTATTTCGGTGCGCACACTTACCAACGTATCGATACCCCCGGTACTTTTCATACAGTATGGGGTCAACAATAAAATAGAAGTTTTATGCAAAGCAATAAACGTCCTCCTGCCTCGGTACTATTTATCTTCGGCGGAAGCGGAGATTTGAATTACAGGAAATTAACTCCGGCACTTTACAATCTTTTTCTGGATAACTGGATGCCGGATCAGTTCGCGATTGCCGGAATCGGAAGAAGTCCATATACAAATGAAGCTTATCACGAGCATTTGCTTGATGGTGTAACCAAGTTTTCCCGGAGAAAAGGAAAGCAGAATGGTCACTGGACCGAGTTCGCCGAGCACGTTTCGTACCTGCAAATGGACGGCGACGATGCGGCCGCTTATCACAAGATTACAGATCTCGTTAAGCAAAAAGAAGAGGAGTGGGGAGTTCATCCCAACGTGATTTTATACCTGGCAGTTGCGCCGCAGCTTGTTCCTTCCATTGCGCAAAAGTTGGGTGCATTGAAGATCTGTTCTGAGAAAGGTACAACCAGGATTGTGGTTGAAAAACCCTTCGGTCACGACCTGGCGAGCGCGCATGAACTGAATATTTTACTTTCTGAAATGTTTGCCGAAGAGCAGATTTTCCGGATTGACCATTACCTGGGAAAAGAAACGGTACAGAATATCCTTGCGTTGCGTTTTGCCAATGCATTGTTCGAGCCGATCTGGAACCGCAATTACATTGACCATATTCAAATAACTGCTGCCGAGAGCGTGGGCCTTGAAGGTCGCGGTGGATACTTTGAACATGCAGGTGCATTGCGCGATATGGTACAAAACCACATTCTGCAAATCCTTTGTATGATCGCGATGGAGCCGCCGGTTTCATTCGATGCCAATGAAATTCGCAACAAGAAAGTAGATGTACTGAATGCGATCCGTCGCATTACCAAAGAGCAGGTACACGATTTTGCTGTGCGCGGTCAATATTCAGGCGGCTGGAAAAAAGGCGAGAGGGTAGTGGGGTACCGTGAAGAAATCGGAGTTAACCCGCAGTCTAATATCGATACTTTTGCCGCGGCCAAATTCTACATTGACAACTGGCGCTGGCAGGGGGTACCTTTCTATGTGAGAACCGGAAAGTATCTCAATCAAAAAGCCACGCATATTACATTGCAATTTAAGCCCGCGCCGCACTATGCATTTCCGGCAGAAGCAGCGGAAACCTGGCGCGCAAACCGCTTAACTATCAGTATCCAGCCGAATACGGATATCAGCATTCGCTTCCAGTCAAAACGTCCGGGACAGACAATGACGCTGGATCCGGTGGATATGACATTTGATTACGACGCTGTTGCGGGTGAGCATTTGCCGGAAGCTTACGAAACTTTGCTGCTGGATGTAATGGAAGGCGACGCAACGTTATTCATGCGGAATGATCAGGTGGATGCAGCATGGAAAGTGATTATGCCGATTCTGGAAACCTGGGAAGCGAGGACACCGCAGGATTTTCCAAACTACGCGCCGGATTCATGGGGACCTGATGAGGCCGACGCATTGATTGCCCGCGACGGTCATACCTGGATCAACCTGCCACCAGTACCCTGATTTATGGAAATTCACATTGAAAAGGACGGAAAACAGCTTAGCGAGAAACTGGCTACCTGGCTTGTTACTTACATTAAGCAGGTACTCGCTGAAAAGCCGCATTTTACATTCGTACTTTCCGGCGGGAGTACGCCGAAGCAGCTTTATTCAATGCTGGCACAATCGCCTTACAAAGAGCAAATTCCCTGGGAGAATATCCTGTTTTTCTGGGGCGACGAGCGCGCGGTTCCTTTTGAGGACTCACGCAACAATGCGAAAATGTGCTATGACGAGCTGCTGGACAAGGTTCCGGTTAAAAAGGAGAATATCTTTATTATGCGCACAGATCTGTCGCCGGAAGAATCGGCAGCAGACTATGAGCACATATTAAGGACGCATTTCGAAGGGAAGGAAACAACTTTTGATTTTGTGTTATTGGGAATGGGCGACGATGGTCACACCCTATCGCTTTTCCCGGGGACCGAGGTGGTACATGAGAGAAATCTTTGGGCAACTTCATTTTTCCTTGACGCTCAGAATATGTACCGCATTACATTGACTGCCCCGATTGTTAATCAAGCCGCCGCGGTCGCATTCCTGGCGGTAGGAGCAGGTAAGGCGCAGACTTTGAAGCATGTTTTGGAAGGTGAAAAGAACATTGACCTTTACCCTTCGCAAATCATTCAGCCAAAGGGGCAATTGCATTGGTTTATAGATGAGTCGGCAGCTGCATTGCTATCAAAGTAAGAACTGAATTTTAAATGCTTAAAAGGCGCCTCGGAAACGGGGCGCTTTTTTTATGTGGCAAAATCTCGCGTTTAAAATGTCTGCAAACCATTAGATAAAAATAACCCGTCGTTTGAAAGTCGCGGAAGTACATTTATCACAACAAACCTCAACCAAACTATGCAACATTTACTAAAAGTACTCGCGGCGATTATCGTGATTACCTACTCGCTGCACCTCGTCAATGCACGTAACGATCTGCTGGTTTTCAGCGGAGTAGCCGTAATCCTGGCGGCGCTTTACTTCCTCTTCCGGGAGCTTGACCAAGTTTTTGAACAACTAAAATCTAAACTATAATCCAAATGAGAAGAAACATTATACTTGGCTTAATTGGTTTTATTCTACTGACAATCGTTATTACAGTGCAGCCTTTCAGCTTTGAAAGCATAGATGCTGGCAATGTGGGTATTCGCATTAATTTGTACGGAAGCGACAAGGGAGTTGACAACATCACAATGGTAACCGGCCGCGTGTGGTACAATGCGTGGACTACCAAAATCATCGAATTTCCGACTTACACGCAAAGTGTAGACTACGATTCATTTGTGATCACGACCAAAGATGCGGCAGAATTCAAGGTGGACCCGAAGCTGAACTACCACATTAATCCCGATAAAGTCCCACAGATATACCGCCAGTACAGGCGGCCGCTTTCCGAAATCCAGCAGGGATTTATGAAGAATACCATTTACGATGCATACCGGATTGTAGCCAACTCATTTACTTCCGACAGCGTAATGTCCAACCGGGAAGTATTTGAAGATCGTGTACAAAACGTTTTGACAAAAACACTGGGTAAAGACGGTTTTATCTACGATCAGCTGACTTCTGCGATTACGCCGCCGCCTTCATTGCGGCAAATGATCGATGAGAAAAATACTTCGATACAGGCCAGACTGAAAGCCGAAAACCAGGCCAAACAAGCGGAAGCAGAAGCAAAAGTGTTGATCGCACGGGCAGAAGGTCAGGCAAAAGCTACATTGATCAAGGCGCGGGCCGAGGCAGAAGCAAACCAGCTGCGTCAGAAAACCTTAACTCCATTATTGATCCAACAGGAATGGGTCGCCAAATGGAACGGCGTTTTGCCTACGACCAATGCAGGCGGCAGTACCAGCCTGATGCTGGGTGTGAAATAAGATATTTGCGGAAAGACCTAAGAAAATGCCGGGCCAATGCAGACCCGGCATTTTTGCTATTGTAGTTTCGGGTAAAGTTTTCCAGGCAATTCGATGTGCGCAAGTGAATCAATTTCTGCATTGAAGGATTTGAATACATCTTTTTCTACTTTCAACCTGCTGCTATCTCTCACCTGAATGTTCACTTTTTCGAAGCTGTTAACACCTCCGAACTTGATCAATCCGCCTGAGCTGACATCCGTGTCCAGATTTTTAATCGCATTGTCGCTCAGAAGCAGCACGCCATTTTTTACTGAAATAGCCAAGTCTCCATTCTTCCAGTTTTTAACCCTGAGCGGTACATTATCCGCTGTGATCGTCTTGATCCCGGGTGCTGTAATATAGAAGTTAGGCGCGATATTGAAAGTCTGCTCGGTAAATGGCCCGTACTGCTCCCATTCCCGCTTGTAGTTGAAAACCAGTGTGTCGCCTTTAATTTTCCAATCGTAGTATTTCTGTTCAGGAGATGCCATTAATTCAAACTTGTCTCCCTGACTGATTTCGGTGAGTCCGAATGTTTTTCCTCCCAATTTTACATACTTGAATGGTTTTACGGTTTCCTTTCTAAAACCATAAAAAGGATCATTCCTGTCTATTTGCTCAAATTCAGCCTTTAAAATCAGATTGGAAACCAGCAGGACAAGAAATGTGAGCGAAAAGAGCGCGATCAGAAAGATGTTACTTTGCTTCATTTTGGTAAAAATTAGTTCGTGACAGGATAGGTTTCAGTAATAAACTTGTCATAGCGCGTCTGTAACTCGTCCATGCTGATATTTAAAAGGTAGAGCGTACGAAAGAAATCCGGCAGCTCGCTTTCCAGAAACCGCTCTTTCCGATAAAGCAGAATGCGTTCAACGGCCTTATCATCAGCAGAATACCCAATTCCTCTTTTATTAAAAATGATCTCTTTGTTTTGGAGGAATTCGTACGTTCTCATTACCGTATTAGGGTTCACTTCAAGAGCGGCGGCCAGGTCGCGAACTGATAGAATCCGCTCTCCGGGCGGCCATTTGCCGAGCAGGATCTGCTCGCAGATATAATCTGCGATTTGCAGGTAAATGGCTTGTTTATCTTTAAATTCCATGAATAGTGTCGTTTAAATTTCTTTCTCTTTGAGGCGCAGGTAAGCGATGAACCAGAAACTGAGTGCCACAAAGGCAGCAAATGCCTGAAACATGTAAATGGCAGCCGGCGGAAAGAGCACATTGTAAAATTTGATGTGTCCATCGCGGATCATCAATACATTATCGCCCTCCCAGATCTTCCAGCCGGTCAGGGGAAATGCAACCACTTTTTGCGGATAGCCCGTAAAGTGACTTGCAAGTGCCGTATTGAAGAAGAAAAGTGTAAGAACCAGGATCAGCACAAATGTTGCCGTTTTAATGTAAGAGGCTTTCGGGAAATAAATGGATCCCAGGAAAACAATGGAGTGCAGAATGAAATAGCTGAAATAGAAATACTGCAATGGTTCAGACTGAATGTAGCTGTATTTGTATCCTCCTTCCGGAATCTTTGAATTACCGATATCGATGGTGTAATGATGAAGTTTGAGAAAAAAGAGGAGGAATGGAACGATGAAGATGATGTTCAAGACAAATGCACTCAGATACTTTTCCAGTTTTGAGGCCGGCACCATTAATGCTGCAATACAGGTTTGTGGCGAAGAATACTGCGTAAGTGCGTTGCTCGAATAAAAACTCCCTCCGAAAAGCAGCACCACAAACAAAGCCAGGTAATGCAGTGCCTCCCGCAGCCCGCTCGGCTCGCGGTACATAGTAACCGGCAGCAGCATCAGCAGCAATGCGACGACC
>NZ_JBHYGF010000086.1:0-11371 GCF_051859145.1 Dyadobacter sp.
GATCGAACTGGGCTTTGTTCCGAGGAATAAAACAGATATGCTTTTTGAGGGGAAGCTGTTTGTTACTCTCGACGGAAAATACGGTGTGCAGAATGCCTATTTAACCGTAAATAAAGACATTAACCTCAACTTCATGCGCGACCTGGAAGCCAGTCTCGAATTCGAGAAAAGTGCTGATGGCAGGTACCACCCCACTAAGACTTCGCTCGCTATGGAGTTCGCATTGGGCGAAAAAAGCGCGGGACTATATGGTCAGCGGGTAGTTAACTTCAAGAATTATACAATCAATCAGAGCAGGCCCGACAGTGTTTACAAAGGTCCGAGTGAGGAAATCGCATATAATCCCGAGATTAAAGTAGGAGAGTCTTTCTGGGGAAATGCACGCCACATTCCGCTGGAAGCCACGGAGCTTGATATTTACAAGAATATAGACACACTCCAGACCATTCCTTCATTCCGGCGTACAATGGATATCGCCACTTTATTCCTGGCGGGGTACAAGTCGCTCGGAAAAGTGGAGATTGGTCCTTTCAATACCTTTTACAGCTTCAACCCGGTCGAAGGTTTCAGGCTCCGTTTTGGTGGCAGAACTACGCCGGAGCTTAGTAAGCGCGTGTATTTTGAAGCATATACAGCTTACGGTTTCAAGGATGAGAAATGGAAGTATTTTGTAGCAGGTACCTATTCGATCAATAATAAATCGGTTTACCACTTTCCGCTCAATTATATCAGGGCGAGCTACCAGCGGGATACCAAGATTCCCGGACAGGAACTGCAGTTTGTACAGGAAGATAACCTGCTGCTCTCATTCAAACGAGGCGATAACAACCGCTGGCTGTACAATGACATTTACAAACTGGAATACGTCCGCGAATTTGACAATCACCTGTCTTACAAAATAGGATTCACCCAATGGAGCCAGCGTGCAGCCGGGATACTTCGCTATCAAAGTCTAGATCCCGACGGTTCACTCCACGACGAGGGCATTCTGAACAATACAGAGGCGAACCTGGAATTGCGCTATGCGCCAAACGAACAGTTTTACCAGGGTAAGTTGTACCGCACGCCCATTATCAACCGCTACCCGATTTTTACGGTACGTTACAATGCAGGTTTGAAAGGTGTTTTCGAAGGCCAGAACAGGTACCACAACTTGTCGGGTAACATTGCGAAACGGTTCTATTTGTCGCAGTTTGGTTATGCAGATGTGACGGGAGAGGGAGGTTATATTTTTGGTAAAGACGTATTGTTCCCGCTGCTGACAATCCACCGCGCCAACCAGACTTACGCGTACCAGCTTAACTCATTTAACCTGATGAACTTCCTGGAATTTGTGAGCGACCGTTATGCGAGCCTGGATGTACAATATTATATGAATGGGTTTTTGTTCAATAAAATCCCGTTGCTGAAAAGATTGAAGCTGCGCGAGGTTTTCAGTTTCAAAGGTCTTGTAGGTGGCTTGCGGGATGAAAATAACCCTGCTATGCACCCGTCGCTGTACCGTTTCCCGGTTGACGAACAAGGCCGACCGATTAGTTATACATTATCGCGGGCGCCTTACATTGAAGGCAGCGTGGGGATAGCCAACATTTTCAAGCTGATCCGGGTTGACCTGGTGAAAAGGTTTACTTACCTCGACAATCCCGGCGTTTCGGAGTGGGGAGTTCGTGCCAGGTTCAAGCTGGATTTCTAGTACCAAATTTCTTTAGACACCAATTATATGCATTACGCCATCATAGCCGCAGGTGAAGGATCCCGGCTCGCCAGCGAAGGTTTTCAGCTTCCGAAGCCGATGGTACCGCTTTGCGGCGAGATGATGATCGACAGGCTAATCGGCATTTTCATGCGGAACCAAGCCGAGCGGATCAGGATTATTATCAATGAAAACTCGCCGGAGCTCGAAGCGCATTTGCTGGAACTGCAGGCGCATTTACCCATTGATATTGTTAAAAAAACAACCCCCAGCTCATTGCACAGTGCATTTGAGTTGCTCGATAGACAGACGGACATAGACGCAGTTTGCCTGACTACTACCGATACCATTTTCAGGGAAGAAGAATTTGCCGCATTTATCAATGCATTTGACGCAGATAAAAATGTGGACGGACAAATGGCAGTTACCTCTTTTATCGATGACGAAAGTCCGCTTTTCGTGCATGTGAATCAAAGTGAAATGATTACTGCATTTACGGATACCAATGAATTGCAGACCAGCTATATCTCAGGCGGCATTTATTGTTTGCGTAAAACTGCGATCGGGGTACTCGGCAAATCGGTACGCAGCGGGACTTCCAGAATGCGGAATTTTCAGCGGCAGCTGGTTGAGGAAGGCATTGAATTGAAGGCTTACCCATTTTCCAAAATTGTGGATGTAGATCACGTGAGCGATATTGAAACCGCAGAATCTTTTTTGAGCCAGGAACACCTTGCTTGAAAATCAGAAAACAACTGACACCAATGAATTAAAGACCGGTTCATTTACCGGCAGCGTATGAATGAAATTGAAATACTCGGCGTACACCGGAATAAAAAATACTCGCCAAATCACATTGGCAACGACGACGCAATCTTTTCGCTGACTGCCAAAGCGCTCGAAACAATGGGGTGCAAGGTAACGATCTGCTGCGAAGACGAGTTTTTGGCAATGAACAAAGTGCCGCATTCCAGGATTTTCACAATGGCGCGGCAAAAGCAGGTTGTAGCCAGGTTGCAGGAACTGGAAAATAGTGGTGTAAAAGTGGTTAACTCGGCTTTTGGAATCGAAAATTGCTTCCGCACCAACCTGACGCGGGCATTGAACGAACACCACATTCCGGTGGCAGACAGCTATATCGTGCCCACAAGCTACGATCAGGAAACCGTTTTTGACGATATTAAAAGCAAAGGTTACTGGATCAAACGCGGCGATTTTCATGCGATCCACAAGGAAGATGTATCCTTTGCCGCCTCTCGGGCAGAAGCCAAAGAAATCCTGCGGGAGTATGCACTGCGCGACATTCCTGATGCAGTTATTTCAGAAAACCTGGTCGGCGACCTGGTGAAATTTTACGGCGTGCGCGGGACAGACTTTTTCTTCTGGTTTTATCCATACGACAACAATCACCACAAATACGCGCAGTACCAGCAAATAAATGGTAACTCTACCTACTACGCCTTCGATGCAGCCCATTTGCAGAAAGTGGCTACCGAAGCTTCCGAGGCAGTTGGCATAAGTATTTACGGCGGCGACGCGATTGTGGGGCAGGACGGGCAATTCCGCATCATCGATTTGAACGACTGGCCAAGCTTTGCACCTTGCCGCGACCAGGCAGCCGGGCACATTGCGGGCCGGATTTTTCAGGAATTTACAAACGATAATTAATGGAGACTACCACTACCGGACCATCGGAATTAAAAGACGAAGCCAGTAATTCGGCCTTTCAAAACTCATTAAAATCGCGGGATACTGAGGAGCAGATCGATATCTGGTTTTATCGCCCGATCGGGTACCAGATCGCATTGTTTTGTACCAAAGTAGGAATCCGTCCCAATCCCGTTACGATTGTCAGCATTTTCTTCGGGGTAGCAGCCGGTATCCTTTTCTACTCCCAGGAACTTTGGGTAAATGTGATCGGAATGCTTTCGCTCGTATTTGCCAATTCACTCGATAGCGCCGACGGACAGCTGGCCCGGATGACAAATGATAAAAGCCGCCTCGGCCGCATTCTCGACGGGGCAGCGGGCGATTTCTGGTTTATTGCTATTCACGTTGCATTGTGTTTGCGCGGGATGAACGAAGGCTGGACTGCGTGGATCTGGGTATGGGGAGTTTTGGCTGGTGCTTCACACGTAGTACAATCCGCAATGGCCGACTATTACCGCAATGTGCATTTGTTCTTTATCAAAGGAACTTCCGGCAGCGAGCTGGACAACAGCCGCGAGTTACAGGCGGAATACGATAAACTGAGCTGGTCAGCCAATTTCGGGATGAAATTCGTAGCCCGGTTTTACCTGAACTACACCAAAATGCAGGAGAGTTTCTCACCCAACCTGCAAAAGTTACTCTGGCTTGTGCGGGGCAAATACAAAAACGGTTTGCCTGAAAAGCTTGTAACAGATTTCCGGGCGATGAACAAGCCTCTGATGAAGTATACCAACATTGTGCAGTTCAATACCCGCGTCATATTCCTGTTCCTCTGGCTCTTTATCGACCAGTCGTGGATTTACTTTTTCTTTGACATACTTATCCTCAACCCGATCCTGATTTACATGGTCGCGAACCAGGAAAAGGTGAGCAAATTCTTTCATCAGCAGATCACGAGCGGCAAAATCAATGAATACCAAAGTATATAAAGCGATTTTCCTGGCAATCGGCGTCATTTCCCTGGGCTATATGATTTATGGCACCGGGGTGGATGTGATCTGGGAAAATATCCAGCTGACCGGCATCTGGTTTGTGCCCGTGATCGCAAGCTGGCTGCTGATTTATATGCTCAATGCATTTGCATTTAAAGCAATTATCCACGAGCCTGCGGTACCTGAAAGTAACCTGTCGTACTGGGCAGTTTTGCGGCTTACAATTTCCGGATACGCCATTAATTACATTACCCCGTTTGTCGCGCTGGGTGGCGAACCTTACCGTATTTTAGAGTTAAAACCTGCATTGGGACTCAAAAAGGCAACTTCTTCGGTGTTGCTTTACAGTCTGATGCACATGTTTTCGCACGTGCTGTTCTGGCTGGCGAGCATTGTGCTGATCGTGGCGGTGGTTCCGTTGAGCGACGTCATGCTGGCAGGCTGCGGGATTTTGCTCGTAGTCGGGTTGGTATTGGGTTACTGGTTTATCAATGTGTATAAAAAAGGTTTCATGGTAAGCACATTCCGCTTGCTTGAAAAACTACCTTTTGTAGGTGATAAAGCGCGTGACTTCGCGATCAAAAATGCAGAGAACCTGTATGAAGTTGACGAGCAGATCCGCATTTTGTACGCCCAGCGCCGCGACGTTTTTTACGCATCGCTCTTTTACGAATTCGTCGCCCGGGTAATCGGCTGTCTTGAAATATACTTCACCGCACACGCCATTGGAATGGAAATGAGCCTCTCGCAATCACTGATCGTAAGTTCCGGTTCTTCCCTTTTCGCAAACCTGATCTTCTTCTTCCCGATGCAGCTGGGTACCCGCGAAGGCGGATTGGTACTCGCGTTACGGAGTGTAGGATTATCAGCCTCACAAGGTATTTTCATCGGAATCGTAATGCGCATCAGAGAAATCGTCTGGATCATCATCGGGCTTGCATTAATGAGTAAAAAAGTAAAGCCAGATGAGCAGCAGGAAAATGAAGACCTGAAAGCGGTACCTGTGACTGCACACCGCTAATTTTAAATAGATGACAAGGCAAAACGCATCAGGCTGATAGCCGACTGCCGAAAGCCGAAAGCCAACCAATATGATTAAAGGAATTCTACTCGATTACGGTGGTACAATCGACACCAACGGCCTGCATTGGGCGCATGTTTTGTGGGAAGCTTACCAGCATAATCAGGTGAATGTGAATAGGGAAGCATTTTCACAGGCGTATAAATATGGTGAAAGAGCTTTGGCACTGAAGCCCCTGGTTCAGCCGCACCATGTTTTTTACGATGTACTTTCACTAAAACTGAAAGAGCAGTTCGACTTCCTGAAAGAAAACGGGCACGATATTGATGTAACCGCCATAGATGCAATCGCGCGTGAATGCAACCAGTTTGCACACACTACAGTCGAAAAAGCAAAACCTGTGTTGGCTGCGCTTTCAGCAAACTATCCGATTGTGATGGTTTCCAATTTTTACGGGAACATCCAAAGCGTTCTTGCGGATTTTGGTATCCTGCATTATTTCCGATCGGTTGTTGAATCTGCTGTGGTGGGTGTCAGAAAGCCTGATCCGCAGATCTACCAGCTTGGGGTTGATGCATTGGGCCTAAATGCAGGGGAGTGCGTGGTGATAGGGGATTCTTATTCCAAAGATATTGCGCCGGCAATGCACCTCGGCTGCAAGGCAATCTGGCTGAATGTGGCTGGCTGGGAAGATGCCGGTGGCTCCGGTCAGGCATTGAATGAAGTTATCGAAATCACAGATTTTGCCAAAACCGCAGAGGTTATCAATCAATTTTATTAAAAAGCTTATGTACGAAATCTGCACGATAGGTCACATTACCCTTGACAAGGTGGTTACGACCCATTCAGTGAATTATATGCCGGGCGGCACTTCCTTTTATTTCTCGAAGGCGCTGCGTGATTTTGATGTAAAATATATGCTGGTAACCGCTCTCGCAGAGCAGGAAAGCCACATTGTTACTTCGCTCCGTGACGAGCGCATTGAAGTGATTTCCCAGGAAAGTCCCTATACCGTTTATTTCGAAAATATTTACAGCGCCAACCAGGACCACCGCGAACAGAACGTGCTGCACAAAGCTGCTCCGTTTACAGTAGCACAAATGCCGGAAATCGAAGCCCGTTTTTTCCACCTGGGCCCGCTGCTTTCCGATGATATCCAGCTGGATCTGCTCCAATATCTTGCTACGAAAGGCGCGGTATCTCTCGATATCCAGGGTTACCTGCGGTTTGTGAAAGACAAAAAAGTGTACTACACCGACTGGGCCGACAAAAAAGAAGCATTACCGCACGTTTCGATCCTGAAAGCAAATGAGTTTGAAATGGAGGTAATCGCAGGTACTTCCGATATCCGCGAAGGCGCGAAGATTATCGCCGGAATGGGCGTAAAAGAAGTAATTATTACACTCGGCAGCAAAGGCTCGCTCGTTTACAAAGATGATCATTTTTACCAGATCCCGGCCTTTAAACCTGCTGCTGTGGTAGATGCGACCGGCTGCGGCGATACGTATATGGCGGGGTACCTGAGCAAGAAAGTAAGAGGCGCTGATGTACAGGAAGCAGGGGAGTTTGGCGCAGCAATGGCAACATTAAAAATTCAGTCTTCGGGGCCGTTTTCGGGAAACCAGGAGGCAGTGAATCATGTTGTCAAATATGGGGAGTGCGATCGGGAAGTAATCGCGCAGGCCATTTACTGAAGCGTTTATCTATTATGAAATATGTGAGGAATTGGTTGATGGCATTGAGCCTGATACTGTCGTCGTACTCGGGGACTTTCTCCGCAGGCGACAAGGACGGCGATAAGCTGCCCAATCCGGACGAGTTTCCGGTACCGAGTGATGTGCCTGGGCTGCTATTCTACATTCAGCGCGACCCGAATGCAAATACAATCTGTTATCAGCTAAATACCGACAAACAGGGCCGGCTCAGTGTTAAAGATCCTGTTAATACGTTCTGGATCAGATATACAGACGGCGGTGAGCGTAGAGAGCTCAATTATCTTCAGCGCAAGTTTGCCTACGGGATCAATGTGAAAGACAAAGGCAATGCATCTTACGAGCTGCGGTCTGTTGCTTATTCAAAACTTCCCCTGCAGCTACGGAAAGACAACCGCAATACTTACCACGTTTACACCACGATTGATAAAAAGGAATGCATTCTCAGCCGCGTGTTCATCCGCATTGACGGGGGTACATTCTGGTCGCCAAATGTTCTTTACATAGAATTGAAGGGAACAGAACTTGCTACCGGAAAGACGATTGTTCAACGTATAAAACCCTCCTGAGTGGCTCCAATCGCCAAATTGTCATAAGATTGCAACAGGATTATTCAGTTGCTTGTAAAGGTTACGTAACAAGTTCGCATATTTGGAATGGAATTTTCGGTTTTGGCCGGAAAGCCAGGCGAAATCTAACGTAATCTAACTATTGACAAATGGAGCATATTGAGAACGGAGGTCAGGATGAAGTCTTCAAAGACGAGATCACCAAAGCTTCCGATTTTAAATTCGGTACTACCGTAGTAAAAGTGTTTGACGATATGGTCAGCCGCTCTGTACCGTTCTACAATGAAACACAGCGGATGCTCGCGGAAATTGCCGCGGACCACGTTAAAGAAGGCAGCTTTTTATATGACCTGGGCTGCTCTACCGGCACCACGCTCATCGAAGTAGACAAGCTTATCCCATCCGATATCAAGTTCATCGGCATCGACGAATCTCCGGAAATGCTCGCAAAGTGCGATCTGAAATTCAAAGAAGCTGGCTTTGTGCGTCCCTACGAATTGCAGCCGGGCGATTTGCAGCAGGAAACTCTCCCCATTTCAAATGCCTCGGTTGTCATCCTTTGTCTTACCATGCAGTTTGTGCGCCCGCTCTACCGCGAGCGACTTTTGCGCAATATCTACGATGGACTGAATCCCGGCGGTGTGCTGCTGCTGGTGGAAAAGGTACTTGCTGAAAGCAGCGTTTTCAATCGCGATTTCATTAAATATTACTATAACTACAAAAGAAGAAACCATTACAGCGAGCTCGAAATCTCCCAAAAAAGAGAGGCGCTTGAAAATGTGCTGATCCCATATAAGTTATCTGAAAACATGCTCCTGTTGAAGGAAGCCGGTTTCGCGGATTGCGAAATATTCTTTAAGTGGTACAATTTCTCAGGAATGATAGCTTATAAAAAATAATGATAGCGATAGGAAACTTCTTTTTCAAGTACAGGAACAATCTGTTCATCTTTCTTTACCTCCTCCTTTTTCTCCCGTCACCATTACTTTTCAAACCCCAGCATTTCGGTGAAAAATACTATTTGTACCCGATCATTCTCGGGCTGCTGGTGACATTTGCAGGCGAGATCATCCGCGGGATCACGATTGGTCTTGCCTATATCATTCGCGGTGGCAAGGACAAGAAGGTTTACGCCGAAAAACTCGTCACTGAGGGGATCTTCAATCACTGCCGCAACCCCTTGTATGTGGGGAATATCCTGATGCTTTTGGGTGTTGGAATTCTTGCCAATTCGCTCATTTATGTGGGAATCGTAATGCCCCTTTTTCTGTTTATTTACCAGGCGATTGTACTTGCAGAGGAAAACTTTCTGCGCAATAAATTTGGTGCTCAGTTTGATGCGTATTGCAGCCGTGTCAACCGCTGGCTGATCAATTTCCGGGGTATATCCCACGCATTTGACGGGATGAATTTTAATTACAAAAGGTGGATCCTCAAAGAATATAACACGCTGCTTGTCTGGCTGCTGGGTATCTGCGCAATCCTGATCTTCAAATATCCGCAGCTCGTGCCTGACAGTGATTCGCGCATCATTCTCTTTGTGGCGGTTGTGCTGGTGCTGGGTGCGGTTTACGGTTATATCCGTTATCTGAAAAAATCAGGAAAAATGACGGATACGATGGCGTGATGCACTTCTAAAATACTTTGGCATGCTATTTGGCAGTCAGGTAAAATCTGAACCCTTCTGAATGAACATAAAAATCATGACCCCCTAAGACCAAAACAGGACTTATGAGAATTGTTATCATTGGAGGAGGATTTGCCGGCATCAACCTGGCTATGGATCTTGCCAAAAACAAAAAGTTTGACGTGACATTGGTGGATAAAAACAACTACAATTTTTTTCCACCATTGATATATCAGGTTGCCACTGCATTTCTGGAACCTTCGAGCATCAGCTATCCTTTCCGGAAATTGTTTTCAGAAAGGAAAAACCTGCATTTCCGGCTCGGTGAATTTACCAGGGTAATACCGGAGGAAAATCGAATTATACTTGCAAATGGTGAGTTGGAATACGATCAGCTCGTATTTGCAACCGGCGCGGAAACCAACTTTTTCGGAATGGAGAATGTGAAAAACAATTCCACTCCGATGAAAACGCTGGAAGATGCGATCGGCATGCGCAACAAATTGCTCCAGCAAATGGAAAAGGCGACGATCTGCGAAGATCCTGCCGAAGTGAAAAAGCTGCTGACCGTGGTAATTGCAGGAGGTGGGCCTACCGGTGTTGAGATTTCAGGGATGTTTGCGGAAATGCGGAACGGTGTACTGCGGAAAGAATACCCCGAGCTTGCCGGAAAAGGTAGTGAAATTTACCTGGTTGACGGGGGAGACGCTTTGCTTTCGCCCATGAGTGTTAAATCGCAGCAGGATACTTACGAAGCGCTGAGCAAGTTGGGCGTGAAAATCAAGCTGAATGCGCATGTGGTCGACTTCAAGGATGATAAGGTTTACTTCACCGACGGTGAGTTTATAGAAACCAAAACACTGATCTGGGCTGCGGGGGTTACGGGTAAGGTTTTCGAAGGAGTACCGCCTGAGGCTTACGGAAGAGGTCGCAGAATGCTGGTGGATGCGTACAATAAAGTTAATGGGATGCATAACATATATGCGATTGGCGACGCCTGTCTGCAACTCACTGACCCCAATTTCCCGCAGGGACACCCTCAGGTGGCTCAGGTTGCTATACAGCAGGGGAAAACTTTGGCAAAAAACTTTAAAGCTGCTGCCGACGACAAACCATTGAAAGCATTTACCTATCACGATAAAGGTTCAATGGCGATTATCGGTCGTGCAAAAGCAGTTGTAGATATGCCGCGGCCCAAGCTGCATTTTAAAGGTCTTATTGCGTGGCTTGCCTGGCTTTTCATTCACCTGATTGCATTGATCAACCAGCGTAACAGGATCAAAACGCTTTATAACTGGATGGTGGCTTATTTTACGAAAGACCAGTCTTTACGAATGATCATCAAGCCGGCCGAACGCGACGATCACGAAGCGCCCGTACCTGTACAAAAAGTCACAAGTATATGACAGAATCTTCATCCTACGCTTACGACTCGCCGGGTACGGTATCCGCTGTTTTTCTGACCAGAGCCGATGCAGATAAAGCATACAAATCGCTTTTGAAGAACGGCTATAAAGAAGACGAGATCTCTGTATTAATGTCCGACGAAACGCTGAACAAGCATTTAAGCGATTCAAGCGACCACTCAGAACCGGAGTCCAGGCCGGGCAATGAAGAAGAAAAAGGGAAGGTAATTGGTGGAGCGACAGGCGCATTCACTGGATTGTTTATGTCATTAAGCCTCATTGCTGTTCCCGGATTGGGTATATCCATTGCCGGTCCGGTTGTAGCCGGGATCACGGGCGCAATTACAGGTCGCACGCTGGGTGGAATTATCGGTGCCAGAATTCCGTCGACCCACTCGGAAACCTACGAAGAAGGCGTCAAAGAAGGAGGTATCATCATCAGCGTCGATCCAAAGAACCTGGCTGAGCGGGATGCCATTATACAGGACTTCAAACTACATAGTGGCCGTGATATCCTGACTAACGACGGGTATTCCAATTGGGGATAATTAACTTCATTTCATTTCTCAATTCAAATTTTGCCTCCTTATTGCGGCGATTTGCTGAGCGCTTTCGCCTGTTCGAGGTAGGTGCGCAGCACCGGAATTTTTCCGTCAATCCACGATTTCAATGTATTGTCGGAAACTCTACCTGCCTGAGCT
>NZ_JBHYGF010000087.1:0-11344 GCF_051859145.1 Dyadobacter sp.
CTTTTTGAAGCGACCAGTTGGATTTCTGCTTGAACAGGTTTTTGCGGGGGGCTAACAAGAATAGATTTCACTTTCAAAAAATCAGATTTCAATTAAATGCGGCAATGCTGCGCGCATTGTTCAATATGTTTCCAATACTTTCAGCTTGTTCCGGTTGTTGATTTTCAGTGAAGAAAATGTGAGCCGGTAACACACATATCCTGCGACCATCATGGAGCCGCCAATTATGAAGGATGAAGCGTCAGTTGTAAAGCGTTTGTTATCCATGCCTTTGTTGAAGAAGTCGGCACCGATAAAAATAAGTCCGGCGAGCGGGAGCAATGGAGCTGCCTGGGATATGAATGGAATGTTCCGTGAGACTTTCATCAGCCGCACATCTTTCAATAAAATTTCCTGATAGTCAACGCGGTTTACTGCTTCATTTAAGATTCCAATGGTAAATGAACTATCGGAAACACTTGAAATAGTCTCGTTGAATTTGATGGTTTCATTCCGCATTCTGAACTTGATATTGTCGCCGGGAAAGAAGCGGTAGCGGTGAAAACCACCAATGGCTGGGGAGGCATCGAGGACGAGATATTTCTGTCCCGGGCTGGCAATCGCCCTGCTTGTGTTTCCCTGTTTTAAAAACAATTCCTCACTTGTTGGCGCTTTCCGGGGATCATAATGGTCTTGTGACCAAGCTGTCAGATTCCCGAAAACAAACAAAAAAACGATAAGCAGCAGCTTTCTCATAGCACAAAAAGAATGTTTCAAATATAGGGAATCATTCTCTTAAACGGGCAGAAGTGTTGCAATGTTGCCTATTTAAACTGCGGCTCAATCCTCTTCCTCAGGCGTTTCCTCCTTGGAAACTTTGACCGAAACTCCTCCGGAAACGATCATTTTCATAATATCCGTAGACGAGGATTCGACGGGTACAATCTGGTCGGCGGGCACGATGAAGAGTTCTCCCGACAATGAATAGGAAAAGGGCATGTAAACGGCAACGTGATCCGTTATTTTAAGGTGAGTGAGGTCATTTTGAGTAATAAACCCAATCTTTTTGATTCCGGTATCTTTATAAATGGTAACCAGGACAGGCTGGTTAAACTTCTTTTTGTCTCCTACAAAGGCCAGGATCAGGTCTTTGATAGAATAGTAGATCAGACTTACCAATGGAATGCGCCGCATGATTCCTTCGGTGAACTTGAAGAACGATTGCGGAATGATCGTCGAGAAAAGGAAGCCAAGTAAAATGATCCCGAGTATGATGATCAGCACACGCAGGCCGGGCAGGTACACCGACTGCTGGTTGGAAATCGGGATATCTATGGGAATGATGTTGTCGAGAAACTCAACGCCTGTCCATATAATAAGTCCGGTAGCATAAAGCGGCGCAACAAGTACGAGCCCGCGGATGAAGTAGCTGATAATCCTTTTCAGGATAGAATTCTTGATTTCCATTTTTGGACGAAGCCAAACGAATTATTGATATTTGCACGCCGGCAGTAAAATCAGACTGACAACTACGGTAAAAATAAACAGAAGTTCACTCATTTGACGTATATGTATCAGGCCAGTTATTTGAAACATTTTACCGAGGAAGTATTCCTGGCAATCGGCTGTCCGCCCGAAGATGCGAAACTTGCCTCGGAAGTACTGGTAAGTGCTGACCTGCGCGGAGTTGATTCTCACGGGATAGCCCGGCTCGCCGGCTATGTGCGCCTGTACGATCACGGTCGTCTGAATCCCACTCCCGAAGTAAAGGTTGTTTATGAAACGCCTAGTACGGCAGTTGTGGACGGAGATCGCGGGCTAGGGCTGGTGGTAGCGCCAAAAGCGATGGAAATTGCAATGGAAAAGGCAGAGAAGGTTGGCTCAGGCTGGGTTTCGGTGCGCAACTCAAACCACTTCGGAATTGCCGGGTACCACGCGATGCTGGCATTGCAGAAAGATATGATCGGCTGGACAATGACCAATGCGGCGCCGCTGGTTACGCCCACTTTTTCTCTGGATAAATTGCTCGGCACAAACCCGATTGCGGTTGCGGTACCTGCGCAGGAAGAACCCGCATTTGTGGCAGATTTCGCGTCTACTGCTGTGGCTTATGGTAAGTTCGAGATATTGCAACGCAAAAACCTGCCTGCCCCGCTCGGCTGGGCGCAGGATGCAGAAGGAAATGCAACCACAGATTCCAATGCAGTAAAAAGTGGCGGCGGATTGTTGCCGCTGGGATCGGACAGGGAGCATGGAAGTCACAAAGGATATGGGCTGGGCGCGATTGTGGATATTTTTTCAGGTGTACTTTCGGGTGCTAACTTTGGACCCTGGGTGCCGCCGTTTGCCACCGCCGGCTTTATGTCTGCCGGAGCAGGCGTTGGTCTGGGTACCGGGCATTTCCTGGGCGCAATGCGGGTAGACGGATTTCGTCCTGCCGACGATTTTAAGAAGGATATGGACAAATGGATACGTGCATTCAGAGGCGCGAGGGCAGTAGAAGGACAGAAAGTACTGATACCTGGTGATCCTGAGCGCGAAATGGAGGCGGACAGGAGCGTAAATGGAATTTCCTTGCTGGAACCGGTCGTTTTGTCACTGGATGAACTTGCCAAAAGGTTCGGTATTCCTTTTGAGATTAACTTATAAATACAAAAAGAGCAGCCGAAAGCCGACTGCCAAAAGCTGACAGCCTTATCACTATGTCACGTAATTTCAAAGTAGGATTGTTCGTCACGGTCGCCATTCTGGCCACGACCTTTTCATTTTATTTTTGGCAAATATTCAAAACGCCCAATTTGCAGGTAGATAAGCAGGCAAGCTTTGCATTGCTGATCCCGGAAGGTGCCTCTTATGAATCTGTGCTGGATACGCTCAACAAGCACGATGTGATCAATGACCACATTTCCTTCCGGTTTTTGGCCAAGTTTTTGAAATATCCTGAAAAAGTAAAAGCGGGTAGGTACGTAATCAAGCCGAACAGCAGCAATTATGAAGTTGTGAAAAAACTGGCTTCCGGTAGTCAGGATGCGGTTAAGCTTACTTTCAACAATATCAGGCTGAAAGAAGATCTGATCAAAAGGATCGGCAGTCGCTTTGAGTTTGGTGAGGCTAATTTCAGGAAAGCATTAAACGACCCAGCTGTTTGCAACAAATACGGGCTCGATACGCTCACGATCGTTTCCATGTTCCTGCCTAATACTTATGAGATCTACTGGACTACCGGAACTGAGAAATTCCTTGATCGCATGCATAGCGAATACAAGAAGTACTGGACCGACGAACGCATTGCCAAGGCAAAAGAAATAGGGTTAACACCGGAGCAGGTTTCGATCCTGGCTTCCATTGTGGAAGAAGAGCAGGCCAGAAAAGTAGATGAGCGCCCACGCGTTGCCGGACTTTACCTGAACCGCCTGAAAGCCCAAATGCCTTTGCAGGCAGATCCTACCATCAAGTTTGCATTGCAGGATTTTGGTATTAAACGGATTTTGAACGGACAGTTGCTCATTAAGTCTCCATACAATACTTATATCAACACCGGACTTCCTCCCGGACCAATCCGCGTAGCAGACCTGAAATCGCTGGATGCGGTGTTGAATTACGATAAGCACGATTACATTTATATGTGCGCCAAGGCAGATTTGTCGGGATACCATGCGTTTGCAACCAATTACGCCGACCACCTCAAAAATGCGCGGCTGTATCAGGCAGAATTGAACAGACTCCAAATCCTTAAATAGCATGTTTGTTCACGAAGTGAAAGGGATCAGGGTCAGGTATGCTGATACTGATCAGATGGGGTATGTTTACTACGGAAATTACGCCCGCTACTACGAGATTGGAAGGGTAGAAGCGCTTCGCAGCCTTGATTTTCATTATAAGGCAATGGAAGATGAAGGGGTAATGATGCCCGTTTACGACTGTCACTCACGCTATCTGAAACCTGCCCGGTACGACGATCTGCTCAGTATCAAGGTAACAATCCAGGAAATGCCCGGCGTGCGCGTCCGGTTTTTGTATGAAATAAGAAACCAGCTTGATGTTTTGTTGAATACCGGGGATACTACGCTGGTATTTCAGCGAATGGACAATGGTAAATTGTGCACGGTTCCTGAAAAACTGAAAGCCAAGCTGCAATCGTACTTCGAATAAATGATGCCATGGGAAATATGCTTGAAAAGCTGCTGCAAAACCGCCAGATCAAGCGATTTGTTACTTGGTCTCAACATACGACGCCCGTAAGAGGCAGAGTGTCGCTTTACGATATCGTGCTCAATCTGGTCAAAAGCAATCGTAAATACGACATTGACCAGCGCGCTTCGGCTGTGGCTTTCAGTCTGACACTTGCACTGTTTCCAGCAATTATCTTCCTATTTACGCTCATCCCTTACATTCCGATTGAAAACCTGGATCAGCAGATTATGGAGTTGCTGCGGGAGAACATTCCAAGCGGGATTTATGAAGATGCGGATCAGACTATCATGGATATCATCAGCAGGCCCAGGGGAGGAGTTCTTTCATTCGGTTTTATCTTCGCGGTAATTGCCTCTACGAATGGGATGATGTCGCTGATGCGCTCATTTGATATGGTTTACGAAGACGATGAGATCCGGACTTTTCTGCAAATCCGGGGTATTGCCATCGTTCTTACCTTGCTTTTACTACTCGTATTGTTTGTGTCTGTGATCTTGCTGATTGTTGGTGATGCAGTCATGAACCTGGTGTCGGAGTGGAACATTGTGAGAGACAATTTCCTATTGATTTCACTGAATATTACGCGTTACCTCGTCAGTTTGGCATCTTTAATGCTTACAATTTCCATTATCTACCGTTTTGCTCCTTCGCACGGTAGGCAGGTCGCATTCCTGAATGCTGGCGCTATCGTGGCTTCGGTACTTATCCTGGTCGCTACTTACGGGTTCTCATTTTATCTCTCCCGTTTTAGTTCTTATAACAAGCTTTACGGTTCCATTGGTACGATGATCGCCCTGATGATCTGGCTGTATTTGCTCGCATTTGTTATCATTCTGGGTTTCGAGATCAATGCGAGCATTCTGGCTGCGCGGACTTCCAAAGCGAACCTGAAAGACTAATCTGCCGGAAAATAACTACTTCCGTTGCCTCTGCTTATTGTTCCTACTTTTGTACCGGAAGGCGCGCATTCAATATCAACAAAAGCGCCGTCGTGAGCTAAGCCGCACTATGAGGGTAAGATGAAACAATCAGAACAGCCATTGGTTACGGTAATCCTGACCGTATTTAATCAGGAACAGTACTTAGAGGAAACCCTCAATTCGGTCTTTTATCAGACTTATCCCCTCATTCAGCTGATCGTTGTGGACAATGCAAGTACCGACAAATCCTTGCATATTGTCGAGCTATTCCGTCGCAAGGCACCTGCATTCCAGGTAATTACCAATACTTATAATGCGGGATTGTGCCGCGCATTTAATCAGGGACTTCAACTTGCACAAGGAAAATATGTGATTGATCTGTCGGGAGATGATATTCTTCTGCCCGAGCGGATTGAAAGGCAGGTTACCTGTTTTGAAAGCTTGTCTGAGGACTATGCGGTGGTTTTTTCGAATGCACAGTACATTGATCATGCAGGAAAAAAGCTGAACTACCATTATCCGGTTAACCAGCGCGGGCAGGCACTTAGGCAGGTACCTTCGGGAGATATTTACAAAAAGATCCTCGAAAGATACTTTATCTGCACACCTACGATGATGATGCGGAGAGAGGCATTGACCCAGCTTGGCGGATATGACGAGAGCCTGCTATTTGAGGATTTCGACTTTTGGGTAAGATCGGCTGTGCAGTTTAAATACCATTACCAGGACGAAATCCTGACTAAAAAACGAATAGTACCTGCGTCTCTTGCCACAAAGGTTTACCAGAAGAACAGCGGCATGCTCGCTTCTTACTATGCAGTCTGCAACAAAGCCTATGATCTGAACCGCGACCAGCAGGAATTTGACTTGCTTGCCCGGCGGATCCGGACTTTTATCCGCAAATGTCTTTATGCGCAGGAGTACGAGCTTGCATTGCGTTTCAGGCGTTTACTAAACTATATAGAGAATCCAGGCTGGCAAACTGAGCTGATTGTACTGCTCTGCCGACTTCACCTACCGGTCAATTTCGCATACCGTTTTTACATCAAAAACTTAAAAAAAGCATTCTGGCAGGAAGGTTTTAGCTTTTAACGTTGTTAGTTAAAAAAGCCCAGAAGTTTTATGCCTGCTGAATTCATTAAAATATATCCTCAAAATCCAGACGAAAGGCGCATTCGCCAGGTTGTTGATTGTCTCAAAGATGGTGGTCTTGTGATTTATCCTACCGACACGGTTTACGGTCTTGGCTGCGATATTTACAATACCAGAGCGGTTGAGCGGATCGCGCGGATCAAGGGAATCAAGCCTCAGAAAAACGACTTTTCGTTCATTTGCTACGATCTGAGCCACATTGCAGATTATGCGCGTGTAGGTAATACTGCATTTAAAATCATGAAGCGGGTACTTCCCGGACCTTACACTTTCATTCTCGACGCGACGAGCAATGTTCCCAAGCTTTTAAATACAAATAAAAAAACTGTCGGAATCCGGGTGCCAGACAACCTTATTCCCCGTTTGATCGTAAAAGAGTTGGGAAACCCGATTGTTACAACGTCCATTAAAGACGATGACGAAATCATCGAGTATTCTACTGACCCTGAGCTGATTTTTGAAAAGTTTCAGCATCAGGTGGATATGGTTGTAGACGGAGGTTATGGCGGAAATGTTCCGTCCACAATCGTAAAGGCTGATTCCGAAGATTTTGAGATTGTGCGGGAAGGTTTGGGTGATATCAGTATTTTTTCCTGAGTGGAAATTGTAAAGATCTAAGGCAGTATTGAACATTGCTGACTGCGCAAAATAATTATTATAAATTTTTTGATAATATCGACAGCCTTTAGCATATTTGGTAGTGTCAGAATTGGAAGTAAATAGTGCTCAGAATCGGGCGGTTAAGTTAGAATTGCAGTACCTACCTTGCCTGGAATACTTTACCTGCATCCTGCAACACGAACAGGTTTTGATTGATATCGAGGAGAGATATGTGAAGCAGACTTTCAGGAACCGGTGTAGTGTACTTACTACCAATAAGATTGACGTATTGACGGTCCCTGTCAAAAGTTACGAAGCAGCCAGCCCCACAAAAGACATTTTGATTGATTATAACCAGGAATGGATCAGGCGACACCTGGGTTGTTTGAAAGCCGCCTACGGAAAGTCTCCGTTCTACGAGTTTTATGCACCCGAACTAATCGATACTTACTATAAAAAACCAAAATTCCTGGTCGATTTAAATGATGATTTATTGACAATTTGTCTGAGGTGGGTAGGAGTCAAAAAAGAAAAAAGGTACATTTTGTCAGGTGAGCGGGATGAAGATAATGGTATTTTGAATGCTATCTCGCTGATTAACAACAGAAAACAGCAGAATGCTTTCACATACTATAAACCAGTACCTTACTATCAGACTTTCGGGAATGGTTTTGTAGGTAATTTGAGTATAATCGATTTAATTTTTAATATGGGGCCGGAAGCAAAAAGTGTTTTGTTAAGATCCTGTGCATCTCGATAAAGCTATTTGAACAAACGGGGATCAAGTAGCGTTAATGATTTTAAAACACTTTTTATTGCTGCACAATGGAAGCAAAATTTTCGAATAGAGTGAAGGAAGTAATTTCAATGAGCCGGGAAGAAGCCCTCCGACTTGGCCATGATTACATTGGAGCCGAACACTTGTTACTTGGAATGATTCGTGAGGGAGATGGTGTGGCGATTGGTTTGCTTAAAAAACTCGGCGTTTCGTTAGATGATGTTCGTCAAACAATAGAGCAGGCAACGAAAGGCGCCGCAACCAATAACGTCAAGAATTTACAGAATATACCTTTAACCAGGCAGTCTGAGAAGGTGCTTAAAATTACCTATCTGGAAGCCAAAATATTCAAAAGTACCCTGATCGGCACAGAGCATTTACTGCTTTCTATACTCAGGGACGAGGATAACGTGGGCACGCAGATATTGAACAAATTCAATGTTAACTACGAAGTCATTAAAGAGATGCTAGAATATCAATCATCTGGATCCAGACCTCACATGGGGCCGGAGACCGAGGACGGAGACGACGAGGCAAGAGGCGGCATGTTTGGTGGCGGTGGATCTTCATCCGGAAAAGAATCAAAAGGAGCTGAAAAATCGCGTACACCGGTTCTTGACAATTTTGGTCGCGATTTGACCAAAATGGCTGAGGTTGGCAAGCTTGATCCTATCGTAGGCCGCGAAAAAGAAATCGAGCGTGTTGCACAAATTCTTTCGCGCCGTAAAAAGAACAACCCGATCCTGATCGGTGAGCCTGGTGTGGGTAAAACTGCAATTGCAGAAGGACTTGCATTGCGGATTGTTCAGAAAAAGGTATCACGTGTGCTTTTTGGAAAACGCGTTGTTACGCTTGATCTGGCTTCTCTGGTGGCAGGTACCAAATACCGCGGGCAGTTTGAGGAAAGAATGAAAGCTGTGATGAACGAGCTGGAAAAATCACCGGACGTAATCCTGTTCATCGACGAGCTGCATACTATTGTAGGTGCAGGCGGCGCTTCTGGTTCACTGGATGCTTCGAATATGTTCAAACCTGCATTGTCGCGCGGAGAAATCCAATGTATCGGTGCTACCACACTTGACGAGTACCGCCAGTACATTGAGAAAGACGGCGCATTGGCCCGTCGTTTCCAGATGGTAATGGTAGATGCTACTTCGATTGAAGAAACTATTCAGATCCTTGAAAATATCAAAGATAAATACGAGGATCACCACCACGTAAATTATACACCGGAGTCGATCAGCACTGCTGTGAAACTTTCGGAAAGATATATCACTGACCGCTTCCTGCCCGACAAAGCGATTGACGTTTTGGATGAAGTAGGAGCGAGGGTTCACATCAGCAACATTACGGTACCTGAGGATATCCTTTTGCTTGAAGAGCAGATCGAGAATATCAAACAGGAAAAAAACAGGGTTGTAAAAAGCCAGAAATACGAGGAAGCTGCGCAATTGAGAGATCGTGAAAAGAAATTGATCGATCAGCTGGACCGCGCTAAACTGGCCTGGGAAGAAGAAACCAAGCAGAAACGCTATACAGTTACCGAGCAAAACGTAGCTGAGGTAGTAGCGATGATGACGGGCATTCCGGTTACAAATGTATCCATGGACGAAGGCAAGAAATTGCTGAATATGGCCGACGAGCTGAAAGGTAAGGTAATTGGCCAGGATCCTCCGATTGAAAAACTGGTAAAAGCGATTCAGCGTACCAGAGTTGGTTTGAAAGATCCTAAAAAGCCGATCGGTTCGTTCATCTTCCTTGGACCAACTGGTGTTGGTAAAACGGAGCTTGCGAAAGTACTCTCAACTTACCTGTTTGATAAAGACGATTCACTGGTTCGCATTGATATGAGCGAGTACATGGAGAAATTCAGTGTATCTCGTTTGGTTGGAGCGCCTCCGGGATATGTGGGTTACGAAGAAGGTGGTCAGCTGACAGAGAAAATCAGAAGAAAACCTTACAGCGTAGTTCTTTTGGATGAGATCGAAAAAGCGCACCCGGATGTGTTTAACATTCTGCTGCAAGTGCTTGACGACGGTATTCTGACAGACGGTTTAGGTAGAAGAGTGGATTTCAGAAATACGATCATTATCATGACTTCAAACATCGGAGCACGTGATTTGAAAGATTTCGGAACAGGAATCGGTTTCTCTACCAAAGCGAAAGCTGAGAATCAGGATGAAATCATGAAAGGTACAATTCAGAGCGCACTCCGTAAAGCATTCTCTCCGGAGTTCCTGAACCGTTTGGATGATGTGATCGTGTTCAACTCACTGCAACGTGAAGACCTGCACAGAATCATCGATATCTCACTTGGCAAATTGTTCAGCCGCGTGAAAGGTCTGGGTTACGAGATTGAATTGACAATTGCTGCGAAAGATTTCCTTTCTGAAAAAGGGTACGATCCGCAATACGGAGCCCGTCCTTTGAACCGGGCGATCCAGAAATATCTTGAAGATCCCGTAGCAGAGGAAATCCTGAAAGGTGACCTGCGCGAAGGCGATGTACTGGTTGCAAATCACGAGGAAAATAGTGAGCAGCTTGTGATCACAGTTCGTAAAAAAGAAGAAGAGCTGGCTAACTAAGTAGCTGGTTTGCAATATAAAGCTTAGTAACAAAGAGGCAGGTCGAGAGATCTGCCTCTTTTTGTTTACAAATATTAACAATGCCGCATTAAAGCATTTTTCGAATTGCTGCGTTCACATTATGAATTGGGTTATATTTAACCATTGAAAATTCAAATATGCAGATGAAAAATCGCTTTACTCAGATTGCATTCCTCGTTGCTTTTTGCCTGCTGGTTTCGGTACCTGCAATACATGCTCAGAAATATGCGAGCGGTCCACAAGTACTTACATTCCACTCCGATGCGGATGATACTGATCAGCCTTACGGATTATACCTACCTCCGAACTACGATTCCACAAAAAAATATCCGCTAGTAGTAATGCTTCACGGCGCTGGCTCTAATCACAGGCTCGCATTGCGCCGGGTTTTTGGTAAAAGCAATGCAGAAGGTGAAACTGATGTGGAAGCTTCCCGCTACTTTCCCAAATGGGAGGATGTTGATTTTATTGTAGCGTCGGCTTACGCGAGGGGAACTGCGGGTTACCAAGGTATACCTGAAAATGACGTTTATGATATGCTCGACGATGTAAAACGTCGCTTCCATGTGGATGAAAACAAAACTTACCTCACTGGCTTGTCAATGGGAGGTGGTGGCACTTTGTGGATTGGTCTTACGCGGCCGGATATCTGGGCTGCCATCGCGCCGGTTTGCCCGGCACCGCCAGCTGGTACATTTGATCTCGCCCCGAATGCATTGAATTTCCCAGTACACTTTTTTCACGGCGATGCCGATCCGGTTGTGCCGGTTGATGGTACGAGAAAATGGGTTACCCACTTGCAGGAAATGGGTGTGGAAGTGAGTTATAAAGAGTTTGTGGATGTAAAGCACGACAGCTGGGTGAGCGCGAATGATAATGAATTTATCTTCGAATGGTTTGGCCACGCAGAACGTAATCCGTATCCTGACCGCGTGCGGTTTGTCAGTAAGCTTTATAAATACAACAAATCCTTTTGGGTCACTTTTGACAAAATGATTTACGGTGCATTGGCGGACATAGATGCCAAGTTTGCTAAGGCTAATGCAATTCAGATCACAACCAAGAACCTGGAAGGTTTCACATTAAATCTTAAAAACCACCCGAAGTTCAAGCCG
>NZ_JBHYGF010000088.1:0-3514 GCF_051859145.1 Dyadobacter sp.
CTTCACAATGGTTTGCCCAGCGCCCGAATGTAGATGCAGTAATCGCATTAGGAGTTGTTATTCAGGGCGAAACGAAACACAATGATTACATCAATCACGCGGTAGCTCAGGGAATTACCAATGTGAGTCTCAAAACAGACAAGCCGGTGATCTTCGGAGTACTGACGCCAAATTCCATGGAGCAAGCTTTGGACCGCGCAGGTGGCATTCATGGAAACAAAGGAGACGAAGCTGCGATGACGGCTATCAAAATGCTTGGACTTTATACGCAGGTAGCACAGGGGTACAACTTCTGACGATTAAGATTCCGTTATGAATTGTGAATCATCTCTGAACAATTCGTGACCTATATTCAGTCATTTAAAATTCAATCATTCAATCATTAAATTATGCAAGTCTGGAAATTTGGCGGTACGTCGGTAGGCAAGCCTGAGCGTATGCATTCCATCCGTGAACTTCTCAAAAGTGATCCTAATCGGAAGATCGTTGTTCTGTCTGCACTATCAGGTTCAACCAATGCATTGATCGCGATCGGTGAGGCGGTAAAATCATTCGATGATGCCAAAGCAGCAGTGTTGCTCGATGACCTCAAAACGCATTACTCGCTTTTTGTAAAAGAGCTTTACAGTACACCCGAGTCGCTGCAAAAGGGGCAGGAGATTGTAGATACGGAGTTTGGCTACATTAAATCACTTGTGGGCATAAAACCATTCACGATCAAACAAGATAAAGAACTGGTCGCGGAGGGGGAAATACTAAGTACCAAGATGTTCCAGGCGTACCTGGAAGAGAAAGGCGACAACTCCGTACTGCTTTCGGCGCTTGATTTCATGCGCATTGATGCGGATGGAGAGCCAGAGCTTTCGGTGATTGAAGATAAGCTAGTGACGATCCTGAACCAGTATCCTGATAAAGATACCATTATAACGCAAGGTTTTATATGCCGAAACCCGAGGGAAGAAGTTGATAACCTGAAAAGGGGAGGATCGGACTATACTGCTTCACTGATTGGTGGCGCCATTCGTGCGGATGAAATCCAGATCTGGACTGATATTGATGGAATGCATAACAATGATCCGAGAATAGTAGAACGTACATTCCCGATCCGCGAGCTGACTTTTGAGGAAGCTGCTGAACTGGCGTACTTCGGAGCTAAAATCTTACATCCAAGTACCATTACGCCCGCTAAGCTGAGGGGAGTTCCGGTTCGTCTGAAAAATACAATGCAACCGGAAGCGCCAGGTACATTGATCGCTAATCAGACTTCCGACAGAGAGATTAAAGCGATTGCCGCGAAAGACAATATCACGGCCATTTACATTCACTCGACCCGTATGCTGAATGCTTACGGATTCCTTCGCAGGGTGTTTGAAGTATTTGAGAAATATAAGACGCCTGTAGATATGATCACTACCTCGGAAGTGTCTGTTTCGGTGACCATTGATAACTCAGAAAATCTAGACAAAATCACAGCTGAACTGCGTGAATTTGCTGATCTGGAAGAGCATGATGTGGATCAGTGCTGACAAAGAAGGTATTGCGTTGAAAGTACTTGATGCTCTGAAACATATTCCTATACGAATGATTTCGTACGGTGCTTCTGAACACAACCTTTCTTTACTGATCCATTCGAAATACAAAGCCGAGGCGCTGAATGTACTTAATGAAAGATTATTTTATTACGAGGATGCAATGAAGGATATTTTCACTGCACCATAAGAAAGATACTTTACCTGAAATGTTACAAACCAACTTCATACGCGAAAACAGGGAACTTACTATTGCCGGTCTTACAAAAAAGCATTTTAAAGATGCAGAACAGGCGGTAGAAAGAATACTTGATCTTGACAAAAAACGACGCGAAATCCAGCAGGAGCTGGATGAAACGCTGGCCGCGTCCAACAACCAGGCGCGCGAAATCGGCGCACTGATGAAAGCAGGGAAGTCGGCCGAAGCAGAAGAAGCGAAGGCTGTCACGGCGACTTTAAAAGAAAAATCCAGGGCACTGGACGAGGAGCACAAGCAAGTTGAAAAATCACTGCTTGAAGAGCTGGTAAAACTGCCTAATCTGCCTCACGAGAGTGTACCCGAAGGAAGAAGTGCAGAGGACAATGTGACTGTTTTGGAGGAGGGTATAAAGCCTGCACTGCATCAGGGTGCACTGCCCCACTGGGAGCTGATCAAGAAATTGGGCAAAAGCCAGGCCCCGATTATCGACTTTGAACTTGGTAACAAAATTACCGGTGCTGGTTTTCCGGTGTATAAAGGAAAAGCAGCGCGTTTGCAGCGGGCTATGATCGCGTTCTTCCTGGATGAAGCTGGAAAGGCAGGTTATACAGAAGTACAACCTCCGATTGTAGTGAATGCAGATTCCGGATTTGCGACCGGACAGTTGCCGGACAAAGAAGGCCAAATGTACCACGATGCTGCGGACGATCTCTACCTGATCCCGACTGCCGAAGTGCCTGTTACCAACTTGTATCGGGATGTAATCGTAGCTGAAAGTGAACTGCCCGTAAAAAATGTAGCATATACGCCTTGTTTTCGTCGTGAAGCCGGAAGCTGGGGAGCGCACGTGCGCGGGTTAAACCGCTTGCACCAATTCGATAAAGTAGAGATTGTTCAGATCAACAAGCCGGAAGAATCATACAAGGCGCTGGACGAAATGGTTGCCCATGTGAAAAGCCTGCTTGGCAAGCTTGGACTTCCCTACCGTATCCTGCGACTTTGCGGCGGCGACATGGGTTTTACTTCGGCACTTACTTATGATTTTGAAGTATGGTCAGCCGGGCAGGAACGATGGCTGGAATGCAGTTCTGTATCCAACTTCGAGACTTACCAGGCAAACAGGCTTAAATTGCGTTTTAAAGGCGCAGACAAGAAGACGCAGCTGCTTCATACATTAAATGGATCTGCGCTGGCATTGCCCCGGATTTTGGCCGCATTGCTGGAAAACAACCAGCAGGCAGATGGAACCGTGAAGGTTCCGGATGTGCTTGTACCTTACTGCGGTTTTGAAACAATCGAATAGATTTATTTAGCTTAAAACAGAAAGGCTCTCAATTAACGGGAGCCTTTCTGTTTTATATACTACTGTAAATCGTTGATTTTGGTGGCACTTCGTTGCTTTTTGGAAATGCGAGCCAAATGAAGTAGCCTGTCATGAAGACAATGCAAACCTGCATGGAATAGTCTATCAGTAATTGCGACGAGGCAAATGTATCTCCTGTCGTCATATAGCAGGGCATACCGAGCCGCCACCAGAAAGAAGGATGTAAGACGCACAGTATGTTATAAATAAAGAAGACAGCGAGCTGCGTTTTGTTTTTCCAGTCAATGGTAACAAAAACAAGTGGTAAGAGGAAGAGAAAAATGTAGTTACTATACGCGCTTTGCTGTACGATCATCATAGTTGCATACAAGACGATCCAAACTCTTGACAGCATAATCCGAAAGTCAAAATGGCGCATTCGCCAGGCTGAAAGGGTGGCTAGTCCGACAGACAAAGCAAGCC
>NZ_JBHYGF010000088.1:3524-11280 GCF_051859145.1 Dyadobacter sp.
AATTTCTCACCGACCCCAATTCCATTATTAAACCAGGGGTTGATAATGGCAGGTATGTTTGGCGCGCGCAGCGTTTTGGCTTCATCAAGCGGCTGCATAAATTCCCAGCCAACCAGCGGATACAAAATCCCGAGCGAGATAATCCCAATGATCGCCATTGGAACCAGCATTCGCATCTTTTTCTTTTCAAGAAGAAAAAGAGGTATTAGTATTAATACGAAAATTGCCTTGGTAGTGAGAAGTCCGATCGCCAGGATAGCTGCATACCATTCAACGCGCAATGTACGCTCACGGACCAGGTAGGCGAGTATCACAAAAAGCCACATCCAGACATCTTCCTGCGCGCCGATGACACAAAGTACAAGCGACCCTGGCAGCAGCAGGTAAATAATCGCGAGGAACAGGAATTTTCCTTTTGTAAAAAATGGTCTGAAAAAATGATAACTGGCCAGTAGCGCAACTCCATCCATAACCGCCATTGTGAACACGATCATTTTCGCATTGAACCAGATTTTTAACCATACACCTAAAAAATAAGCATACAGCGGCGAGTACGGCGACCAGAAGTCACGGTATACAACCTGTCCCATTGAAGCTTTGCTCGCTTCGTCCCAAAATCCATTCACATCGGAGGTAGGCTCCATACCTGCTGCAATGTAAATGACTACAAAAGGAATTAATCGCAACAAAAGCCAGCTTATAAGAAGCGTAGCTCTTGCAGATTTTGATTCAAGCCAATGCGCTATCCTGGTTTTAAAAAACAGTAATATAACAACAAGAAGAATGCAGAGCAGGCTGATGCCTAGCTTGGCGAGGATTATGCTCATGCCAGTACCGTGTTTTTGGAAGGAACAATCTTGCGATATGTTTCCCGCAAAATCCAGAGGAAGCAGAGCACATTCAGTATTTCAAGGATGTATTCAAACAGGTATGATAAGTCACCGAACATGCCCAGCGAAGTATATGCAGGCTGTTTGATATATACCCAGACAAACGGTTGTACAACCGTAAGCCAGTTCAGCAAAAGCAAAACTACTACGTGGAAAGTTTTGCGGATATCTATAATCTCAAATAAAACGGCCATTAAATAAGCGATCAGATAAGCTCCCATTGCACTGGCCTGGAAAATCATCATGCAAACAAAGCAGGCAACGAAAATGCCTGGCAGTACTTCATTAATGTGCCTGTGGCGCGATTTGAATGCAAGATAAACCGGAATAAAAACGGTGAAAAGCAGACCAAACCAGTTGATCAGTCCCGAGTTTCTTTCGTCAATAGGTACAATCAACTCAATGAACGGGCGGCTGATGGAAAACAGATTGGGCGTCATCAATTGCTCTGTGTGCCGGATCGGCATTAGAAAAAGATCACCGATTTGCCAGTAAAGAAAACCTACAGCCGGCAAGCCTATTGCCGCCATCACTAGGAGCATCTTGACTGGTTTTTTGACCAAAACTAAAATTGCCGGAAGCAGGAAAATGAATGTTACCTTGATAGTCAGCAGGAAAATGGCGTAGAGAATACCTAATCCTACTTCGTAATTCTCAGTCTTTTTAAGCGTGTAGCGCCACATCAGCAGCGCAGCACCCCAGAACCATACTTCCTCTTGGCCGTCGACCAGAATGTACATGAAGCCCGCAGGCAGCATATAGTAAATAATTGCGAGCTGTAATGCTTTTGAAGTGCGTTCCTTGTAAGTCTTGTAAGTAAGCCAGAGAATACCGGACTCCATTAAAACCATAAAAAGCACAATCGCGCGTGCATTGTGCCAGATCCAGACAGGCAGGCTGATGATATAAGCGTAGAGGGGCGCGTGGTAGGACCAGAAATCACGATAGACAAAGCCGCCTGCTTTGGCGGCTTCGGCTTTGTAAAAGAAAAAAGGAATATCTCCCCGTGGCTCTTCGTTGACTATCAGGAATATCCCGATGTAAGGAATGAGCCGGAAAAGCAAAAATCCCAGTCCGAAAGTTAATTTATCATTTCCTGACTGCCAACGCGAAAAAAGATCGGACCTGGTAATTGCCCAGATTATTCCGAGCGTTAACCCAAGATTAATGAGGAGTTTAATGTAAAAAACGGTAAGAATCGGCATCTGCAATCTGTCGTAATCAAGGCGCAAACTTAAAACAAGTTTACTGATAATGAGTAGCTAATATCAAAGATTTAATCCAGGGAGTGGTGTGCTTGCCCACTGTTCACCAAAAAGATTATTTTTGATCATGATCATAATTTCAATCAACGTTCAATAAGTCAACAACCACATTATTTAACGGAATGGATTTTAATTTGAGCGAAGAGCATGAATCTGTGCGCGAGGCTGCACGGGATTTTGCCAATACGGAGTTGCAGCCCGGAGTCATCGAGCGCGATATCAAAGAGAAATTCGATCCCGCCTTGCTTCAAAAAATGGGTCAGCTTGGTTTCCTTGGGATGATGGTAGCGCCGGAATATGGCGGTAGCGGCATGGATACGCTCTCTTACGTGCTAGCCATGGAGGAAATTTCCAGGATTGATGCGTCTGCGGGCGTTATTATGTCTGTCAATAATTCTCTGGTCTGCTGGGGTATTGAAAAATACGGGAGCGAAGAACTAAAACAAAAATATCTGACGCGGCTTGCCACAGGCCAAATAATCGGGGCGTTCTGTTTATCAGAGCCAGAAGCTGGTTCTGATGCAACTTCCCAGCATACCAATGCCATTGATCAGGGAACACACTACCTCTTGAATGGTACCAAAAACTGGATTACCAACGGAAATACTTCAAGTGTTTGCATTGTTATTGCGCAAACTGACGCCGAAAAGAAGCATCACGGGATCAATGCGTTTTTGGTAGAGAAGGATTGGAGCGGATTTGCAGTGGGTAAGAAAGAGGATAAGATGGGAATAAGGGCCTCGGACACACATACTTTGATGTTTTCTGATGTAAATGTGCCCAAAGAGAACAGAATTGGCGAAGACGGACTTGGCTTTAAATTCGCGATGAACGTTTTAAACGGAGGCAGGATAGGTATTGCTGCTCAGGCGCTGGGAATAGCCGCAGGCGCATTGGATCTCTCCTTGAAATATTCCAAGGAACGCAAAACATTCGGCAAGCCGATCAGCGACCACCAGGCAATTCAGTTTAAACTGTCAGAAATGGCCACGAAAGTGGAGGCTGCGAGACTATTGGTCTATAAAGCTGCGCTGCTGAAAGACGAGGGAAAGGATTACGTTCAGGCGGCTGCAATGGCAAAATTGTACGCCTCGGATGTAGCAATGTGGGTTACGACAGAAGCTGTCCAGATACACGGAGGCTATGGATATGTAAGAGAATATCACGTCGAGCGGCTGATGCGCGATGCGAAAATTACGCAGATTTATGAAGGTACCTCTGAAATACAAAAACTGGTGATAGCCAGGGAGCTGCTGAAATAGGATGATTTAGAACAACAAATTCATTTTTGTTCTAAATGTTGGATTTAAATGATATCAAAATATCATTTTTTTTCAGTTTTTTGTCAATCTATACTTGTATTAGTTTTGTACAATTTATTAGATTTGTACAAAAATCGAAAATTACGGTCGAAAGGACCCTTAAACATATAAAGTATGGAAGATTATAATAAGATTATTGAATCTTTAGGGGTAAAATTCGTTAAAGCCCGTCATATACGGATTTTGCAGCCTATTACAATTAAGAATTTCTACGATGTCCAGAATTCACTTACGATTCTGTATGACGGAGAAGTTTCTTTTGGCTCTGAAGAGTCGCAGAAAGTGGAAGAAGGCGATATGCTTTTCATTCCAGGCGGAAAACATGCGACTGTGACCTACGGTAACACGCAAACTGCGAAGACTGTTTCGAATGAGGAGTTCATGACCAACCGCGATAACTATATCGACGCCGGCCACGATCCTGCATTGATCGGAAAGCTTCCTAATTCTTTCGGGTTGATTTCTTTTGAAGCAAAGGTTTTTGATACTGTCAACTTTTTTACTTCACTGGATGTACCACCGTTCCTGATCAAAAGAGACGATCAGATCGCGGCTACAATCAACCAGATCCTGACAGAAGATATGCTGGATACACCTGGAAAAGGCCGTATCATCAAGATAAAGACAGAAGAAGTTGTAATCGAAATTATCCGCTACATTCTTAAAAACAAGCTGTTTGTTGAGCAGCTGGTGACAAACAGTACCTATTTCAAAGATCCACGTCTGATTGACATTTTTGCTTATATCAAAGACAATCTGGGCGGAGATCTTTCGAATAAAGTATTGGCCAATGTGGCAAATGTGTCTGAGGATTATGTAGGTCAGTATTTCAAAATGCTGACAGGTATTAATCCGCAGGATTATATCGAATACCAAAGAATGGAAAAAGCGGTTGACTTGCTTCGTACATCCAAGAAAAGTATTCGCGCGATTGGTTCTGATGTTGGTTACAAAGACACAGCCTATTTCTGTCGTCGTTTTAAAATGATGTTTGGGATCCCGGCTGGCAAAATGCGCCGTCGTGAGTCTTTGATGAATGTATAGATCAAAGGAAACAGATATGAAAAAGGAGCTCTCAAAAGCTCCTTTTTTTGTTTAACTGCACTCCTATTTCAGTTGACCGGAGTAAGCTGAACCGCAGAAACCTGCCACCTGCCCCCAGCTCTCACGCACACCGTCATATAACTTAGGTCGCCCTGAAAGCTGCTGTTTTGCAACCTTGCCCGCACGCTCCACAAGCCGGTAATTACGGCCACATCACGGTAATTGCAGGTGCCGGCGCCGGAGAGCATGCCGGATTCAACGACAATCAAACCTTCGCTAATAGCCTGTTTCAATTGCTCTCTACTGATTTGCTGTCCATTGAAGCTGGTTACGGTAAAGTCGGTCGTAAGTAATTGATCCAGCGCGGCTGCATCTTTCTCCTGTAATGCATTAAAAAACAACTTCGCACAATCCGTCCCGTCGACCGGCGCCATTTGTGCCTGTGTTACGACAGCGATCGAAAACAAAGCCAAAAACAATGCTATGAATTTCATGTATTGGGAAGTATAAGGTAGCTTCGTGGATTAATTTAAACTTAACGAAAGCAATTGTCTAAAATGAAATTTGCGGACAAATTTTATACCCTGATACTTTTTGTGGTATTGAATGCATGCGGCGCTGCGCCGGATAAACTAGGCAAGCTCGACCTTAAAAAATGGCGTTCTGATCGGGGAGGCTGCGAGGATATTCGCGGTGCGCTTAAACAGGACTTTAAAGCTGTGCAGGAAGAACTGAAAGGGAAATTCGCTGATGATATTACCAAGATACTTGGCCGCCCTGATATTCACCAGCTTGGCGAGCGTAACCAGAAGTTCTATGTTTATTTTTTAGAAAAAGGTCCGCAATGCGAAAATATTCAGTCGCCTTCGAATGCAGAGAAAGTGATTCTGAAATTTAATGCAGTCGGGCTGCTGTCAGAGATCACCTACCAGAGCCGGCCATTGTAATTACTGGTAAAACTTCCTGATTTTGATCAGCTGCTCTACCGGCTCCGGTACAAGGTATTTGATCGATATCCCCTTCTTTATAGCAGACCGGATGAATGTAGCTGAAATATCCAGCAAAGGTGCTTCAACAAACCGTACCGCCTTGTGATTAGCAAAAGCATGCGGCTTTGAACCAGGCCGCGGATACACGTACAAGCCCGTATATTCCAGGATTTGCTCGTAATTTTTCCAATTAGGAAATTGCGCAAGATTATCTTCTCCCATAATCAGCCTGAATTCATGCTGAGGGAATTTTTCCTGAATGCGGATCAGCGTGTCAATCGTGTAACTTGGCTTGGGCATATGAAATTCAACATCACTGGCCCGGAATGCAGGATTATCAGAAATCGCACGCTCAACCAGGTCAAATCGGTCAAATTCGTGAAGTAAGCTGCTGTTCTTTTTGAATGGATTTTGCGGACTGACGATAAACCAGATTTGTTCCAGGTCTGTCGTTGCCTGCATAGAATTGGCAATGATCAAATGACCAATATGAATGGGATTAAAAGAGCCGAAAAACAGACCGATTTTCATGCAATAAAATTAAGATGCAAGAAAACGTTCTACCAGCTTTTCCGCATTTTCAAGGGCGAGGTTAAGCTCATTGTTAACCAGCACTTCGTCAAATTCATGCTCAAAGCTTTGTTCGTAGCGCACTTTTGCCAGCCGGGTAGCCAGCGTATCGGCCGACTCTGTTCCGCGACCTGCCAGGCGGCGTTGTATCTCTTCCTCAGAGGTTACTTTCACGAAAATAGCCAGCGCCAGATCTCCGTATGCTTCTTTCAATTTTAAACCGCCTTTTACATCCACATCAAATATCACGTGCTTTCCCTGTGACCAGAGCCGCTGGATTTCTGATTTCAATGTACCGTAATAATTTCCGGCATACACTTCTTCCCATTCGGCAAACTCCTGGTCAGCAATCTTCTGACGGAAGTCGGCGAGTGAGAGAAAGTAGTAATCCTTTCCCGCAATTTCATGGTCCCGTTTCTCGCGTGTACAAGCAGAAACAGAGAATGCGAGCTGGTTACTATACTTACTTAATAAGTGTCTGACAATGGTGGTTTTTCCAGAACCGGAAGGGGCAGAAAATATGATGAGCTTACCTTTCACACGAACAGATTAACTGTTGATTTTAGTTAAAATCGTATTTAGGATACTTTCAGGGCAGGGCTTTTTCGCAATTTTGTGATTGAGTGAATCCTTAATGCATTTTTCCAGACGATAGGCTTCGATGCAAGGAATGCATGTATCCATATTTTCGCGAAAATGGTCTTTTTCAGCTTCGGTCGCCTCATCATCCAAGATAGCCTGAATGACCTTCATACACTGAGCGCGGTGCTCACACGTGTGCTTCATGACTTTGTTTTGCGCAGCTTCTGTCACAGAAGGCGTCGTTGAGGATGCATTCATTACTTAAAATGAAAAGAATAATGGAATAAGTTTCTGTTGTACCCTATAACCGAATAGGTTGCAAAAAAAGTTTCACAACCTACGAATCATATCCCATTGAACTTGCGTAGCCCTTTAATTTTTCTTTCAAAAGGTTACGTGCGCGGTGCAACCTTGAACGTACAGTACCAATAGGAATGTCGAGTATCTTCGCCATTTCCTCGTATGTGAAGCCTTCTATATCACACAGGATAATTACTGTGCGGAAATCAACTGGAAGTGCATTCAATGCATTGGCCACTTCGTCTCCTATCAGCTCCTGAACTGCATCTGCGCGAAGATCGACTGTGTACGTAGTGTCAGAAGCTTCTTCTGAATTGTAGGTAGTTTCAACTTCCTGGTAATCGACTTTAGACGGTTCTTTGCTCTTTTTCCGGTAATCGTTTATGAAGCTATTTTTAAGGATCCTAAATAACCAGGCTTTTGCATTTGTGCCTTGTTCAAACGAAGAAATAAACCGGAAAGCTTTTAAGTATGTATCCTGAACCAGGTCATTTGCATCGTCTTCATCCATGGTAAGGCGAAAGGCGAAGTTATACATGGAGTCGATATGAGGCATGAATTCGCGGTTAAATACTTCATAACGAAGATCATCCGTGTATCCATTAGTCGTGAGCGTTTCTGACATGGCAACTAACATAGGAATGCTGAATTTACAAAGATTAATAACAGCTCCAAACGGTACAAATTATTTTTGACAAATGGCTCGTTGAAGCTATTTAACAGCCACTGCATCACGATAAAATTAAAGAAAGACAGAACTCACCATTTCCGAAAACTGCCTTTTTGCTCATCGT
>NZ_JBHYGF010000089.1:0-11218 GCF_051859145.1 Dyadobacter sp.
AATGGGGCGGGAAGAGTCCGTATTTTACGGTTGATGGGCAGATGCCGCGGGGGCTTAAAAATTACTGGCTGGCAGTAACTGGCATGAGGCCGACCGGGCAAGCCAATTTGACAAACTTCGACGAGAAGAATCGCATCGGTAACCATGTTGCTAGTATTGATGCTGGCGCTGAATTCAATTTTAGTAAATTAAATATTTTAATGTATAGACAGAGTTTGGTTGAGGATGGATCTTTGTTCTATCTGAATAATATTAAAGATGGGTTAAATGGAGTTGCTTTTACATTTAAGAACGAAGTAGAAAAAGGATTTCTTTTGGATCGACTTACATTGGAACTATTGTATACTAAAAGTCAGGGAGGAAGCCAAACTTCAACTGGTAATGGCATTAGAGGGAAGGATGATTATTTCAATAATGCACAGGTTAGAGACGGCTGGTCATACTATGGACGCGGAATGGGAACACCATTTATTTCTGCGCAAACGGAAAATAGCTGGCCAAGGTATGCGGATTTTTTTACAAACAATAATCGGGTTTGGGTCTCACATGTTGGCCTGAAAGGTCGGATAAGTCAAACAATATGGTTAACCAAATTGTCGTATTCAAGCAACCAAGGAACTTACGACGCACCATTTCCTGGCAAGATTTACCAATTTTCGGGGATTGTGGGTATAGAACAACCAGTTACCCTTTTTGGAGGCTCTACTGTCAAGGCTTCAATTTCAGTTGATAGAGGAGAGTTATTTGACAATTCAATAGGAGGTATGCTATCAATAAGAAAGGACTTTTCCTTTTAAACGAATATCATTTATGAACCCATCCTTGATTCATATATTAGATGGGTTCATAGATTTGAGCATACAGATGTTTTTAAATCAAATGCTTTATGCATTGATCAAGGCTGTCTCTCCAATAAGGGACATGTAGGGAGAAGGTTCGCTTGATTTTAGTTTTGTCCATCACCGAGTAAGCAGGCCGGCTTGCTCTAGTAACGTATTCGGATGTTTTCACCGCGTTTACTTTAATAGTTGTTCCGCTAAGGTCGAACACTGCTTTTGCGAAATCATACCAGGAGACCGCACCTTCATTGCTATAATGATAAATACCGTATTCCCTGCTTCCAGATTCTGCAATATCCAAGATAGCATTTGCCAGATCAATGCCGTAAGTAGGTGAACCAACCTGATCTACAATCACTCCAAGCTCACTCCTATCTTGTGCAAGCCTTAGCATTGTTTTTACAAAATTGCTGCCATACTCAGAATATAGCCAACTAGTACGTATTATAAAATGCTCGGGAAGTATTTCGCTGATAGCGCCCTCTCCCTCTAACTTGGTAAGTCCATATATGTTTTCAGGCGTTGTTAGATCATCCTCAGAGAGTAATTTAGGGATATCACCTTTAAATACGAAATCCGTGCTAATATGAATAAGCGTTGAATCATATTGTTTGCACAGCCTAGCGATATTCCGTGCCCCGTCTCGGTTCACTTTGCGGCATAGGTCCTGATCATCTTCAGCTTTATCTACTGCGGTATATGCAGCACAATTCACAACATAAGTAGGATTCTCAGTTTCAAATAGCTTAGTTAGCATGTCCTCGGACAAGATGTTAGCATCCTGCTCACTAGGGAAGGAAACTTCTGTTAAATTACGCTCGTCTGCGACCTTCCTAAGGCAACTACCAAGTTGGCCAGACGCGCCAAGAATAAGTATTTTCATTAAGTTTAATTGTAATCAATTTTTATATCACCAAAGATAGATAATGAATCGTGTCAATCTGCTGAGAATGTGAATTGATTATTTAAAGTAGGGTTGAAGATTAGAAAAGCCTGCCTAAATTAATAGACGGGCTTTTCTAATCTTCAGTCATTTCTGGCCTGAACTACTGTCCTCTACCAAGGACCATCACCTGTACAGTTCTGAAAATGAGTCTCACATCATCAAAAACACTATATGACTTTAAATACTGCAAATCGTATTTTAGCCGTTCAACATTTTTTGCGACAGTGTCAGCATATCCCACATTGATTTGACCGATAGATGTAATACCTGGCTTCACAGTGAGCAATCTTTGAAATTCATGAGGGGCTGCCTCCATCAGCATATCGACGTCATATTTAAAGAGTGGGCGTGGACCTACAACAGACATCTCACCTTTTAAAACGTTGATAAATTGCGGTAATTCATCTAACCTAGACTTACGTAAAAAACGTCCGATTGGAGTGATTCTTGGATCATTATCACCTTGTGAATGTTTTAGCCCCATTTTATCTGCATCTACATACATACTGCGAAATTTGTATATATAAAACATCTCTCCCCAACGACCTGAGCGAAGCTGTTTGAAAAAAACCGGACCCGGAGAAGTTATTTTTATTGCTGCCCAAACGAAGAAAAATATTGGAGCTCCTAGGATCATAACTATTATAGAAAATACAAGATCAAAGGTGCGCTTTAGCGTTTGTTCGTTAAAGCTTGAAAATGGTTTGGTGTTAACCTGTATAATGGGATACATGTCGTGGTATTCAATCGTCGCCATGTTAGTCATAAATCCACGGAAGTCAGGAACGAGACGTATTTGTGTTCTCTGACGTTCTCCCATTTTGATAATCTCTCTTACTTGTTCATCAGTCATTTCATTCAGGCAGCAATAGACATAGTCAAGTTGTTTTTCTCTAACAAACGCTTCCAAATCTTGCACCGGAGTGTCTGTCGCCCCAAGTTCGAACATTCCATAGTAGCGATAACCCAGCTCTCTGCGTTCGCCATAGAACTCACGGATAAGCGATGCCAAATCTCCCTTACCAACAATTGCGAAGCGATTGTAATTATATCCAGCCTGCCTGTAAACTTTAAGAATCAATACAGCTGCGGATCTAAGCAAAGCAGACATCAACATAAACAAGCCATAAGTCATCAGAAATTGATAGCGGCTATAATCCTCACCCTGCTTAGTGAGATATAGAAACGCCATCATTACGGCAGCATGCACTACTGCTGCTTTGAAAAACTTGGCAAGTTGTGTATTCCAGTTATACGACAACCGTGAAAATTGATATGTTTTCAGGAAATAAATTGTCAAGATCCACATCAAGTTCGCAACCAGCAGCAAATTCACATACTGATTTTTGAAAATCTCAGAAAATCCATCAAAGCGAAACAGATAGGCAGAGAAGAAAGATAGGTTAAGCAAGAGAACATCCGCCCACAGATGAACTTTTGGTAGAAGGCCCATGTAGTGATTTTTCATGATATAACGTTGAGTAATTTTAATTTTTCCCAGGTAGTATCATACCTATCGGATACAAGCTATGAAAAAAATAGCTGAAAGCAATATAATAATTTTAAGAAAAACGACCAATTATTCACCTCATTTTTATAGAAATAAAGCCTATCTAGAAACAATCGTAGACTCAACTACACGATACGGTTTAATCCTGGAGATCAAACTTCCTGAAGATAAAAATCAATGATTTGGCTGTCCAAGTACAAACATTGGTTGATTTTGAATTTGTGGCTATCAAGTAATTTTTATACTCTGCCAATAGTTTTATTCCTAAGCTCAAACAAACTCGACTCAAATTTTCGGAGCACGGATTCTTTCGATAGATGAGCACTTGCATACCTTCTACTGTTCATCCTGTATTCAGTAAGATCCATATTGAGAGCCATAGTAATTCCATCAAGTAAGTCGGACACAGATTCTGGCGTAACTAGGATGCCTAAGTTATTTTCTTGTACTACTTCATAAAGGCTAGTGCCTGGTACAGCTGACACGATCGCGCATCCACCAGCTGCCAGAATTCCCGTAAGTTTTGAAGGCATAACCAGGTCAGAAGCTGATTGTTTTTGCAAGACCAAGTGGATGTCAGCCATGGCAAGTAGTTGCGAAAACAATTCCATAGGCTGTAGCGGAAAGAAATGTATATTACCTAAATTTGAATTGGCCACCAGCTTGACCAACTTATCCTTACCTCCGCCTGCGCCGCAGATTACAAAGTGAACGTCACTCCTATGAGCAAGTGAGCTCGCAACATCAACAATGATTTCCAAACCTTGTTTTTCACCAATGTTACCTGAGTACAAAATAATTTTATCCTCTTCTGAAAAGCCTAGTGATGATCTCATTGAATCTTTCATAGGAAGCGGACGAATTAATGTTTCGTCAACCCAATTTGGAAATAGGTGAACCTTCGATTCTGGTAGCCCTTTCTGCTGAATTTTCTTCTTCATACCTGAACTGATAGTTGTTACCAGAGAGGCTCGTTGCATGATGAATCTTTCAACACGAAACATGATGTTTAGGAAGAACTTACTTTTAATTAGCTCTAGATCTTTTGCAGCATCAACTTGAAGATCTTGAACATGGAGAATTGACTTACTGCTAAATAACTTAGTATACGCAACAGCAATCAAACCAATGTGAAACGGTGGGTTTAAGGAAATTACAATGTCAAATTTGATCTTAAAGGCAATATACAACCATACTGGAATCATACTCAGAAAAAAGGAGAATTCATGTAGTACTCTCTTTTTGGAGTTAACATTCTTGGGGACGTACAATGGACATCTGTAAATAGTAACATTATTGCGAATTTCTTTGTGCCATAAACGATTGCGATAGTTATTATGAATGGACCACTCAGGATAATATGGGAATGCCGCAATTACAGTTACGTCGTGTCCATTATTAGCTAGCCATTCAGCCATTTCTGTGGTGTATTTCCCTATTCCTGTAAGTTCAGGAGCGTAATTGATTCCATTTATCAGTACTCTCATCATTATCGTATTTTCATTACAGGACCATTTTGCTGATGGTGAATATTGATTGCAGCTAACTCATACTTTATGCTCTGGCTAATGTCAAGCTTGAACATTATTATTCCAGAGCCTTGCTGGGCTTTGTCTTGGAACTTGATGCTTTAAACTCTTGAATTTTACAGTATATCTGAACGAAGTATGAAGCCTTTAAAATTGCAAAGGTGAAGCCTCGGGCTCCATCAAGAAATCCTCTTAATAAGAAGAATCCGCCAAGGAAAAATAGAGGCCCCAGTAGCGGCGTATTCATAAGCTTATATTTGAGTCTCTGCCTCCATGTAAAAGATTGAAAAAGGGCTTTATTATCTGCAATCTTTAAAAATCTGGCTGCTTCCCAGCTGGAGTACTCATCGTGCTTTTTGACGTAGTGTGATACGCCCCTCAGATCTTGATGATCAATTTTACTCTTGATTCGTCCGACAGGACCTTCTAGTATCGGATGTTCATGAATTTCCATATCCATTTGACTCCATTGACTCTCATCTATCCTTTCGTACTCACCTTTACCCACCTGAAATAGGGCCAACTTGTCTAATGGGTACCCTCCTTTAAGTTCCTTGCCTAGAAAATAGATGGTATATCGAAGCCAATATCCAACATTATCTTCGTTGGTCAACTTATGTCTAAGTTCCGTTTTAAATTCTTCGGTTAAATACTCATCTGCATCTAAAAATAAAATCCACTTTGTAGTAGGTGTGTGGTTCCGCAAATACCAGTTTCTTTTCTTTGGAAAATTACCATCCCAATTAAATTCAATCGTTCTTACACCGAACTCTCTTGCTATTAATCTGGTATTGTCAGTACTATTCGAATCAATTAGTACGATTTCTTTTGCAAAACCTCTTCCAATTGCATTCAGGCAATTCGCAAGATTTTTTTCTTCATTCTTTGCAGGTATAGCAATTGTAAGGTCTAGCTCGGCTGATTGCATTTCTTCTTATGATTTGAGATGGGATAGTGAGGTTATAATGCTTAGCTGAGCTCACGTTTTTTGATGATCTTGGCAGGATTACCGCCGACAACCACCCACTTTTCAACAGACTTGCTGATTACAGAACGAGCAGCTACTACAGCGCCTTCCATAATTGTCACACCCGGACCGACGAATGCGTCAGCAGCAACCCACACCCGATCCTCTATCGTTATAGGTTTAAAGATCATTGTGTGATCAAAAGAGGTATAGTCGTGTGTTGAAGCACATAAATAACTTTTTTGTGAAATAGTTACATTAGAGCCGATTGTGATTCTACCCTGATTATAACAATCAACACCAGGGCCTATACAGGTAAAATCACCAACTGCTAAATTCCATGGAGCCCAGATTTTTACACTTGAACTAATGGTTGAAGACCAGCTGACCTGTGCACCGAATATCCTTAAAAGAAAGATTCTCCACTTGCGAAAAGGGCGTAATGAAAATGGTCTAAAGAGGAGAAAGTACACAATTTTCCAAGCAACACGGGCAATCTTGTTTCTAGTAGAAAATTTGTATCTGGCCTCAGTCATATTCTTTGCCGATTGAAGAGGCGGCACATCTTGGTCATTGGACATAGATTATCTTTTTAGTAGCTTAATTTTATACGAAGCCAACTTCTTGCTGACGATTCGTACAGCCGAGCTAGATATCTCCAGAAACCTTAGGGTTTTTAATTGCCGGTTCATAGCTGCCCTGTAGAGCTCATAGTTGTTTGTCTTAAGTGCATCCCTAAAAACTAATCGGGAATCGGCCGTAACCTTGGATCTCATATTATAGATCATCTTCCGAAGGGGAGGTGGAGCGAATTGTGTTGCAGTTATTCGCTTAACAGGTCGCCAATAACCAGCATTGTCTACTAATTTCAAACGGTGCGAAAGACCCTCACGCCTCTGACGGAATCCACCAGATTGTGCGTAGATGGCATCTTTTTCAAAGAGGTTGTCTAAATGTATTCTGTTCTCTGCTAAGGCAGTACTAAGTAGACGTTCGATTGTAGCATTTCGAACGATAAGTAAGTTAGTACCGTTAGGATCAATTTCATACCTCGGCAGCCATGCATCTCCAATTGTAAGATCAGCAGTCTCTCCAACCAAATCATCACAAAAATTACAGGCGGGCAACATCAGAGCTCCCTGATTGAATTTGCCGCCGGTTACCTCACCTGAATCTGCAAGAATCTCAGATGTTTGTTCATTGTTTTTGATGAATGCTTTAAATACATACGCTCGGGCAGATATACCATCTTCCTTGGTTCTATATTGAAATCTTTGGAGTTTTGTAGGAGCGGCGCCCTTCCCCCAAGCTAATGAAAGTGTCCAGTTGATACTCTTAAGATGTCCACAAACTAGCGCAACAGTGTACTTTATGCTATTGGCGACATCTTCGTCAATCAATTGTACCCGTCGTATAGCCTTCACCATACAAGGCAAGCCCATAAACAGATATCTTCCTGGTTTGCTTTTGATAAGCTTGAGTATTTCGGAGACTTCAACTACATGATACTTGGTTCTTGATCCTGATTGTATTTCTGCCAAAGACTCGCTGATGCCATATTTAAAAAACGGCGCCAAGGGGGAAGCCCGGTGTTGTTCTTTAACATGAATAACCCCATCAATATGTCCTTGCTTAAGTAATTCAGCACCTACCCATGTTCCGAATCCACCTGACGTTCCTGAATCACGAAAATCTCTTTCCCGTACATAGCCACCATAAACGCTCTGATAGTAGCCAATGTGGTCACTAAATTTCTGCGTTTTGTCGAGAAACGTTGAGGCTAGCACATTTTCATTATGCTCGGGATTCAGGGAGGGGCAAACAAACTCAAGTTTCTTGAAATTATCAAAGTCCAGTTCATTAGACATGACAGATTCCTCAGGTACGTATTCGCCGAATTCATTAACTATCATGTTTTTCTTTTGGACAAAAGCACAAGCTCCGCACCCAACGCAATATCCTCCTTCAACAACTTTCCTAATTGGGTTGCTATTTAATATGGTATTCTCCATTTGATAGTTAATTAGTTCTCGATAGAATTCATCAGGTATTTAACAGAATTTTCTCTTTCCCGTTCAAGAATTTCCTTTACAGGCTTAAAGTCGATCTCAGTGCGGGTAATATCAGGATAGTTGCTGCCTTCCTCGATTATTCTGTCTGAAAGACCAACCAATGAAAGCAGCCCTTGTTGCCTGCTATTATTATTTTTTCCCGCGGGAGTTATTGTGTAAAAAGGTTTCTCAAATATTAAGGAGAATATAGTTCCATGAAAAGAAGTTGTCAAAACGATTGATGCACGTTGATATACTCCTAAGAATTCAAGCGGCCCCAGATCTCTCAGATTAAGGATATCTAGATTAGAATCAACCTTCATTTCATTTGGACAGATTCTGATAATTTTGTATCCAGTGACCTTTCGTAGTTGTAGAGCAAAATCTGTTATAAACTTTGAATTACGAAAAACAAAAATTAATATAAATGGCTCAGACTCATTGTAGGGAACCAGAATGTTCTCCCAGTCAGATGTTTGAAGTAACAGTGTAGGGTCAACTACGTGAGTCGCTTCGCGGTTAGACATCTCCCGAATTAATTTAACACCCACTTCTTCTCTCGTAGATACATAATCTAGATTAGTGAGCATTTTTTGGTAAAAAGCATGATGCTTAGTATCTATTTTGCTAACACCAAAGCTAGACGCATAGGATAACTTCTTAGAACCCGCAGGGGCAAATGTTAAAAAATAAGGTTCTAGGTTAGCTGAGTTATTTGGATTCCAAACCTGGTCGCTACCTACAATATAAACGTCGTAGAGATGAGACGCGAGATATAATTCTGAATATCTTGTGTACACCTTGGAGGTCTTTGTATGTACAGCATGAAATTCCTTAAATCGCTTACGACGGGTTTCTGCTATGGTAGGATTTAGTAAGATGCTTAATTTGTCGATGTATTTTAAAATAAGATCTTTTACTCGGGTCTTCAGAGAAAGCGGAATCAATGGTTTAGCTTTCTCTTCCGCAATGTAGTCTGGGTTTTTGTAGAATAAGTAATTGATAATCTCGCTGTCATATCCCAGAAGCTCTAACTTTCGATTCAGCGCGTAAGCCTGAAGCTCTGCACCATAGTTGTTTGCATTCAAAAATGTTATTATTCCTATCCGTTTGGTTTTCATAGATTCGTGCTCCGAAATTAAAACGCCTTATCAGTTTCTCTTGGAAGAGTGATTTCCATAATGGTTTTTTTAAATAGCTCGGCTTTGTTCCCGATTTGAAATTGAGCTTCGTATGTATTGAAGGCAGATTCTTGATAAGCTTTAAGATCCTTCGGATCCAGCTCAACAATTTTCAGAATATGTCTTTCAATGTCTTCTATATCAAGCGAGGATAAGATCCACCCGCCATTACCTGATGAAATTTCTTTCCATATATTTACTCTGTCCGATATCAATACGGGTTTGCAACAGGCAAGTGCTTCTACAATCGCAATCCCAAAATTCTCCTGAAAACTTGGAAGTAAGAAGGCCATGCAATTGTACAAAGCTCCCCACTTTGCGTCGCCTGCGAGCATACCTGTTAAATAAATGCTCCGACTTTCCAGGGCCATCCTAGCAATGCTCATGCCAAATTCAGTGTCCTTCCCAGGCCCCGCTACAACAAGTTTGGGCAATTTTGCGCCTTTTCTCTCCAGGTTTAGATATGCCTTGACAAGCTTATCAGTGCCTTTTTTGGGATGTATCCGACTCAGATACAATAGGTATGATTCCTCTTTAACTTCGGGACAAGCAGAAGCAAATGCCTGATCCATTGCTGTGGTATGCTCAGGAGGAGGTTGAATACCATAGCCCACATTGATTTTTGCTCTTGGAGCATATGTACTGAATACATTGTTCGCTAGTAGTAATTCTTGTTCGCAGGTAAATAACACGCCATCTACACCATTCACTACATTACGTTCAATTATAGTCCAATAAAGCCAGTTTCGCAGCGCTTTAAGCCTTCTACCTTTTGCGATTTGAAACCATGGATCCAGCATCCCATGCGGCATTACATAGATTTTTATGTTTTTAGTCGGATTAAGCCTTCTGTATTTCTGAACTGCTCTCCAAGTGGCAAAGCTGGAATAAAGCCAAAGTCCGTGAATAATTACTACATCAAACCTATGAACATTAGATAGTATCCATCTTTCGAGATTGGGATTATAGGACCATGGACCTTTTGCTCTTCCAATTGCATGAATTGGAAATGTGTCGCGCCCAAGATAAGCATCGTCAGGATCATCCAGACAGACGACCTCATTCTCTACATCCAATTGCTTTAACGCAGGTATGATGTTTCTGATTCCTTGGCAAGGACCACCAACCTTTGGATTCATACTTGATGTTACTCGTAAGACTTTCATAGTATTTACTGAGCGTTATAAACGGCTCAAATTATGATTAGAGTAAGGTGCTAACAGCAGCATTAACCATATGTCCCATTCTGAGATTTTCACGAGCATATTCCCTAGCGTTCTCTGAAAAGGTTAATATATCGCTCTTGTGGACGGTTGACGTAAATTCTACAAAGTCAGAAAGATCATCGAAAACCCATCCATTGAATCCATCTTTGATATAGCCGTACTCAACACATTGTAAAACATTTGGACTCCGACGAAATGTTGCAATCGGTTTACCATATGCCAGCGCCTCAACAATTGATAGACCTACCCAGCCAGGTTGAAAATAGATATCCGACATTTGAAAAAGCTCCCTCTTTATATTTTTATCGTAAACACTACCAAAATCATACACATTTTTATAATTACTTAGGTCCGGTTTTAACTTCCCATCACCGATAATTATGAAGCCGAACTTTTGGGTATCTAATCGATTTATTGCACTGAGTAATAAATCAATTCTTCTATAAGGATTTGTAAAGCGAGCACAGAAGATAAAGATTATCGGCTGCCTGATTTGATATTTGTTTCGTAAAGTTTGTTTATCAAGTTCAGGAAGTATCAGTATCTCATCCACGTCAGAAATTGTATTGTTCAAAGATACTGCTTTCATGAGGGGGAAGATTTTAGCCCACATCGATCGTTCCTGATCTGTATAAAACCATATCTCATCAGCAAAATATATCATCCATTTGAGAAATATACTTGGTTTTTGCTGCTCATTTATATATCTCTTAACCGAGATACCATGTCCCCATAGAATGATCTTTTTTCTGTGTAAAGGCTTAAGAATTAGTAATAGCCAGCTAGTCAGATGTAAGAAGTTCAACATCAAGACAAGCGTATCGTATTTCAGATCTAGGAATACAAATGGATTGTACACTACTATCGGACCCAACTTAACAGATGATACCTGCTTAACATCTATCTTACCTTGTCTCTTTTCAGACTTTTCGATAGTATTGATGTCTTCATAACAAAAAATATCTATAT
>NZ_JBHYGF010000090.1:0-34510 GCF_051859145.1 Dyadobacter sp.
GCATGGAAATGCGTCTCAAATACATACCTGATCTTCGCGCCGGTTTGCTCGGCTTTGCGGATGTATGGATTAACTTCCCGCAAAGGATCAATCACAGCAGCTTCGCCATTTGAAACAATGAAATAAGCCCCCTGCGCGAGGCATCCTGTATATATTTGCTCAATTTTCATGCGACTATAAAATGTTTAAACTATAAACTGGGTCGGAGCAGGTTTTGTTCGAAGTTGTTCGCGATTGTTCAGTTTGACTGACAATAATCATAAAAATGTATGGCAGAACAACTCCGAACGCTGCCAGGTTCACACTTTCACAACCTTCCAGCTACCCATTCTGAACCGCCAGATACCCAGCAGAGCAAGTACAGACTCGGCGATCGGAACGGAAACAAATACGCCGATCGGACCGAAATTAAGTGCGATTGCCAGTACATACGCAACCGGGATTTCGATAGCCCAAAAGCAGATCAGGTTTAAAACGGTAGGCGTTTTTGTATCTCCGGCCCCATTGAACGATTGCGCTACCACCATTCCGTAAGCATAAAAACCGTAGCCAAGGCAAAGTGCCCGAAGTGCTGTTTTGCCAGTCTGAACCACCTGAACATTTGTACTGAACCAACCTACGATCGTCTCTGCCCAGACAAACATAAAGAACGACAGGGTCAGCAGGAATACCAGGTTGTAAAAAGCACATTTCCATACCGAAGTTTCGGCGCGATCGGGTTTGCCCGCACCCAGGTTTTGTCCGACTAATGTGGCGGCTGCGTTGGCTAATCCCCAGGCTGGCAACAATGTAAATGTAATCACGCGGATTGAAATCGTGTAACCGGCAACCACATCGCTTCCAAATTCTGAAAGAATGCGGGTAAGGAAAATCCAGCTCGCCGATCCGATCAGGAACTGGACTGTGCCACCTGTGGCAATTTTCACGATGTTAGCGATTGTCGGTGGATCCGGCCGAAAATCAGACCACATCAAACCCAGCATCTTACTTGCCTTGGTAAGCGAAAACAGCTGATAACCGACGCCAATGGTGCGACCCGCAGCCGTAGCCAACGCCGCACCTGTTACGCCCAATTCAGGAAAAGGCCCGACTCCGAAGATCAGCAATGGACCCAGCAGCATATTGAAGCAGTTGGCAACAATCAGCGACCGCATTGCCGTCGCCGCAGACCCGGCGCCGCGCAGGGCACCACTCAAAGAATACAGCAATACCACGACCGGACTGCTCAGAAACTGTATTCTTGCAAAGTTGGTACCTGTTTCAATTACCTTCTGATCTGCGCCCATTAGTAATAGAATGTCACGTGCAAACCAGGTACCTGCGAATGCAACTACGACCGAAAAATAGCAAGTGAAATAATGATCACCTGCCCGACTGCCTGCCGGGCCTGCACAGTATTGCCCTCGCCAATGCGACGGGCGATGGTAGCGGTGGCAGCAGTACTCAGACCGATCGCCAGTGAATAAACGAGGGTGATCACCGACTCAGTTAGCCCAACCGTAGCCACGGCCTCGGTACTTACCTTTGAAACAAAGAAAATATCAACAACAGCGAAGAGCGACTCCATGACCATTTCCAGGATCATAGGTACAGAAAGTAAGAATATAGCGCGGTTGATGCTTACTTCGGTGAAACTTTCTTCGGAGCCACGAATAGCCTCTCGAAGCAGTTGAAACCACTTTTTCATGGAGAAAAAAAAATTGAATTAAAATAAATAGAAGAAGTGCAATCCCTGAGGGACCACTAAAAAGAACTTGTAAACGGGACCGGGATGGTCGGTGGACTAAGCTTGTAGTCCGAGATTGAAGAGCAGCATCGGCTTCTGAGATTTGCGCAAATATACAAAAGCAGATTTCGCATTGTCAAACAAAATTGCATTTGTACCATAGAGAATATTAATAAGTCGCAAACGCCGGTGAACTTTTGGCGCTGACCTGCCGTTGCAATTTTACCTTCTCCTGTGAAACAGTGCTGTTTACTGTTGCCGGATTGAAGAAGCATTATCAGAATAAAAAAGCAATACATGATTGATAAGAAGAAATTCCATTCTACTGCTGTACAGCCCGAGACCGCGGTGCTGGTGGCAGTAAGTACCCAAAAACAAAACGCGGAGAAAACCAAGGAGTACCTAGAAGAGCTTGCTTTTCTGGCTACCACGCTGGGTGTCGAAACGGTTAAAACATTTACACAAAACCTGGAAAGACCGGACACACGCACTTACACCGGTAAAGGAAAACTTGAAGAAATACAGACATTTATCAAGGCTAATCCCGTAGATATGGTTATTTACGACGATGACCTGACTCCTTCTCAGGTGAGAAACCTGGAAGCTGAGTTTACGGACATCAAAGTAATTGACCGAAGCCTGCTGATCCTGGCGATTTTCGCAATGCGTGCGCAGACTGCACAATCGAAATTGCAGGTCGAGTTGGCACAGTACCAATATATGTACCCTCGTTTGACGCGTTTGTGGACGCACCTTAGCCGCCAGTCAGGTGCTGGTGTGGGTATGCGCGGACCTGGTGAGACGGAATTGGAAACGGATAGAAGGATTGTAAAAGACCGGATCGCCTTTTTGAAAGAGAAACTGGAAAAAGTTGACAAACAAAGCATTACCCGCCGGAAAGAGCGCGACCGACTTGTGCGTGTGGCGATCGTGGGTTATACCAACGTGGGGAAATCTACATTAATGCGCAGCTTGTCCAAAGCCGATGTATTCGCAGAAAACCGCCTTTTTGCTACGGTTGATTCGACGGTGCGGAAGGTTAATATGGAGAATATCCCATTCCTGCTGACGGATACGGTTGGATTTATCCGAAAGCTGCCTACTACTTTGATCGAGTCATTTAAATCGACGCTTGATGAGGTTCGGGAGGCAGATATCCTGATGCACGTGGTAGATATATCGCACGCTTCTTTTGAGGAGCACCTGGATGTGGTGAACAAAACGCTGGAAGAAATCGGCGCCGCCAACAAGCCATCAATATTGGTTTTCAATAAGATAGACCTTTACAAACCTTCTTTTAACGAGGAAGAGGAAAATGAAGACGAAGGCGTAATGTTGCAGGAAACGGTTTTGGAGCAGCTGAAAAAGAGCTACATATCTGACAAAGCCGAACATGTGGTGTTTATTTCGGCCGAGAAGAAAGAGAATATTGAAGAATTGAGGAATACATTGTTCTCACTGGTTAAAGAGAAACATTTTTCTATTTATCCGAACTGGCTTGATTTGGGCTATACTGCGGTACAAACAGAGGAATAATCTTTTGTAATTCAACCGATTTTTTCCGAGGTTTGCAGCCCGAAATGACTGCGTAGTTCAACGGATAGAATAGGAGTTTCCTAAACTCTAGATATGGGTTCGATTCCCGTCGCGGTCACCAAGGTCAAGCTTTCAGCTTGGCCTTTTTTGTGCTCTAGATATGTGGAACTTTACCCAGCAGCAGCTTGCTAGCACAAGCTAGAAACGCTGTTAAAAGCAGATCATATGTATCCAGCAGCCCAGATACTGAGTTCGGATTTTTCGGGTGTTGACATTAGAGGGGAACACCTATATTATTAAAGTAAATGGTAACCCCGACACTATAATTATTGGGATAACAGGCCACAACTACTTTGCTGATCTAATTGACATGATTAAAAAAAAGTGAGTAGCGGCACAGTTAAACTTAACAGAAGCGCCGAGAATTCTACCGTGGCAATAGCAGTTATGCAAGGTGCACCTACCCCAGTTTCATAGGTAAATATACCAGGTCCAACCAAGACGGATATTGTAATCAATTTGCAGATATATATTCTACATATTCATCCATTAACTCTTTATTTAAATCTTTATCAAACGATTCAATTATAAAACGTCCTAGAATCTTCCAAAAATCGTTCATTACCTCCTTCTTACTCTGACCAGAAACGGCAAGATTAAACACCGGGCAATTAATGTTGTTTAAGTTATTATCATCAATAAAGTACTGATAATCAACGGGCTTCTTGAACGATATTTCGTACTGCTCGTAGTTCAAATAATTTAAGGACAAAGCTGCTTGACCAATCTCACTCTGGAAGATCAAACCGTCTTCTAATGTTTTTTTTCCAAAAATATTTTTCCCATCTCTCTCAGTAACCTCCACAATCATACTCACTATTTTTTTACGCTCGCTCTGCTCCACTGCCCCATCTACTACGGCAGGTGCAATTAACTTTTTGTAAGTAGCTCTATTTATCGTGCTATGTAAAGTCGGTGCAGAACCCACTGAACTTTTAGTCTCAAGGACAAACGATGGATCAACTAAAATATCCGCAATAGGCTTGACAATCTTCTTTCTTATAGCTTCCTCTGGAAACTTTTCTCGCAGTATGTTAATGCTTTCTTCTGACGAATGGTCAATATCTATGACATCTCTATAATAGTTTGCCAAGATCTTTTTTCGCCATTCTTTATACCCTCTCAAATTCTCATCCATCCCCATCACGGTATCCATTGATAACGTCACCTCAAAACTTCTAAACTGAGTATCTATTACTAGAAGCTCGGTAGACTTTTTTACTGTTTGAAGTGTAGACTTCAATTTATCAGGGTCAGTCAGATGATCCTTGAAATTATTGTAGAATTCGAAGGTGGTGTAAACAGATGCAGAATTGGTAATATTTGTAAGGAACTTTCCTGCATCTTTCGCTTTAACGGCATGATTATATTTGTGCTCCTTCGGACGAAGTCTATACACGTTTGCCCCCTCCCTTAGAATTGTAAGATATTGGTTATCAGCTATAAACTCTTCTTGATGCTTAAACATCGCAAGTTCTGCACCGGGTTGACTTTCGATATTAGATTTGTAATACTCAGATGGAATATCGAATGGATAATAACTATCATCAACAGGCAAATATGATTGTGGAAGTTGGCTTACTGGCATAAACAAATTCTCACTATAATTCAAGTCACGATCAATATGCGTTATGATCACATTAGCTTTTGCCCGGATTATGTCTCGCAGAGACACGTCAGAATGAACATAACTCCACAGATCATCAGTGTCAACTTCAAGCAGCATCCACCGATTTAAGTTTTCGTCATTATCGATCCAATAGAACAAAAAGTTATTATCATTTGAATCCCGGTAGTGAGAAAGCAGCGGTCCGTCAAACTCGATTAGGTCTGACACTTTATTCAGATCAGAGTAGGGAAATTCACTTAAAAGTATTCCTTGTAACTGCTCCATGTCAACGCGTATACACAATGGAAAACTTTGAACTCAATATAGCAGCCTCATATTCGAAGAAAACAAAGTGCCCTTTGTGATCAGTTGCACCTTTGAGTCCATCACTTTTCTTTAATAATCCTTGAGAAACATTAGTGTGGCTCAGCCTAGGAAAAATTTTCAACAATTCCTTACAGCCGTTTAAGGATTCAAAAAACGACAGCCCACAAGCCTCACAGTGATTTTTGTCTCCCAGTAACCTTCTCGGCGGCTTTTTCAGAAGTGAGTCTTCAATAATATTCGGTAAAAAGTTACTAATGTCATCTATAGGCTCAAAACACAGCCTGAATGCAGAAATCTCTGCTTCCTCAGCTATACTTGGGCAATCAACATTAAGATTTTGCGCTTTAATTAACTCGCGATATTTAAGAAGGCTACTCATTAGATCGATAGAGGAAATCGAATATTACAACATCAAATTATAATTTATTTTTTTGTGTTTAAGTCCCCTTCGAGCCCAATCTTACTTAAAAGTAATACTTTATTTTGATACCAAATTGATACTAACACACTCACAAGACTGCCCTCTATCTCATTATCAGAATGTTACATATTCCCGTCGCGGTCACAAGAACAGGTTTTTAAGCCTGGCTTTTTTTATGCTTAGGTTCGTAGTTCAACGGATAGAGCGACAGTCGCCCGATAGGCGTTGTCGAGGACGACTCCCACTAAATGCCAGATATCAGTCAATGGGACAGAAGACCGCGTAGTTCAACGGATAAAATAGGAGTTGTCGAGGGCGACTCCCACCTAAACTCTAGATATGGGCCGGGGTCGCGTTCGACTCGATTCCTGTCGTGGCCACGGAAGCCGAGTTTTTCAGCCTGGCTTTTTTATTTAATCAAAACACCTGTGAAAAGTGGACTTTTCGTGCAGTCTATTGGCACCTAAATTCCCCAGTTTATCAAATGGAGCATGCAGGTACAGAAAGAAAGAAGCTCAGAATCAGTGGAATTATCTAGATTCTGCACGACGGCAAGAGTTAGCACAACAATTGTAATGTAGCTGTAAAACAAAAACTGCAATACAATGCAAATGCTTTCAGGCTTCGGAAAGACAAGATATTTACCACTTCTCATTCTATTTACACTGGCGACCATGCAGTCCTGCCGGAAAGATCCGAAGGAAATGACCAATGAGGAACTGGCTGGTGAGATTACCAAAAAGAATTACGACAAGCTCCTTCAATTCTCGAAAGAAGTGGGGGTCGACCCGGCGAAATTTGAACCAAAAGATGGTATCGCGCCAGTTTACGCTTTACTAGAAGAGATCGGATTCGGACATAAACCTGCTTTACGTTTTGTACAGAAGAAAATTGCCGCAGATACTGCCGTTCTCCGCGCCGCTGCCGAAGAACTGGTGGAAGGTAAAGCAATTGAAAAGGTGATGGAGCGGCTGGAACCTGTATTTCCTGTTTACAACAACCTGAAAGTAAATTATACCCGCCTGCTCAAAGAGCAAAAGTACGATAGCGCCGCTTTTGTAGCCGAATCCATGAATGCATATCGCTGGATCCACAGACAAGCCAAGAATGCGCCCCGTTTTGTAATGGTAAATATCAGAGGCGCTTACCTCACTGCGATGGACTCAGCAGGTAAAAACGTGCTGACCATGCGCACTGTTGTGGGTAAATCAGACACTCCCACTCCAACAATGGATACATACGCGACCAGCATTGTAACACACCCTTATTGGAACGTACCAAAAAGCATTGCGATCAAGGAAATCCTGCCGAAAGCAATGAGTGACGGTGAATACCTGTCGAGAAACAGAATTGAAATTATCGATACAAAAGGTCAGGTCGTGGATCCCGGCGAAGTGGATTGGGAAGCAGCCAAAGAGAACAAATTTCCTTACCGGTTCCGCCAGGAAACAGGAGAAGATAACTCTCTTGGTCTGCTGAAAGTGGAGATTAAAAATCCACTGGCAATTTACCTGCACGATACCAATGCCAGGTACCTTTTCAAAAGCGATCAGAGATGGAGAAGCCACGGCTGCGTGCGGGTACAGCGACCAACTGACCTCGCCAACTATATGGCAGGAACCCAGCTGCTGAGTAGTGACTTCATGACCGAGCCGGACACTGTTTCGACACCGCCCAAATGGCACAAACTGAAAGTGCGTGTTCCGGTTTTCCTGCTATATCTTCCCGCAGATTGCAACGAAAAAGGCGACTTGCTTTATTTCCCCGATATATACAAAAGAGGATCACCTAAGGCGCGATTGACTTTATCCAAAGCCAAACCTGCGAGTAAAGAAGAAGCATGAAGGTATTTTTGATCGCCGGAATAGATAAAGAGTCCGGAGCCGCCGTGCAGCAGATCGATCAGCTTTTTTGAATCTTCAACAGATACAGCCGGACAACCGAGGCTACGGCCCAAGCGACCTGTGTTTCTGATAAAAGATTCACTTACATAGTCGGCACCGTGCATGACGATCGCCCGTTCCAATGCGCGGTCGTTAATGCCTTTTTCGAGACCTTCCAACCGGAGTGACAACCCGTGTTTTCCCTGGTAAGTCCCGAGTGTTTTATAGAAACCCAAACTGGACTGGTACGAGGAGTTGTCGTTTGAGAACTTCTCAGCAAATTCCTGCCCGGAGTTACGGCCGTGAGCTACATAGGTATTATACAATACTTTACGCTTGATCAGATCAATTACATAGAGGCGCTTATTTCGGGAAGATTGCGTGAAATCTGCAATCGCAAGTATTGAATTTTGCAGGTTTGCTTTTTGAAAACCATACCATGCACAATAGAATGCGGCCTCCGATAGCCCTTTGGTTTTTAAATCGAGCGAATCATACAACGTGACCCATTCCGGCCTGGAAATAGAACCGGTATCGATTACTGAAATTTGTTTGGATTTGGATGAATCCGTAAAAGGATTGATTTGGCGGATACCTAAGGAAACACTGAGTGCAACAAATACTGCTACAAAAACTGCCTGAGCCTTCGTCATTTCTTACTGTTTTGTTGAAAAAATAAAGATTTGAACTGATAGATAAACAGGTAGCAGGTTAACAGGCAGCCCGCCTGCATTGGTTCCAATTCAGAAAAAGGAAGAGCGTAACAGATTCGTTAAGAAACAGTTACACTCTTCAAGCAAATCACTTATTTCTTTTCAATACCAGCCAGAATGCGGCCGATATCGTTGGCGCGGCTCATGAAATTGAGGCTTGTCCCCAGATCTTCATTATCGATTGCGGTCTTAAACTTTTTAAGTAGTTCAATGTAATCCGCCAGTGCTTTGGAGACATTGGTTTTATTTTGATCGAAGATCGGAGCCCACATTTGCGGCGAACTTTTGGCAAGGCGAACGGTTGAAGAAAAACCCGTACTCGCCATATCAAAAATCGCTTTTTCATCCGCTTCCTTATCCAGAACTGTCAATCCCAATGCAAAAGAGCTGATGTGGCTGAGGTGCGATACATATGCCAAATGCAGGTCGTGTTCCACAGGTTTCATATAATGTATCTTCATACCCGCATCGCGCAAAAAGGTTTCTACCAAGCCCAGCGAGTCAGAGTTACTTTTTTCCTTGTCGCAAATGATCACATTTTTATGCGGCAAAAGCTCTTTGAATGCAGCGCCCGGACCTGAGTTTTCGGTACCGGCCATCGGGTGAACTGCCACGAATTGTCCGCGTTTCGGGTGCGTATCCGCCAGTTTGCAAATAAGCTCCTTCGTTGATCCGAGGTCCATAATCGTCCTCCCCTCAGGAAGCAGATCGAGCATATGTGGCAGTAGCTTCAAAATTGCATCGACAGGCGTCGCAAGTACATTCAGCTCAGCAACTTGCAAAGATTCTTCCAGGCTGACGATTTCATCGACAATACCTTTTGCTAATGCGATTTTCTGGTTGACAGCGGAAGTATCGACACCTACAAACTTTACATTCGGATACTTTTCACGGAGAGAAAGGGCAAAAGAGCCGCCTAGCAGGCCGATCCCAATAATGCTTACTACCATTTTTATTATTGATAAATGTACCTCAGCCCTTGATCCGTCTTACCGCCTCCCAAATGCGTTCTTTGGGCAAGCAAAGTGAAAACCGGATATAACGCTGTCCCTTCGGACCAAAAATAAATCCGGGAGCTATAAAAACGTGTTTTTCAATCAATATTTCATTCACCAGCTTCTCCGCCGATTCGACAGTATCCGGCAACTTTCCCCACAGGAACATTCCTTCCTGCTTCGCGTCCCAGGTACAGCCGAGTGCATTTAGCAGAGCTTCCGAAGCTTCCAGTCTGCCCTGGTATACTGCATTCCGCTCCTTGTGCCACTCATCTGAATTATGCAGTGCAGCCACAGCCGCTTCCTGCATTGCCCAGAACATACCCGAATCCACATTGCTCTTTATCGTCAACACTGCTGTAATATAAGGCTTTGCGGCAGCAATCCAGCCCATTCGCCAACCCGCCATATTATGCGACTTGCTCATGGAATTCAGCTCAATCGCCACATCTTTTGCACCTTCCACAGAAAGCAGACTGATTGGCTGTTTCTTGTTTAGGATCAGACTGTAAGGATTATCGTGACAAAGTAATATGCGGTGCTTTTTGGCAAAAGCAACTGCGTTTTCAAATAATTCCACGGTAGCAGGAGCGCCGGTGGGCATATGCGGATAATTGAGCCACATCAATTTGGTTTTAGATGTAACCAGGCTCTCCATTGCATTCCAGTCGGGCTGCCAGCCGTTTTCTTCCTGCAAAGGATATTCTTTTACAATTGCACCTACCATTTGGCTCACAGCCCGGTAAGCAGGGTACCCAAGCTCGGGTACCAGCACTTCATCGCCAGGGTCCAAGAAAGTCAGACTAATATGCGTAATTCCTTCCTTTGAACCGATTAGCGGGAGTATTTCTGTATTTGGATCAAGTTTAACGTGGTAATTATGATCATAAAAGTCAGCGATTGCATTGCGGAAAGCCGGGGTACCTGTATAAGACTGATAACCATGCGCATTCGGTTTCAAAATGGCTGCCGACAACGCTTCAAGCGTCGCCTCCGAGGGCATCATATCGGGATTACCGATTCCCAGGTTGATGACATCGTGTCCTTCTGCAATCAGTTTGCGTACCTCGGCGAGCTTCACTGAAAAATAGTATTCGGAAGTCTGCCTGGTGCGCAGGGCGGTTTCTATGATCATTTATAAAATTAAATTACGCTTCGGGTAACTTGACCACCAGCGGTTAATGTTTCGTCCAGCCTGGTCGAAATGGCGCGCAATTTACGATATTTTCCCAATGAGCCGGATTTTGGCGCCATGTATAGGAAACAAAAATCCTTTAAATTGCAAGATGAACTTTCGGTATTTTACTCTTCTGATTACCCTCCTGGCAGCCGGCTGCTCCCAGCCTTCTGAAAAAATAATTGTAGCCACAGCGGCCAATGTCCAGTACGTCATGAAAGAGATCAAGACGGAATTTGAGAAGGAGTCGGGCAAGGAGATTCAGATTGTGGTAGGCTCGTCGGGTAACCTGACCACGCAAATACGGGAAGGCGCGCCATTTGATGTATTTGTTTCGGCAGATACCAGGTACCCCGAAGAGATTTTCAAAAACGGCGGCTCGGAAGAGAAGCCAAAGGTATACGCGCTCGGCTCACTGGTATTATGGTCAAAAGATATCCCGCAAGCTGAACTGAATACCGCATTGCTGGCCACTGAAAAAGTAAAGAAAATCGCAATTCCCAATCCCAAAACGGCGCCTTATGGGGTAGCTGCAATGGAAGTGTTACAATCTCAGAACCTGACAGGTGAAACAGCGTCCAAGCTGGTGTACGGCGAAAGCATCGCACAAACCGCCCAGTACATTATGTCCGGTTCCGCGGAAGCAGGTTTTAATGCATTATCTATTGTACTCGCTCCCGAAATGAAAGGAAAAGGAAATTACATAACCATTAACCCCAAACTGCATAAACCCATTGAGCAAGCCGCCATCCTGCTTAAACACAGCGACAGCTCCCCCAAAAAAGAATCAAGTCGACAATTCTACGATTTCCTATACTCCAAAAAAGGTCAGGCAATCCTCGTCAAATACGGGTACGAATCAATGAGTGAATGACTGAATGACTGAATGACTGAATGACTGAATGATTGAATGATTGAATTAAAAAATCTACATTCACTAACTCGCTCATTCACTAACTCACTAACTCACTAACTCGCTAACTCACTAACTCACTAACTCACTCATTCACTAACTACTCATTCAATCATTCAATCATTCAAAATTAAAAAATGGACTACCAGCCCATCTGGCTCACATTCCGGCTCGCAACGATCACCTCGCTGATTTTGCTGGTGCTTGCATTGCCGGTTGCGTACTGGCTTGCATTCGGGAAGTTCAAGGGGCGTGGTGTTGTAGAAGCTGTGATCGGAATGCCGCTGGTGCTGCCGCCCTCGGTTATTGGATTTTACCTGTTGCTTGCATTCAGCCCGTCTTACTGGTTTGGTGCGTGGGTTGAAAGTGTGTTCGGTTTGAGGCTGGTTTTTTCATTTTCTGGTCTGGTGATCGCCTCTATTTTATATAGCCTGCCTTTCATGGTATACCCGATACGTGCAGGCTTGCAGTCACTCTCACCGTCTTTGCGGGAAGCCTCTTATACTTTGGGGAAAAACGAATGGGAAACATTCTTTAAAGTTTTACTGCCAAATTGCAAGCCCGCCATTCTCACTGCATTTGTACTCACTTTTGCCCATACTGTCGGAGAATTCGGTGTAGTTCTGATGATCGGCGGAAATATTCCCGGCGTGACCAAAGTTGCTTCGGTAGCTATTTACAATGAAGTGGAAGCGCTTAATTATTCGGTTGCAAATCAATATGCAATGGTACTGTTTGCAATCACTTTCGTGATTTTGCTGCTGGTTTATTCTATCAACAACCGCCTGCTTCGTGTCCGACAATCAGCTTAAAATCGCGATCACGCATTCACTGCATACTGCACACGGAGAATTCCCGATGGAAGTCTCATTTGCGCTGGAAAAAGGGAGCATTATGGCTTTGACGGGACCTTCCGGCGCAGGAAAAACGACATTACTGAAACAAATTGCCGGGTTGCAAACGCCGTTGCAGGGACAGATTGACTTCGACAGAACTGTTTGGCTCGATCGTGAAAACCACCAGAACCTTGCGCCGCAGCACCGGAATATTGGTTTCGTTTTCCAGGATTATGCACTGTTCCCCAACATGACCGTGGCCGAAAACCTGCGCTATGCATTATCAACAGGCGGAGATGCTGCTATTGTGGACGAGCTGCTAGCAGCCACGGGACTTGATCAGCTCAGCCAAAAAAGACCGAACCAACTTTCGGGCGGACAACAGCAACGGGTTGCTTTGACGCGTGCATTGGTGCGAAAACCTGGTCTTTTACTGCTTGATGAACCTTTTTCGGCAGTCGATCCCGAAATGCGGTACCAGTTACAGGAATTGATTCTGCAGTTCCATAAACGCTATCATTTTACAGCAATCATCGTTACGCACGAAACGGCCGAGATATTCCGGCTGGCTGATCAGGTAGGCGTGATGGAAAACGGCAAGCTCACCCGCTTTGGTCCCCCCGCCGCCATTTACCTGCACAGCGACGCCCCGGAAGAAAGCTTTTTTATCCACGGCGAAATATTAAATGCAGAGTTAGCAGGAGACCAGCTGCTGGTTGATGTTTTGATTGAAAATAAAATCCGCCGCATCAGGCTCCCACTTGCAATGCAAAACGAAATAGCAACTGGCAGAAAGTTCGTTTTACATTACCCGCTTACATTTCCGCAAATCTCTTGGGTGAGCTGATCGGCAAACGGTCAGAGTCGTAAAGTAACTTTCAAGCACGATTGCCTTTTCCCCCTAAAATCTATTTAAAACCTCGATATGAAGCTATTTTTTAAACTTGTACAAATCGCCTTTTTCGTATTACCACTTCTTGCAATGCGGCAGGATAAACCCTTGAAGGTTATCTTTTTCGGAGATTCCATCACGCAGGCCGGCGTGGGCGCAACAGGTTACATTACCCAGATGGGTGAAATGTTGAAAGCAAAAAACCAGGGAGCTAAATACGAGCTGGTAGGCGCAGGGATTGGTGGGAACAAAGTCTATGATCTGTACCTGAGACTGGAAGACGATGTGCTCTCCAAAAAGCCCGATATCGTATTTATTTACGTGGGTATCAATGACGTCTGGCACAAGGCTTCGTCCGGAACCGGAACCGATCCTGACAAATATGTGAAGTTCTACGAAGCGCTGATCAGGAAAATGAAGGCGCAAAACATTCGCGTAATTGTATGTACGCCGACCGTAATTGGGGAAAGAAATGACAATTCAAATCAGCAGGACGGAGATTTGAATCAATACTCCAAACTGATCCGTGAAATCGCGACAAGAAACAATTTGCAGCTCTGCGACCTGCGCAAACATTTTACCGAGTACCTGACGAAAAACAACCCTGAGAACAAGGAAAAAGGAATCCTAACAACCGACCGCGTACATTTAACAGAAGCCGGCAACAAATTCCTGGCCGAAAAAATGCTGGATGCACTGGTGCAGAAATAAACGAAAAGAAAATGCCGCTAGGCATAAAACATCGGTAACGCAAAAGGCATGCAAAATCGGTAACGCAAAATGCCGCTAGGCATGCAATATCGGTAACGCAAAATGCCGCTAGGCACGCAACATCGGTAACGCAAAATGCCGCTAGGCATGCAACATCGGTAACGCAAAATGCCGCTAGGCATGCAACATCGGTAGAAAACGTTGTCAATCGTGTGTGAGGCAAATGCCGTTAGGCATGCAACATTGGTTTTATGTCAATGCCATGGTTGTCACGCACACCGCCATAATTGATGTTACATCCCTAACGGGATTCTGCTATCCTGTCACACCTTTTTCTACCGATGTTGCATGCCTAGCGGCATTTTGCGTTACCGATGTTTTATCCCTGACGGGATTCTGCTATGCTGTCCTCTTTCTACCGATGTTACATCCCTGACGGGATTTTATTGCCACAACTTATCGGGGTACTCGCCAGACTCGTGCAATGCGGCCAGGGAGGCTTGTACATTTGGCTTGTCTTCCGGGTAAGTAACGCCAAACCAGTCCGAGGAACTGCGGAAAACGCGGCAGTTGCCCAAATTACCCTCAATGATTTTGGTCATCACAGTCGGAATGTAGAACTCCGCTTTCGGGGTGTTGATATTTTCGCGGGCGTAAGTCTCGAAAAACTCCTTTGTCAGGGGAAACATCGTTGGCTTGAAGCCCCAGAAGTTCATGGAAACCGGCGTTTCAGGCGCGAGCTCGGTTTTCACTCCATCCTCTTCGAAATAAATCACACCTTCTTCTTCAAATATCTTGGTACGTTCCACAACGGATTCCAGGTTGTGATCCTCGCGTTCAATGCAAACACCACGTGAAACGGTACCGTTTTCCGACAAAGTTCTTTTCAACTCATACCCGATCATCGCGTGCTGCGTATCGTCCTTATCATTTTGAAGGAATTGGGCCATGGTTTCAAATGCATCCCGACCATAAAAATCATCTGCATTGATCACCGCAAAAGGCGTGTCCGTCTGGTCCCATGCACATAAAGTAGCGTGGCCGGTTCCCCAGGGCTTTGTACGCTCCACCTTTCCTAGATCTTCCGGAACGTAGGATTGTATGCCCTGAATCGCAAAGTCAAAATCGATCTTACCTGTCAGTTTTGGTGCAAAAATTGCCTCCGCACTGTCCTTAATTTCCTGACGAACTATAAATACTACTTTCCCAAAACCGCTTCTGATTGCGTCATATAGCGAGTAATCGATAATCGTTTCCCCGTTTGGCCCAAACTGATCAAGCTGTTTAATACCTCCGTAGCGGCTGCCTATCCCGGCAGCCAGAATCAAAAGAGTTGGTTTCATTCAGTTTTCTTTAAAAAATTGCATTGTGGTGTATGAAAGCTTGCAGCAAAATAAGGTCTTTCGGTACTATAAAAAAAACGCGCCCCTTGAATCAGGACGCGTTTCATCAAATAAAATATTTTAAAATTTATACCGCGAAACTCTCTCCGCATCCACAGGTACGGGTCGCATTCGGGTTGATAAACTGGAAGCCTTTGCCATTCAGTCCATCTGAAAAATCGAGCGTGGTTCCGGCGAGGTATAGCAAGCTTTTCTTATCTACAATAATCTTCACTCCCTTATCTTCAAAAACCATATCATTTGGTTTTGACTCGGAGTTGAATTCCAGGTTATACGTCAAACCGGAGCATCCACCTCCCAAAACACCGACCCTGATCTGATAATCGTCAGCAAATCCGTCAGCATTACGGAGTTCAACAATTTTGTTTTTGGCGGTATCGCTTACAGTAACCATGATTCTGTGTTTTTATAACTTTTTAACAATCCGCACCTTTGAGAAAGTTCATCGAAGTCGAGAAAATGCGCCTAGTCTGTGAGAATAACCGCGCCTTCTTTATTAATGGAAGAAACGTGTAAACCGGCTGCTATTCCTGCCTCGGCAAACCGCGCGATCATCGCATTGCCTGCTTTTTGGGCATTTTCGATTCCCCGGCTTAATGCGAACATGGAAGGGCCGGCGCCAGAGATACTGCATCCCAATGCACCATTTTCAATGGCAGCCTGCTTCACTTCTTTAAACTCCGGGATCAGGATAGAGCGAACAGGCTCGATGATCACATCCACCATGGAGCGACTGATCAGGTCATAGTCTGCTTTCATCAGCCCGGCAACCAGCCCAGCTACATTACCCATTTGAGCAATCGTATTTTTCAGGGAAACCTCATTGCGCAGGATGAAGCGCGCATCTTTGGTATTGATTTCAATGTCAGGATGTACGAGCGTACAGTACAGATCGTCAGGTACCGGAATGGTAAAAATATCGAGCGGGTTATAGCTTCTGATTACCACAAAACCGCCCAGTAGCGAGGGACCTACATTATCCGCATGCGCCGAACCGGAGGCAATGCGTTCCCCTTCCATTGCAAAAGGCAGCAGTTCCTCGCGGGTAAGTGGCTTACCTAGCATTTCGTTGATCGCCACCACACCAGCAACTGCACTGGCAGCACTCGATCCCATCCCACTGCCCAGCGGCATATTCTTATGCAAAACAACTTCACAGCCGAAATCTGTAATGCCCAGGTGTTTAAGCAAATGCAGCATCACGCCCGTTACCGAATTTTTGGCTGCATTTCGTGGGAGACGACCTTCATCTCCGGTAATATCGGTGATAACAATACCCGGCTCATCACGGCGGCGCAGCTCTACGGTATCCCCCGGCTCTTTGATTGCAAAACCAAATATATCAAACCCGCAAGCCACATTAGCAACCGTAGCAGGGGCAAAAGCTTTTACTGAATTCACTGTAGGTGGTTGTTTTCTTTTAAGTATTGAAGGGTTGCATTGACGAATTGCGCTGCATCCTGAACCGACTCTCTGGCGTCTTCTTCCAAAACTTCGTCATAATCATAGTCGCTGAATTGCCTCTTTTCAAATGCTCTTTGCAAAGTTGTATTTAAAACGATGTCCAAAATCCCTGTTTTTATAAATAACTCGCGAAATTTGGTATGTGAGCCTACGTGCGTTTTGACTTGCACGTTTGAAGCAAAAAGCAAGGCTTGAATACAATGGAAGATTGCGTAATATGCCCGGTTTACGCACGCTTCATTTCTGGCTTCTTCAAGAAAGCTTTGACTCACTTCTAGGCAATCCTCGGCTTTTCTAAGTATTTTTTCCAGTGTGACCTCACTCATAATACGATACCTTCTTCATGAATGGCAGCGCTCAAAAGTGCATTTCCAGGCAGCAGTTTATCCACTGTAAACGGAATTGCTGAAATCCATAAGTTGTACTTCAAACCAAGCGAACTGGTAATAGGAGACATTTTACTTATTTCTGCGAAAGTTTTTAACTCTCTATCATTAAGGACAACCAGGTAGTCCACGTCGGATTCTTCGTGCTGCTCACCTCTTGCATAGGACCCAAAAAGGATTACCTGATGCAGCCTCGTGCCATAAAGCGCTCGCACCTCGGTGACGAACTCTTCGGTTAAAGCTTTTACCGGCTCCGGTACCTTCCTGTTGCTCATAGTTCAAATGGTTGAAGTACAATGCAATTTAACACATTACCCCAAATAGCTACTGATACTCATAATGTCCGCGAACACGCCGGAGGCGGTTACTTCGGCGCCGGCTCCTGGACCTTTGATGACCAGCGGCCGGTCTTTGTAGCGTTCTGTGGTAAACGAGATAATGTTGTCACTGCCCGATAAAGTGTAAAAAGGATGCGCCGGGCCGACTGTTTTCAGCTCGATCGTTGCCTTCCCATTTTCCAGGGTTGCGATGTAGCGCAGCTTTTCATTGTTCGCCTCGGCACTGGATTGGTTCTCCGCAAAGTAGTTATTTGAGATTTCCAGCTCCCTGAAAAAAGCATCCACAGTAGGTGCATTCAGACAGTTACCGGGCAAAATCTGTGAAATCACGATCTCTTCCGGTTCCAGCGGCACACCTACCTCGCGCGCCAGGATCAGGATTTTTCTTCCAACATCGGCCCCGCTCAGGTCGTCGCGCGGGTCGGGTTCGGTAAAACCTTTTGCTTTCGCTTCTTTCACTACATCAACAAAGCGGTTTTCCGAGTTGAAGTTGTTGAAAATGTAAGACAAGGTACCTGACAGAATCGCCTCTATTTTCAGGAATTTATCCCCACTTGCCATTAATCCCTGAATGGTATTAATGATCGGCAGCCCGGCGCCTACATTGGTTTCATATAAAAACTTCACCCCGCGCTGTAAAGCAGTTCTTTGCAGTGACACGTATTCCGAATAGGAACCCGAATTAGCCACCTTATTGGGCGTTACCACCGAAATGCTCGCATCCAGCAGAATCTGGTAGTACTGAACAATATCCTTGTCCGAAGTACAATCCACAAAAACGCTGTTAGGCAAATTGAGCTCGATCATCCGCTGCACAAATGCCGGCAAGCTTGTTTTCACGCCCTCGTCCATCACCCGGTCACGCCAGTTTTCAGGCTTGATCCCGTCGGGATCGAGGAGCATTTTTTTGGTATTGGACAAACCCGCGATATTGAGGTTCAATAATTTCTCTTCTCTCAGGTATTTGGCCTGGTTGCGGATTTGCTCGATCAATGTACCACCGATCAATCCTACTCCCACGATAAACAGGTTCAGCGAGCGCGTTTCCGATTGGAAGAAAACACCGTGGATCGCATTCAATGCTTTTGATAAATCGCTTTTCGCGATTACAACAGAGATATTCAGCTCCGAAGAACCTTGTGCGGTCGCTACGACATTGATACCGTTTTTACCCAAAACAGAAAACAACTTGCCTGAAACGCCCGTGCTTTTCTTCATTCCCTCTCCAACTATCGCGATAATGGAGAGATTTTTTTCAATTGAAATACTGTCAATATGCCCCAGGCTGATCTCTATCGCAAATTCTTTCTCTAATACCTCAGTTGCTTTTTGCGCATTTTTCGGGTCAATTGAAAAACAGATCGAATGCTCCGAAGAAGCTTGTGAGATCAGGATTACACTGATCGCATTATTGGAAAGCGCTGTAAAAAGCCGGCCCGAAATCCCCGCCACACCGATCATCCCGCTACCCTGAATATTCACCAGGGCGATCTCGTCAATGGAAGAAATCCCCGTAATCGCATATTCTTTCCCGTTTGCTGCTTTCTGTACATAAGTACCTTCAAATGCAGTATTGAAGGTGTTCAGCACTTTTAACGTAATATTTTTGGCAAAAGCAGGTTGCAAGCTCGGCGGGTAAATGACTTTCGCACCGAAATGTGAAAGCTCCATTGCCTCCGCATAGGAAATTGAAGGAATAGTAAATGCATTGGTCACCTTGCGCGGATCGGCTGTCATCATTCCGTCCACGTCCGTCCATATTTCAATGGAATTGGCATCGAGTGCTGCGCCCAGAATGGAAGCGGTATAATCTGAACCGCCGCGACCGAGCGTAGTGGTTACTCCTTCAGCAGTAGAGGCAATAAAGCCCGTCACGCATTGCAATGCCGCGTTTTTGGCAAAGTATTCGAGTATCTGTTTATTGGTAACATCAAAATTCACATCGCCCATCCCATAAGTTGCATTAGTATGGATGATCTGGCGGGCGTCGCAGAATTCGGCGTCGATACCTTTGCTTTTCAGAATTTCGGTGATCACCATTGTGGATAATCTTTCGCCGAAACTCATGATCAGGTCGAGCGTGCGTTCTGATAATTCTTTGATCCAGGAAACGCCGCGGAGTATATCTTCCAGCTCGTTGAAGAGTCCGCGTATAGCAGCGAACGTACTGCTCTGGCTTTTTACCGGTATCAATCCTCTGACCACCGCAAAATGCCTTTCCTCAACGCCTTTCAGAAATTCAATGTAATCCGTATTCCCGGCCGCGGCCATTTTGCCGATTTCGATCAGCCGGTTCGTGACCCCGCCCATTGCAGAAAATACAACCGCGAAACGCTCGCCTTTCGCAAGGTTTTCTTCGAGGATACTGATAACTGTTTTAATGCTGTCAACCGAACCGACAGAGGTGCCGCCAAATTTAAGAACCTTCATTGAACGCAATATTCGAATACACTTTGATTTACAGCCGAAATGGCCGCTTCTGTACTTGACGCAAATATAGCAATTCAAACGCCCCATACTTCATAGATACGCCGAAATGAGGATCGCGGCTCTTTTCGCCGGAATAACCTGCACGTACAAAGTCTGTCGGAACAAGCATAATATGAAGATGTTTTTCCAAAATATTAAATTTCAAATATTATCAATATAGTAGATAAATATTTTGAATTAATGTTTTTGAAAGACTTAAAATTTTACAAAACTTAATAGACGTAAAATTTTGTTTGCCTAACTATTATTTTCACTCCTTAAATATTCAATCATGAGAAAGAGCTTTACTATAAGCTGTTTGTCCTTTCTGATCCTGCTCTCTGCAGCCAGCTTTGGACAGGAACTCAACCTCAAAGGGAAAGTGCAGTCTTCGGACGGGAATTTGCCCGGCGCAAGTATCCTCATCAAAGGGACCAGCCGCGGAAGCACCACCGACGCCGACGGACAATTCACGATTAGCGCTCCCTCCAATGCAACCCTGGTGGTTTCATTCATAGGCTACAAAACGCTGGAAGTGCCCGTGGGATCCAAGACAACTTTTGACATTATGCTTGAACAGGACGCCACCCAGTTCAATGAAATCGTGGTAACTGCATTGGGTATTGCCCGCGAGAAAAAGGCGCTTGGCTACGCAGTGCAGGAAGTAAGCGGAAAAACGCTAACCCAGGCGCGGGAAACAAACCTGGTCAACTCACTTTCAGGCCGGCTGGCAGGGGTTCAGGTAACCAATTCCAATGGTGCGCCAGGCTCTTCTTCACGGATGATCATCCGCGGCGCAAGCTCCATTGGAAGCAATAACCAGCCTCTTTTTGTCGTAGACGGCGTGCCGGTTGACAACAGTAACTTCGGCTCGGGAACAGGTATCGACTACGGCAATGCGGCGGCTTCGATCAACCCCGACGATGTGGAATCCATCAACGTGTTGAAAGGCCCCAGCGCAGCAGCACTTTACGGTTCACGTGGTGCAAATGGTGTTGTTTTGATAACTACCAAAAGTGGTAAAGGTTCAAAAGGAATTGGCGTTTCATTCAATACCAATACTGCATTTGAGAGTCCATTCCGGTTGCCTGAGTGGCAAAATGAGTATGGACAAGGCGCAAAAGGATTGTTTTCCTATGTAGACGGAGCCGGCGGCGGCGTCAATGATGGTGTGGATGAAAGCTGGGGACCAAGACTCGACGGTCGATTGCTGCCGCAATTTGATTCGCCGATCGGCGCAGACGGAAAACGCACGCCTACTCCCTGGGTAGCACATCCTGATAATGTCAACAAATTTTTTGAAACGGGACGTACCCTGACCAACAACATCGCGATCACCGGTGGAAGCGACAAAGCCGATTTCCGCCTGTCGTTTACAGATTTGAACCAAACGGGCATTCTCCCGAATACGAACTACAAACGCCGCACGGTTTCAATGAATGCAGGCTGGAACCTGACTAAAAAACTGAGCGTGCGGGCGACTGGCAACTATGTCCGCGACGGCAGCGACAACCGGAACAACTTCGGCCTTTACTTCATCTGGTTTGGGCGCCAGGTAGATATGGACCAACTGACCAGCTACCAAAAGCCCGGCAGCATTTACCAGTACAACTGGAACGACAACTATTGGACTAACCCCTATTACCTGCTCAACCTGAGTACCCGCGCCAATGATCGCGACCGCCTTTACGGAAATATTTCAGCTACTTACAAGTTTACTGACTGGCTGAGCCTCACTGCCCGCAGCGGTACTGACTTTTATGAAGACCGCCGCAAAACCAAAACAGCAGCCCGCCAGGCGAAACTAGGTTCTTCTGCACTTTTTGACGCTTACAATGAAGAGCAGATTTTCGTAAGAGAGTCTAACTCCGACTTCCTTCTGAATGCAACACATAAGTTCGGCGAGTTTGATGTAACTGCCAACATCGGCGGCAACCACCGCAGCAACTATGCGCAGCGCAACTATATGGGGGCGACTGAGCTGGCTATCCCGCGGGTATTCAACATGGGTAACTCCCGCCAGCGACCGGTTACGGAAAACAGCTTTATTCAAAAAACAGTAAACAGCCTGTACGCTTCAGCTAACCTGGGTTTTCGCAGCTACCTTTTTGTAGATCTGACGGCGCGGAATGACTGGTCGAGCTCGCTGCCGAGCGACAACCGTTCGTACTTCTATCCTTCTGCCGCCGTGAGTGCGATTGTAACGGATATGTTTAATGTAAAATCGTCTGTACTTTCTTTTGCCAAAATACGGGCGGGCTGGGCAAGAGTTGGGAACGATACTGATCCTTACAGGCTTACAAGTACCTATAAATACGAAAATCCCTGGGGCAGCACACCGAGCCTTTCTGAAAACAATGCGCTGCTGAATGCCGCATTAAAGCCTGAAATTACTTCTTCCTACGAGATTGGAACGGACATCAGATTGTGGCAAAACAGGGTTGGGCTGGATGTTACCTATTACAAAAAGATATCTTCGAACCAGATCCTCGACGTGAACATTTCTAACTCCACGGGGTATTTGTCCAAACTTTTAAATGCGGGCAAGATCGAAAACCAGGGTGTGGAAATCCAGCTGACTGCTACGCCTGTGAAAACAAATTCATTTCAATGGGATATTGGTCTGAACTGGGCTAAAAACAAGAACAAGGTCATTGAACTTGCCAATAACCTCACCACTTATCAGCTGAACACCAGCTACAATGCATTGACGCAGACTACCTCTACCAACAGCTTCCGCGGCTTGTCGGTGGAAGCGCGCGTGGGCCAGCCTTATGGTACATTCTTTGGCAAAGGATTTCTCCGCGCACCCGACGGACAAATTGTGTACGACGCACAGGGTTACCCGATGATAGATCCGGTGAGCCGCGTGCTGGGTAACTTCACGCCTGACTGGATCGGCGGTTTCTCCAATACTTTCCGCTATAAAAACCTTTCTCTAAGTACATTGATCGATGTAAAACACGGCGGCGATATCTTCTCGCAGTCTATCAACATCGGACGTTACACGGGTGTTTTGAAAGAAACCACATTGGGCAGAGAGGACGGGATCATCGGGGAAGGTGTTGTGAACATCGGAACAGCAGCTGCGCCAGAGTACGTGCCTAATGAAAAACGCATTACTTCGGAAGAGTACCACCACAAATACTACCTGCTTACCAATAACGAAAACACGATTTTTGACGCTAGCTATGTGAAGCTGCGCGAAGTGAAGCTCACTTACATGCTTTCCGGCCAGGTGTTTAAAAAGCTGCCTTTCCGCGACATCGCAGTTTCAGTTGTAGGAAGAAACCTTGCATTGCTGAAAAGCAACCTGCCGCATATCGATCCTGAAACCAGCTATTACAACGATGGCAACTTACAGGGAATCGAAAACGGCCAGATCCCGACAACCAGAACGGTGGGTTTCAACATCAGTTTCAACCTATAATCCATTACCTCAATTGATTTTACTATGAAAAGCATCATACATTCATTCAGATCCAAAACACTGCTGGCGGCTTCCATTCTCTGCCTTTCGGCTTGTACCGGCGATTTTGACGAAATCAATACCAATAACAACAGTGCAGCCAGCGGAACAGCCGACCTGTTCCTGCCCCACGGGATCCAGAGTGCGGTTGACCTGTACTGGGGCGGCGCGATCGGGCAGGATGTGGGCGATGGTTTTGCGCAGCATTGGGCGCGCATTCAGTACACCGACGTGGACCAATATACTGTTTCGGCGGACGTTTTTACCTCGGGCTGGCAGACTTTATACATTGAGTCACTGGCCGATTTTCAGCGGATCAACAAGATTGCGCAGGAATCGGGTAACACCAACTACGTGGCCGTGGCAACCATCATGCGCTCCTGGGTGTTCTGTTTGCTGACCGACATTTACGGGGATATACCTTACAGCGATGCATTGCAGGGGCTGGAAGACAAGCTACTGCCGAAGTACGACGCGCAAAAGAATGTGTACGCCGGATTGATCGCCGAACTTAAAACAGCGGGCGAGTCCATTGATCTTGCTGACAAGAACAAGGCGATTACGGGAGATATCCTTTTCAATGGCAACCTGAGCAAATGGAAAAAATTTGCTAATACACTCAGCCTGCGTATCCTAAGTCGCATGATCGACAAAGCTGATGCGCCGATTGACGTGAAAAACGAGATCACACGCATTCTCAGCGACCCGGCCAAGTATCCCGTACTGGAATCCAATGCAGATAATGTGCAGCTCAACTACCTCGACGCGACTAATAACAACAACCCGATCAACCAAAACCGCAAAACACGCGACGATCACCGCGTAAGTGCTACTTTGGTAAACAAGCTCCTCGCATTGGGCGACGGCAGACTGGCTGTGTACGCCAACAAACCGGCCGACGGTGGCGAGTTCAAGGGGGTACCAAACGGTTTGTCCTCATCTGACGCTAATGCACTCGGACTTTCAAAAACCTCGAAGGTAGGCGATTATTTCGTGGCAGCTACCGCCCCGGGTGTATTGATCAGCTACGCGGAGTTGTTGTTCCTGAAAGCCGAATTTGCTTATAAAGGCGTAGCAGCTGCGGGTACCGCCTCGAAAAACTACTCGGACGGGATCACTGCTTCTTTTGCCCAATACAAATTGACGGTACCGGACACTTACCTTTCGGCGAATGCATTGAAGACTGGCGCAGAAGGCTTTACCCAGATCATGGAGCAAAAGTGGATCGCATTGTACGGCCAGGGTGTGGAAGCCTGGACTGAGTACCGGCGTACCGGCTTGCCCGCGCTTGTGCCCCCGGCATTGAATACCAATGGAAATGTTGTTCCTACCAGGTTACCCTATCCAGGTTCCGAAGAATCGCTGAACTTCGACAATTACAATGCAGCACTGGCTGCCCAGGGTGGAAAGAATGATATGAAAATGAAACTCTGGTTTGCTAAATAGTTAGTAAACCAATGGGCAAAAAGAAACCGGTCGGGCTTGCGGCGCCCGACCGGTTTTCTTTTTTTTATTTATAAAATCAGAATGCGATACCAAGACCTGCGCCTACATTCACCACACCTACAAATCGTTTTTCACTGATTGGCTCGGAGAATTCGAAATTTCCTCTTGCTGCCCGGATTGTTACATCTTTAAGCTCCGCCTGGCCACCAACAACATCTCCGCTTAACTGAAAAAACAGGTTACCTATAATCGGAAAACGCAAACTCGCACCACCTGCAAGGCCTAATGCAGAAGTAGACGCAGGTTTAAGATCTACCGTAATGGGCTCTCCTCCGTTCTCGGAAAGTCCGACCAGGTTAACAGAAGGCGAATCAGCCCAGATTTTACCAACCTGTCCATGCACTTCTATTTGCGCACGGCCCATATTGATGTAAAATGCCGGCCCGATCATCAATGCATTGAATTTCCATTTTGAAACTTTGGCATCCCACAGGAAAGTTTCGCCTAATACCTGAGCGTAATCGTTGGCTTTGTCTACAATCGGCTGCGAAATGGTCGTATTAAGGTTCATACTCCCCGAAGCCCGCAACCCGAACCCGCGGGCCAGTCGGAAATCAAAATTGGCCTGACCAAAGTAACCTGAGCCTGCTAAACCAGAAAACGGATCGTCCAGTTTTTCACGCGCCAGCTCACCTACGGGCAAGCTGTAACCTGCTGTTACAGAAAGAAAGCTCCTTGTATTTTGTCCGTAACTCCGGGTGCAAACCAATGCGAAGAACAAGATTGAGAATGCAAGGTATCTGAGAGAAATCTTCATGAATATTGGCTTAAATTTGACGAAATGGGGGTAATGCAACGAATTTCCATCTATGCTAACATCAAACATAGACCTTTTATTACATAAAAATTTGACCTACTTGGTTTGGGGAAATTTTATCAACACAATGTTATATAAAAGGCCGCAGGAGCTTGTTTTTGGGCTTGGTATAAAATTGGTAAGTGCCTTTTCAAACTAAATCATTGAACCATGGACAGTCGAGAAACAGATAAAGAAGCAAGAGCTACCAAAAACACCAAGAACGTATGGAAATGGATCCTTGGCGTTGGTATTGTGCTGATGGCGATCGCTTTCTGGGGAGGCTTTTTCAATCACGATGAAAATTTCCGGGAGTCTGATACACCTTCCCAAAGTGCAGCAACATCCGACACAGTAGCCACAGACACTGCCACACAAATGTCATCTGATACGGTAATGGAGCACGTAAGAGGCACCAACTAAGTTACCTGATCAGGGCTTCCCACAATATTTCAATGGGGTGCTTTGCTTTGCGCCCCGTGCCATCTTTGATCTGGTGGCGACAACTTGTCCCGGAAGCAGCTATGATGACATCATCGGGTTGCTGCCGGACAGTTGGAAAAAGTACCAGTTCGCCTATTTGCATTGAAACATCGTAATGCTCTTCCTCATACCCAAAAGATCCCGCCATTCCACAGCAACCGGATGGTATCAGCTGGGTCTGGAAGTTTTCGGGAAGAGACAACATCTTTTTGGAGGCAGTTAAGGTAGATAATGCTTTCTGGTGACAATGTCCGTGCAGCTTGATGAGCTGCTTTTTTTGTGTAAATACGGCTTTGTTAATGCCTTTTGCGTCTACTTCGCGGGCAATGAATTCTTCAAAGAGCAAGGCATTCTCAGCAATTCGCTGCGCATTGGTGCGCTCCTCTTCCGGAACAAGATCAATGTATTCATCCCGGAATGAAAGAATAGCCGAAGGTTCAATGCCGATCAGCGGCGTATTGTAAGTGATTTTATCTTTTAGCAAACTGACATTCTCCATCGCCAGCTTCTGCGCCTCTTTCACAAAACCTTTTGAAAGATAAGAGCGTCCGGATTCTGTATGTTTTGGAAAAATGACTTCGTAGCCCAGCGCTTCCAGAAGCTCAACCGCCTTCTTGCCGATCTCTACATCATTATAGTTGGTAAACTCATCGCAAAACAGGTACACGGTACCAACCTGTTGCACATTAACTGCCGCCTTCTTCCTTTTTTTCCACCATTGTGACAACGTTTGCGAGGCAAGCGGGGGCATACTCCGATCCGGATGAAAGCCTACCATTTTATTGGCCACTTTCCGCAATGCAGGCTGACCAAATACACCATTGAATGCCCAGGGCGCAATAGAAGCCAGTTTCATTTGTTTGGAAAAATTAGCAATCAGCTTGCTCCGCGCCGGGATACCGTGACTTTCGTAATATTGCTGCGTGAATTCGGCCTTCATTTTACCAATGTCCACACTCGACGGACATTCGGATTTACAGCCTTTGCACGAAAGGCAGAGATCGAGAATTTCCTTCACCATCTCCTGACTGGCTTCTATCTTTTCTTTGTTGTCCGCCGGAATAAAGTACTGGCGCAAAATGTTCGCCCGCGCGCGGGTAGTATCGCGCTCGCGGCGCGTCGCCATATAGCTGGGGCACATGGTACCTCCTGTCAGCTCCGTTTTTCGGCAATCGCCTGAACCGCTGCATTTCTCAGCGAGCCGGAGGATACCTTCCTGTTTACTGAAATCGAAAATGGTTTTGATCTCAGGCTGGGGTTTGTCCTGCTGGTACCTCAAAAATTCATTCATCGGCGGGGTATCTACGATCTTGTACGCATTGAAGATCCCGTCCGGGTCCCAGATCCGCTTCACCTGCCTGAACATTTCGTATACTTCCTCCCCCATCATAAATGGAATGAACTCGCCGCGCAACCGCCCGTCGCCGTGCTCTCCCGAAAGTGCGCCATTGTATTTTTTTACAAGCTTCGCAGTATCTGCCAGCACCTGCCTGAACAATGCCTTTCCTTCCGAGGTTTTCAAGTTGATCATCGGCTCCACATGCAGCTCTCCCGCACCTGCGTGTGCATAGTAGGAAGCGTGCAGGTTGTGTGAGCGCAGCAGCGATTCTACTTCCTCAATGTAGGCAGGCAAGTCTTCTACCGCTACGGCACAATCTTCGATCAGATTGACGGGCTGAGTGTCGCCGGGCAGGTTTCGTATCAGTCCCAAACCTGCTTTACGGATATCCCACGCTTTATTTGCCTCATCTCCAAACAGCAAAGGATATGCATACCCGAGTCCCTGTTCGCGCAGACGTGAGATCAATGTACTGGCTTGTGCTTCTACGGCCCCCTCGTGGCTCCCCCAAAACTCCACCATCAGCATAGCCGCAGGGTCGCCTTGCATGAAAAACCGGTTCTGCGAATACACATTATGGTCTTTGGTAAAATCCATAATGTACTTATCCACCAGCTCGGAAGCTTTCGGGTTAAATTGCATCGCAATCTGGTTGGCATGCAAAGCTTCAGCAACAGAATTAGTATGAATGCAAACCACGCCGACTGCCGCTGGCGGAACGTCGACCAATGCAAGCTTCGCCTCAGTTACAAAACACAAGGTACCTTCCGAACCTGCGATCAGGTTGCAGAGGTTGACGTTTCCCTGCTCGAAACTCCTCACAAGTGCATCCAGCGCATAGCCGGAATTTCGCCGGGTTACGGTAGGTTTTGGAAACTGCTTTTTAATTAATTCCTGATCGACAGGATTGGATATTAACCCGAACATACCCGCCATTATAGCCTGCTCACGTCCGCTCTTCGACTGCTTTTCAGCAATTTTTCGGGTAAAATCAGGTATTGAGTTATTTATAAAGACAGCCTCTTGTCCATCCGAAAGCAATGCATTTACTTCGAGCAGATTACCCCGCGTGTCGCCCCAGGTAATGGAATGCAGCCCGCAGGAATTGTTCCCGATCATCCCTCCCACCATTGCGCGGCTTGCCGTGGAAGTTTCGGGGCCGAACAACAACCCGTAAGATGCGAGGTGCTTGTTCAGATCATCGCGGATCACGCCCGGCTGCACGCGCACCCATTTCTCCTCTTTGTTGACTTCCAGTATTTTATTAAAATGCTTGGAGATATCGACCACAATCCCCTTTCCTACCACCTGCCCGGCCAGCGAAGTACCCGCGGCTCTGGGAATGAGGGTTACCTTATTTGTTTTGGCAAATTCAATCAACGATTTGATATCCTGAACATGCCGCGGCAATGCTACCGCGACCGGCAATTCCTGGTAAACGGATGCATCAGTAGCGTAAATAGACTTTTGGGCTTTGTGCAAGGTGGAATCATCAAAATAAAGCTCACCTTCAAAGTCCCTGCGAAGGGTATTAAACTGGAATTGGGATACTGTGTTCATCAGGAATTCAGGAATATGCCCGGCTAATTTAGGGCACAAATGTTACTTATTGTCCGGTAATCCAAAATTGCGCGGCTCCATTTGGCAGAAGCTGTGCACAAAGCCGGAAATCCATTACGTATATTGGCACAATTTTTACACACGAGTCTAACAAAAAACCGTTACTGATCGATAACATGAAAAAAATTACCTTACTGATACTCACACTATTCAGCTTCTCCGCTTTCGCGCAAAACACTGCTACCATTACCCTTACCGTGTCCAAGCAAGGACCGGTGAATGTCACGCTGATCAGCGAGGATGTTCGCTTCCACCCCAATCTGGGCATCGGTCTGGCTGACGCTAAACTGGAACCTGTGATGGCAGTCAACTTCGCTGAAAAAGCAAGTGAAAAAGCGGTTATTCAACTTAACAAACCCCAGATGATGCGCCTGCAATACAGCGGGAATGGACTGAATAAAACCTGGATGCTGTTCATGCAGCCCGGCGACGACCTGACCATTAACTTTGCAGAAAACAACGATATTACATTCACCGGCAAGAATGCCAGTTACCAGACTTTCCTGAAAAACTACTTCCTCGAAAATCAATACCAGTACCTTCCTGTTTTCGGCTACAAACCTTCGCAGGTTGACAATAAAAGTGTGATCGCGCAAAGTGACAGTCTGAAAAAAGTGCGGCTGGAAGCTTACGAAAAATTCAAGACTGCCAATCCTACTGTACCTGCATTTGAAGCCTATGTGCTTGCAACAGCCGCAACTGAGCCTGCTATCACGCGGAGATTAATCCAGGAAAGGATCATGCGCCGCAACCGTGTCGCACAGCTGGATGCAACCCAGCGGAAAGAGCTCGAAGATGCGACGCTGGCCGATTTCAAGATCATGCCCGACGATGCATTGCTGAGCCAGGCTTACCGCGACGAGCTCCGCAACTGGGTTTTGATTCCGTCAACCCGGAAATATCCGCTCAATGCGCAAACACGTTATGAGATCAGTCCGGAAGCTTTGAAGGATGTATACGCATTCAGTAAAGAACAACTGGCGCAGTATCCCAAACAGAAAGAATACCTGCTTACTTACTGGCTCAACTATGCCGCTACTGCAATCCCGGATGTAGCAACCGCGAAAGCGCTGCTGGAAGATTTCAAAACAACTTACCCGCAATCTGAAAACGCGGCATATATCGCTAAGCTGATTGATACCAAATCTTCATTGCAACCAGGCACTCAGTTGGCAGATGTTACCTTGCTCGCACCCGACAGCAGTGCAGTTACGGTTGCTTCTTTGCAGGGAAAACCGGTTTGTATGGTATTCTCATTCAGCATTGGCCAGCATGAGCCTGGTTTGAAAGCTTTGGAGGATAAATATGGATCGAAAGTGAATTTCGTCTATGTTTCAGTAGCGCCAGGCATTCCGCTGTCAACCTGGAAACAATATGCCAAAGAGCGACAGAATGTGAAGCATTTGTGGGCTTCGGACGAAAACATTGAAGTGTTAAAAGACAAATACGCGATTGATATCCGCTACCCTTTTTTAGTTGCTGACGCTTCCGGCAAGATCATCAACCGCTGGATCCCGCAGGAATTTCCTGCCAACAATACGCTCGAAGCAGAAATGCAGAAAGTGGCGAAATAGACTTGAAAGCGCGGAAAACTTCTCCGCGCTTTTTTTTATGCAAAAACCCTGATACTATGCATGGAATCCACGTGCTGGTAATCGATCTGCAAATCGTAATTATCACAAATCTGCTTTACGATAGCCAGCCCCAGTCCAAGTGACTCAGCCCCATTCGATTCTTTTTTGAACCTTTCAAAAAGCCGGTCCGGCGCAGCCTTCAATGCATTTCCCGAATTGCTGATTATGAAGAAGTCTTTACCGGCAGTTACCGTCAGCTGACCGTCAGGAAAATTGTGCTTGATTGCATTGCTGAGCAGATTCGTAACCAGAATATCAGCCAATGCAGGCGAGATCATCTTGATAAACTTCCCGGTTTGCTCTGTTCTGACAGTAAGGTTTTTGTGGAGGATGATATCTTCAAAATCTTTCAGCCGCAGCAGGATCAATGCAGCCAGGTCCATCTCCTCCTGCTCAGTAAACTGCTGGTTTTCAATTTTAGCCAATAATAACAGCCCCTGATTCAAACGCGACATCCGCCTTGCTGCGTGGTATATCTCTTCAATCCAGTGGGTTTGTCCCTCGCTCAGGTCTTTGGATTGTATAAACTGCTCCACGCGCGCGTTGATCAGCGCGAGCGGTGTCTGGATTTCGTGCGATGCGTTTTCGGTAAACTCCCGGAGGCTTTTATAATCGTGCTGCATTTTGGAGGACATTTTCAGCATGACCTCATTCAGCTCGTTGAACTCCGAAATTTCACTCGCGGTTAGTTCCAGCTTCTTGTTTTTGGTCCAGTCAAAATCCTTGATTTTTGCAAGTGAGTCGTAAAACGGCCGCCACAACTTCCCGGACAAACTTCGCTGAAAGACGAACATACCGATCATCAGCAGCGCCAGGAATGTAATCATCGCAGCAGAAATCGCTTCGATCAGCTTATAAGATTCCACAATGGATTTCCGGATCACAACGCGGTAAGGTGAACCGGCGATCAGCGTGTAAAACGTGAGTTGCCGGAACGGGTCCATGCTATCTTCATACCTGTTATAGATCAGCGTGTCCGTGAATGCAGTTTCGTCTTGCATTTCTTTCGCCGGCACTACTTCAATCTTGTTTTCAACGAAATATGAATTGTTGACCCAGGTATTATTGGAATGAATGTAGGTTTCAAAATCCCTTCGTTCCACGACGAGGCGGCTTTCCACCTCATCGTAAATCATGAAACTAATGATCCAATAAAACGCAATTCCGACCGCCAGGTAAATAAACAGTGAGGCGAGCAGATAAATCCGGCTTGTCTTTTCAAGTAATTTCAAGGCGCTGTGAATTTGTAACCAATGCCGTAAATGGATTGAATGTAATCTTTTCCACCTTTCTCAATGATTTTCCGGCGGAGATTTTTGATGTGTGAGTATACCATATCAAGCGAATCAGAAGAATCCATGTGATCGCCCCACAAATGCTCAGCGATTGCTTCTTTGGTCAGCGCCACGTCGGTATTGGACAGAAAATACAGCAGCAGATCGTATTCTTTTTTAGATAGAACGGTATCTTTTTCGTTTACAAAAACCTTCCGGGAAGGCAGCTGCACGCGGATTTCTTTCCAAACCATATCATTGTTCCCGCCAAAATTGCGCCTGCGGATCAGGGATTTGACACGCGCATTCAGTTCCGACAAATGGAACGGTTTGGTCATATAATCGTCGGAGCCGATTTCCAGTCCCTTGATCTTGTCCTCCAATGTATTCCGCGCCGAAATAATGATGATACCGGTTGCGGCCGCTATTTTCTTCAATGTTTGCACGATGTTAAAACCGTCGCCGTCCGGCAATGTAAGGTCCACAATGGTGCAATCGTATTGGTACAGGCTGATCTTTTCATCGGCTTGCCAAAAGGTATTTGCTACCTCGCACACGAAACCCTCCCTGGACAGGTACTCCACAATGCTCTCGGCAAGTCCCTTTTCGTCTTCTACCACTAATACTTTCATCTCTAAAAATTGATCCGCCCCAAAAATAGCTTCCGATTCTGGAAACATTTAGGAAGATAATAATTTATCCCACAGGTGCTTGCAACAGGCTTTTTCCCAAATGTTTCCAGAATTGGTCAATAGTTTTGACCAAAAATCACTAACCCTAGAGGCAAGCGCTCCTATGTACCGACACCGATTTAAGAACATTCCTGGCAAAGAAAAGGCCCGACCGGCACCCAAAATCAAGTTCTTCCTGACATTGATGCTGGCTCTTTTTTGCATTGATAGCTATGCGCAGCAAGTAAAGTTGCAGGAGCTTTTGGAAGAAAGTAAACAGAACTTTCCTTTTCTAAGATCCAAGCAGGCCGAGATAAGAAGTGCCGAAAACCGCATCAAGTCGGTCAAAACGGGCTATTTACCTGCATTGATCGTGCAGCATCAATACACTTTCGCGACGGACAACAGCGTCGCCGGTGCATTTTTACCAAATGAAGGAAGCGCTATTTCTCCTTCGGGAGGTATCAGGCCCGACAATATTTACACCGGCACATTCGGCAGCTTCACAACCGCACTGGTCGACTGGCGCGTTTTTAATTTTGGTAAAATAAAAGCGGAGGTGAATGCAGCCAAAGCCGACCTTAGCCGCACACAGGCAGATTATGAAAACGAGCTTTTTCAGCATCAGGTGCGGGTTATTGACTCCTATCTGGTTCTTCTGATCAATCAAAAACTGGTGGAAGCGCAGCGGCAGAATCTGGAACGGGCTACTGTTTTCAAAAATGTGACCGACGCGGCTGTAAGTGCCGGCATGCGGCCGGGGGTGGACAGCTCGCTGGCAGCTGCCGAGTTCGCGAAAGCGCGGTTGCTTTTACTGGAAAGTCAGCGTTCTGAAAAAGCGCAGCGGCTACGCCTTTCGGAGCTGACGGGTGAATTGCGCGATAGTATCCAGGTGGATAGCATGGGATTTTATTCAAAGTTGCCCGTTACTGAGGGAGCGGAAAATGCATTTCTCAACAACCCTGCGCTGCGATTCTCGCAAGCGCAGCTGGGTGCGTCGCTGGCGAGAAGTCTGGCGGTTAAAAGATCGTTTTTACCTTCTGTTTCACTCACAGGCGCAGGCTGGGCGCGGGGTTCAGGGATTTCCAATCAGGACGATTCCTATCACACCAGTTTTGCGAGCGGTACCAACTACCAGGTTTACAACTATCTATTCGGCATTTCCACGCGCTGGAACCTGACCAATATCCTGAAAGTCAGAAATGACTACAAAACCGAGCAATTCCAGGTAGAGCGGTTTAAGGAAATTTACGAGACCCAGAAATTGCAGCTTGACCGGCAGTCGCGGGAGGCTGAAATCCAGCTGCAACTTTCCATGGAGCAAGCCCGCCTCACCCCAGTCCAGCTCAATGCCGCCCAGCGCGCATTCAACCAGGCCGAAGCCAGGTACCAAAGCGGGTTAACAGACCTTTTCACACTGGCCCAAAGCGTAAATGCATTGAACCGCGCGGAGGTAGACAAGTTTGTGACCAACGGGAATGTATGGAGAGCGCTGCTGATGAAAGCGGCAGCAGCGGGGGATTTAGGGGTTTTTCTCGGGCAGGTTAATTAAGCGAGCGTTTTTGTCACCCTGAGCGCACCGGGCCGCCGGGCGGTCGAAGGGCACGCAGAACGCAACCTTCTAGCACTACTTCTTTTGTTCCCTGAGCGCAGCAGGCCGCCGAGCTTTCGAAGAGAGCATGTGAGATGCGTCGTGCCCTCCCTTCGACTGCGCTCAGGGTGACAAAACCAAGGGTGAGGGAGCAAAGCAAAGGCATTGTGCAAGGTGCTTCGACTGCGCTCAGCATGACAAAAAAGAAAGTAAGCAAGTGACAAGGGCACTCCCCCCCTTGTCACCCTGAGTGGAGTCGAAGGGCATG
>NZ_JBHYGF010000091.1:0-11204 GCF_051859145.1 Dyadobacter sp.
CTGCCAGTGCAAAAATCAGCACCAGGTAAATGCCAACGACCAATTTGTTGCTTTTGACGAAACGCTCGTTCTGGCGCATGAAGCCGCCCCGTACCCGGTCAAAAAAGGTAACCTTAGGTTCAGCACCAGCGGGTTTCTCATGCACATGCTCTTTCAGCATCCAGTTAGCAAGAATCGGCACCAGGCTCTGGGCCAGAAAATAGGATACCGTCATGGCGAAACCAATCGAGAGCGACAGCGGCAAAAACATCGCTCGCGGTACGCCCGACATAATAAAGGATGGCGCGAAAACAGCAATGATACAAAGCAGGATCAGCAGCAGCGGCAGCGCCACTTCTTTACAGGCATCATAAATGGCCTGCTTCTGGGGCTTGCCCATCTCAATGTGCTGGTGAATGTTTTCAATGGTCACCGTGGCCTGATCCACCAAAACACCGATGGCCAAAGCCAAACCCGACAAAGTCATGATGTTGATCGTTTGACCTGCAAGACTTAGCATCAGCACAGCAGCGACGATAGAGACAGGGATCGTAATGATTACAATAAGGGAAGAGCGCCAGTCGCCCAGAAACAACAGCACCATAAGACCCGTCAAAATGGCGCCCAACCCCCCCTCGAAAAGAAGGCTTTTGACAGAATTGATTACAAAGACAGATTGGTCAAATTCGTAAGCCACTTCAATGTCGTCGGGCAAGAGACTGCGCATTTCCGGAAGCCGCGCCTTCAAGGCAGTAACTACATCCCAGGTGGATGCATCAGCGGTTTTTACAACCGGGATGTAAGAGGAGCGGCTGCCATTGACCAGCGCGTAGCCTGCCGTCACATCAGACGCATCAGCCACGTTACCCAGGTCGCGAAGAAATACGGTACGGTGCCCATCGGTAGTGACCGGGATCTGGCCAAAGTCCGATACCTGATCTTCCAGCGAGTTGAGTGTAGTGATGTAGGAAGTGTTACCAATCCTGATGTTTCCAGAAGGGGTCATGGCGTTGTTGGCAGCAAGGGCTTCCACAACTTCGTCAGGCGAAATGTTCAGGCTACGGATTTTCTGCGGATCAAGGTTGATGACGATCGTCCGCGAGTTGGTACCGATCGGTGGCGGTGCAGTAAGTCCAGGAACAGTTGAGAATAGCGGCCTGATCCTGGTAACGGCCAGTTCGTGAATCTCTTTGAGCGATCTTGTTTTGCTGCTGAAAACCAGATCTCCGATGGGAACGGAGGAAGCATCGTAACGAACCACCTGCGGGGGCAATGCGCCCGGTGGAAAAAATTTCATCGCCCGGTTGACCTGGATGGCGACTTCGGCCGCGGCCTGGGCCATATCGCTGCCTTCATAAAAGGCCAGCTTAACAACAGTAAGCCCCTGCACGCTTTTGCTGGAAATTTCTTTGATTCCTCCAATGTACAGGAACTGGTCCTGCATGCGGGTAGCAAAGAAACCTTCCATCTGTGCGGGCGACATACCTCCATAGGGCTCGATCACATAAATAACGGGTGAGTTAAGCCGTGGAAAAATATCAATCGGTATGCGGCTAGCCGACATAACCGAGAAGACAACGAGCCCCGCAATAAGTACCATGACTGATACAGGACGTTTTAATGAAGCTGATAGCATATTATACAGGGTTATGGCCGCCTGAAAAGATCAAAAAATGGTTCGAAATCACTGGTAGCATAGGCCTTTTCCAGTCTGACGGCCACGGCCCGGCGCTGCACATCAATTACCTGCTTTTCGACCCTGGTCAAAAGCTGTAAAGCATCGGTGATGCCCAGGATATTTTCTATCCCATTGTTATAAAGAGACATTCGCTGTTGGTAGGCCAGTGTAGCCGATCTTACCGTGACTGGAAGCTCACGCAGAGAAAGCCGGATGGAGGACATCACAGAGTCTGCCATCGTCAAGGTGTTTTGCAGCTGCACCTGCTCGACAGTCAAGAGGCTCGCAGCTTCGCGGACACGCCACTGCTGCTGGATAGCACGTGTCTTGACCCTTTTGAAATCAATGAGGTTGACAGTTGCGGCCAGTCCCACCAAATAATTAGTACGGCTGTACCCAAAGCCCTGGCCAATTGGGCCGAAGTTATTGTCAATGTCAAGGCTTGTTCCCCTAGCTGAGACGGCAGTAAGTAGCGTAACCCTGGGCAAAGCTGATTTACGGATCATGTCGATTTCCGCATTCTGACGGGTAAGCAGGTTACTTCTGTATCTGAGCAGTGGATGCGATGACAGTACTGTGCTCGGAGCGGGTTCGCCCAGCAGTACGCTTGCATTGAAGGTGGTATCAATTTCTAATTCGTTTACCTGACGGCCTGTAAGTGTTGCCAGCTGGACATTGGCCCTGCGGTACTCTTCCTGCATCTGGTAGTAGCTTAGCTTAGCGCGCGATAGCTCGACCGAAGCCAGTGATGAGTCGAGTCCCGGCCGGATGCCGTTTTGGACCAGGCTATTGATGATACGCCTGACGGTATCAACCCTGGCAAGATTCTGCTGCTCGATTTTAAGGTTCTGCCTGAGCCAAACCAAGTCCAGGTATGTTTTGATAACGACCTGACGAAGCCCAAACTGTTCGCGCTCCAGGCCTGACTCTCCTACTGCGATATCCGCATTGGCCAGTCTATTTTCAGCTGCAAATCGGCCGAAATTATAGACCTCCCAGTCGGCAGAAGCCAGGGCAATGTTACCAGAAGCCAAATCAGATTCATTCTCCGGGCGTCGCCCGCCTGACGTGGGAACAATGAGGCCCATTGAAAAATACGAACCTGAAAGCCCATTGGCAGTTCCTAAATTTATCTGGTCATGCAATTTGACATTGGGTAGCCGGTTGTCCCGCAAAATCTGCAAGTTGGCCCGAAAGGCTTCCAGAGCAGACCTTTGCGCAGCAAGCGTAGGATAATGGTTGATGGTCGCTTCAACAGCGCCCTCTAAACTCAGGGTTTGGCTCAGTGCAGGTGGATGCTGGTAAAAGACCAGGATTAAAAACAGTATTTGGAATAAACAGCGGTTCATAATTTAATGATCGTGTATGCCTTGTCTGGCGCTAGGGGTACATCTTACTGGCTTCAAATTAAAAGGGTACATGATTAGAGGGTATTGAGAAGGTTATTAGAATTTGGTGAGAAGGGTTGGTTATTAAGTATATTCTAATCTCGATTCATAATTTTACCCCATCAAATAGCCAGCAGAAACAGCATGAATGTCTTAGTTGTTGAAGATGACCTGGAACTTACACAGTTCATTCAGAAAGGGTTGCAGTCAGAAGGTGCTACCGTGTCGGTCGCATTCGATGGGGTGATCGGAAGAAGTATGGTCAATGAAAACAAGTTTGATGTTGTCGTGCTCGATGTGAATCTGCCTGGATTGAACGGCTACGACCTTTGCAGGTTCATTAAGCAGAACTGGCCGGCAGTGCCAGTGATCATGCTTACCGCGCTGGGAAGCCTTGATAACAAGGTGCTAGGCTTTGAGGCAGGGGCTGACGATTACCTGGCAAAGCCTTTTGCATTCAAAGAGCTGCTTTTTCGTTTGAAAGCTTTGGCAAGACGCCACCCATCACGGGCTCCCAGGCCTAAGCGGCTGCAACTGCTTGACCTGGAAGTAGAAACGGATTCGCACCGGGTCTGGCGGGCTGGCGAAAGGGTTGAATTGACTGCCAGGGAATATGCGCTATTGGAATACTTTATGCTCAACCAGGGTAAGGTCATTAACCGGGTAGATTTGCTTGAAAATGTCTGGGATGTGCATTTTAACACCAATACCAATGTAGTTGATGTGTATGTGAATTACCTGCGCCGCAAGATCGACAAATCCGAACCGCGGCTGCTGCATACAGTATTTGGGGTCGGCTATTTAATGGGGCCAGAGCCATGAGTATCAAGCAGCGCATCACCATCGTTTTTGGCTTGCTGGTAGCTCTGCTGCTTTTGCTCTTTTCAATTTTCATTTATCAAACTTATGAATCCTACCGGCAGTCGCTGATGCGTAACCGCCTTCAGCGCAGGGCAGTGGCTGGCCAGCTCTATTTCCAAAACAGGCTTGAATTTCACCGTTCGAGCTATTTGACCCTTCCTGATCAGCACGAATTTTTGGTAGATAGCAGCAATAAGATTATTTATCAATCTTCGGGAATGAGTGACTATAAGCTCACACCCAAATTGCTTAGGGAGGCCAGAAAGGAAGAAGTCTATTTCAATTACAAGTCTAAGCCCTTGAAAACACTCAAAGAAGGTATTGCTTTATCATTTAGTGTAGATGGAAAACGTTACGTTTCAGTCGTCACTGCACATGATTTAAGCGGAATACAGGCAAGTGAGAGCTTGTTTTTTATTCTGGCCAGCGGCAATATCATTTTGCTGGTTATAGTCGCGTTTGCAGGATTTTTCTTTGCGCGACGCGCCATGCTTCCGTTCGATGAGCTAATTGCGCAGATGGACCCAGCCGCAGTGAGCGACTTTTCATTTCGGTTACAGGGGCGCAAAGGCGCTGATGAAGCTGCCTATTTGGCCAACTCCTTTAATGAGCTGCTAAGCCGTTTGAACACGTTGGCTATCAGTCAAGAGCACTTTGTTTCCTATGCATCACATGAGATCCGAACTCCGCTTACAGTTGTAAAAGGAATCCTGGAAACTTCGCTGGCCTATGACAAAGAGCTGGGCGATGTCAAGCAAAGCATGGAAAAGGCTTTGGTCAGGTTAGAAGGTGCCATTGAACTTGCCAATTCACTGCTGCATTTAGCGGAAGTGGAAGGTTTGCAGTCGGCCAGGGTCCGAGAAGATATTAACATCGTCGATACGGTGCTGGATACGATCAGCTACTTTGGCGAGAAGCGCCCGGACCAGCAGATTGACCTGGTATTGACAGATACCTTTACACAGCAAAGTTTCAATCTCCGGATTTTAGGAAATGCGACGCTACTGCGTACCGTGCTAACTAATATCCTTGATAATGCAAGTAAATACTCAAAGCAAAAGGCAGTTGAGTTAAAAGTAGACATAGAATCACCGTGGGTTGTTATCACAATCACTGATCTGGGTATTGGCATCCCGGGTGCTGAACTGGATGATGTTTTTTTACCGATGATGCGCGCAGGCAATGTAGGAAATGTGCCAGGCTTTGGCTTAGGGCTTACTATTGCTAAAAAGATTGTCGAGATACACAAAGGGCAGCTTAGTGTGAAATCCATGAAAGACAAGGGGACCGCCGTTTTAATTAGGTTACCAGCCCTGCCGCTGGCAGATTAGCGCCAAGTTTAACAAGTATGTCGGACCAGACATGCGTTGACAACCATGACGGTAATACCGCCTGCCCTGTTAACAATGTTTGATACATTACCTATCTTACCAAGTACGATTTAACCCATACCATCAATAACTAATCGTATGATATTGTCAGTTGTGGCGCCACTAGATCACAAAAACGATAAGCGCCCATAGTTCATTTTAACGACCGTGGCCGTTGCAGAACTCAATGAAAAACAGCCTAAATCCTTTCCATAACTGCCTGGAATTTTGTAACTTCAGGAATGCAAGGAAGAAAAAACTACTCCGAAAAGCTGTTCATGAACTTCCAGTTATCCGAGCGGATTCCAAAGGATAATTTTTATCGGAAGTTGAGAGAATCTCTGGATTTGAACTCCATTTACAAAGAAACCAGAGATCTGTATGGAAGCACCGGGAACCCGTCCATTGACCCGGTTGTATTCTTCAAGCTTATGCTTACGGGTTACCTGGAAAACATAACCTCTGATCGTAAACTGGTCGATCACTGCTCGATGCGCATGGACATTCTTTACTTTTTGGGCTATGATATTGATGAGCAATTACCCTGGCATTCGACCATCAGTCGGACCAGACAATTATATCCAGCTGCCGTTTTTGAGGCTCTTTTCAATAAGATATTTGCTTTGTGTGTTGATAAGGGGATGGTCAGTGGACATACTCAAGCCATGGATTCGGCTCCCATTAAGGCGAATGCCTCAATGGAAAGCCTTGAACTAAAAAGACCTTTTCAGTCTATCGAAAGGCATTTTGAAGCCGTAGATACTGAAAGCCAAAATCAAACAAGCACTGCGGTAACTTCCACGGTGGGGTTGATCACTGCTCCGCAGCATCATTTGAAGCGTGTTAAACATATTCATGATAAACTGCGCAAAAATCCGGTCGGCGCCAGCGGAGCTTCTCACGAAAAAGCACAGTTATTCAGTAATAAAACGCATTATAATCCGCATGATCCGGATGCTCGTATTTCGGTAAAGCCTGGCAAGGCAAGAAAACTTAACTATCACTGCAGTATGGCAGTAGATACAGGTCAGGGCGTAATCAGCCATATACAGGCCGACTTTGCAGATGGAAGAGACAGTCAGTATCTGCCAGCAATGACTCTACAAGTTCAAAGCCGACTGAAAGCGAACGAGCTTAGGATGACAGAGCTCATAGCAGATGCAGGGTACTCAAATGGGTTTAACTATGAGTTTCTCGAACTGAGAAATATCACACCATGGATTCCTGTTTTTGGAAAGTACAAACCAGAAAGGGAATGGGTTACCTATGACCGGAAAGAAGATGTCTTTACCTGTACCATGGGTAAGACAATTCCTTTTAAAGGCTTCGATCTGACATCTGACGGGAAGCTTATCAAAAACTACCGGGCTTCAAAAAAGGATTGCATCCCCTGTGTTCTAAAAGAATCCTGTACGCCTAAGTCCCTATTTAAAAGAATTTTCACGACAGCTTATGAAGATTATTACCACAGAGCCTATGAAAGACAACTAAGCAGGCGAGGGAAACGGATGAAACAAGTCCGGCAAAGTACGGTAGAGCCGGTCTTTGGAAGCCTGGTTCATTATTACGGATTAAGCAAAATAAATGTTCTAGGAAAAGCCTCGGCACATAAGGTAATGCTAATGGCTGCGACCTGCTTCAATCTTAAAAAGTATCTCAAAACATTTAAAAGGAAATTGACAAATAGTGCAGCAGTAGAGACCGTTGCGCACTTAATCAGCGCATTTTTGAAGTCCTCGATTGCTTTTACCTTGAAATTTTGAGAATCTCACAAGTCAGATTTTAGAATTCCTCAAATTCATTTGTCAGGATAGTTCCGCAACGGCCACGACCGTATTTTTTGATTACGATTGGCGGTTACATTTATAGTGTCATCAGATACACTGACCATTGATTATGCCAGATTACAGCTATGTGAAGTTGTACCGATTTGAACTTAGCTTTGCAGATTGAGATTTAATTGTGAGCATTGAGATATGAACCGAAGAACTGAGATACGTATACGCCACTGGGTTTTTATAGATGAAACAAAATTCTTCGGCCCCGGCCGCTTCGAACTGCTGAAACACATTGCCAAGACTGGCTCGATTTCCAAAGCTGCAACGGCTATGGGCTTATCTTATAAAAAGGCATGGGCAATGGTTGACGCCATGAATACACTTGGATCGAGTCCATACGTAATAACACAAAAAGGTGGAACGCGCGGAGGCGGCGCTGTCATTACAGAAACCGGAAAACAGGTAATGGAAGCCTACGAGAAGCTGGACGAAAAATTTCTTGAAATTGCCAAAGCAGAAAAAGAGCTGCTAAACTTGATTTGATCCTAAAAATTAGGATGGAGATCTAAAAGGACTCATTATATTTGCGATATGTAAACAAATACATATCGATTGGATGAAAGCAACTTTATCCCTGTTATTATCAATTTTCTGTCTCCCCATGCTGACTTACGGACAGCAATTGGATTCAGCCGCAGCCAGCAGGACTTTCCAACTCGGGGAAATCCGGATTTCAGGCATATCGGAAAGAGAAAGCACCAATAGGCTATCGTACCAGCGGATAGAAAAATTCAACCGCATCGATCTTTCGAATGCACTCAACATTTTGCCTGGTGTGAGCATTGCCAATGTGGGTCCAAGAAATGAATCCGTGGTTTACGTCCGCGGGTTTGACTTGCGCCAGGTACCGGTGTTCATTGATGGCGTTCCTGTTTACGTTCCTTATGATGGCTATGTGGATATGGGCCGCTTTACCACGTTTGATTTGGCCGAAATTAATGTTTCAAAGGGCTTTGCATCGATCCTTTACGGAGCGAACACGATGGGCGGCGCGATTAATCTGGTGTCCCGCAAACCGGTCAGCAAGTTCGAGATCAATGGACGTGCGGGCATTTTCAGCGGTGACGGTTACCGGTGGAATGTAAATGCCGGATCGAGGTTTGGCAAATTCTTCTACCAGATAGGCGCTTCTCAGTTGAAACAGGAAACATTTCCATTGTCAGCGGATTTTAAGAAAAGGCGATACCAGCAGACCGATGAACGGTCGAACGCTTACCGGGATGATCTCAAATTCAGCGTGAAGGCAGGATTTACGCCCAATGCGACCGACGAGTATGTGATCGGTTATGTCAACCAAAAAGGAGAAAAAGGCAATCCGCCTTATGTAGGTGATGATTCCAGGATCATGACGCGCTTTTGGCAATGGCCGAAGTGGAACAAGCAAAGCTTATATTTTATTTCGAACACGGCCGTTGGTGAAAAAAGCAAAGTAAAAACACGCTTTTACTACGATACATTTGTTAATCAGCTGTTTAGTTATGACGACACGACCTACACTAAACAATCCCGACCCTACGCGTTTCAAAGTTTCTACGACGATTACACCTTTGGCGGCAATGCAGAATATGAATCTCGGGTGTGGGAACGGAACGTTTTCAAGCTAAATGTGCAGTACAAGCGGGATGTACACCGGGAGCATGATCTGGGTGAGCCGGTGCAGGGTTATATCGATAATACCCTGTCCGCAGGCATTGAAAACACTTACCAGCTCACGCCTAAACTTGCAGTTATTCCAGGCGTGAGTTTTAACACGCGTAACAGCGACAAAGCGCAGGAATACAATGCAACAACCAAGGAAATTACCAATTTTGAAGACAGCAAAAACAATGCAGTCAATGCGCAGATCGGTTTGTTCTGGGATATATGCACCAATCATTCGTTGAAAGGATCGGTTGCTCGTAAAACGCGTTTTGCAACCATTAAAGACCGTTATTCTTACCGGATGGGTCAAGCCATTCCCAATCCCGATCTTGGCGCAGAAGCTGCTGTCAACCTGGATTTAAGTTATTCGGGCAAAATTGCGGACAAGCTTAGCCTGCAAGCGAGCGTCTTTAACAGCAACATTGATGACATCATTCAGCAGGTTGACAATGTGCAACCGGGACGTTTTCAGTTGCAAAATGCAGGAAGGGCTAGGTTCTACGGTGCGGAAGCGGGTCTGGATTATCGGATCATTTCCGGGCTGAGCATTGGTTCTAATTACTCTTTTATCAAAAGGAAAAACAAAACCAACCCGTCCATTCTTTTTACCAATGTACCAGAACACAAGGTTTTTGCGTATGCGGATTATTCATTCTTGAAGCGTGCCAACATTCTGACAAGTGTCGAACATAACAGTGATCGTTACAGCACGAGCTACGGCACCCACGCAAAAGCTTACACGCTGGTCAATGCCAAGGCATCGGTGAAGCTTTACAAATTCATTTCCGCCGAAGCGGGCCTCAACAATGTTTTTGATGTCAACTACAGTTTGGTGGAAGGCTTCCCGGAAGCCGGACGAAATTTCTTTGTGAACCTGGTGTTCAGTCACTTTTAAGGATGTATTCACCCTGATGAAAAACATTTTGAAAACAGCTTTACAAAGTAACCCAAGTTGGCTTAAAGCCAGCTTGGGCCTGGCTGTTTTCATTTCTTGCGGACTTATTCAAGGATTTCAAAGCAAAAATGCCCAGCCTTATGTTTTGCTATATCCAGCTAACTTCGGCTCACGGTTTGTTATTCCCGCTGATAATCCTACTACTAAGGAAGGTGTTTATCTTGGGCGGCTGCTGTTTTATGAAAAAGCCTTATCAGCCAGAAACAACATATCCTGTCAAAGCTGCCATCAGCAAAAGCTTGCTTTCACAGATGGAAAAGCATTCAGCACCGGCTCGGATGGTTCATTAACCGCCAGGAGCTCCATGTCGCTGGCTAACCTGCTTTGGGTTCGCAATTTTTTCTGGGATGGGCGCTCGCCTGGCCTGGAAGAGCAAGCCAAATTCCCATTAACCAATGAACACGAAATGGGCCAAACACTCAGCGAATCGGCCAGAAAACTAAGTAAGACCACCTTATATCCGCCGCTTTTTGCCAAAGCATTTGGAAGCAGCCTGATTTCGGAAGACAAAATCCTGAAAGCACTTTCTCAATTTGAAAGGACGCTGATTTCCGCTGGCTCGGATTATGATCACTATTTGGCTGGAAGTTATACGCCGACTGCTCAGGAGTTAAGAGGCTTACAACTGTTCGAAAATGGCCCAGATCCTACGCGCGGTATCCGTGGCGCCAACTGTGGCCATTGTCACGGCGGGGTCAAAACCTTTAAAGAGCTTTTTCATAACAACGGTCTGGACAGCATAGCTAACGACATTGGCAGAGCGCAGTTTACGGGGCAAGCTGCTGACCGGGCAAGGTTTCGCGTTCCGACGCTCCGTAACATCATGCTCACTGCTCCTTACATGCACGACGGTCGGTTTACAACCATTGAGCAGGTTCTCGACCATTATAGCGAGCACATCAGGCAAAGCCCTACGCTAAGCGCTTTTCTGCAAAAAATTTCCAATGAATCAGGTGGCAAAAACCTGGCTCTGACATGGGACGAGAAGGCAGATTTGACAGCCTTTCTAGGCATGCTAACCGATTCATCATTCATAACCAATCCGGCATTTTCTAATCCCCATCCTGTTACGAATCCTTAAAACTATGTTCCAACCTAATTTTTTCAAACGCAGCATTGCAGCTGGCCTGCTGCTGATTTTATGTGCTACATTTTCATCCCTCGCCCAAAATACAGCGACGCTTTCCATTGGTGGCGAAGTGACAACACCTTTGAAACTAAAACTAACAGACTTTGCCGGCTTTAAACAGGTAAGTCACAAGGTGAAAGACCGAGACGGCAAAGAGCATGTGTTCGCCGGAGTTGCTTTGATCGAACTTCTTGAAAAAGCAGGCGTGACAACCGGGGCAAAGCTGCGCGGTGAAAACCTGGCAAAATACGTGCTGATTTCAGCTGCGGATGGCTATGAAGTTCTGTATTCACTGGCTGAAATTGACCCTGAATTTACAGATCAGGCGATTCTGCTTGCCACAACAAAAGATGGGCATCCTCTTG